>NZ_CP039865.1:4865000-4974952 GCF_005160265.1 Phreatobacter aquaticus | reverse complement strand
GGACCGACCGGGGGCCTGAAGGCGCAGGGCATGGCCGCGACCTTCGCCAAGGTGATCAAGGTCTGGCTGGATGACGAGGATCCGGCGCTGGCTCGCACCATGCGCAAGCTCGACGAAGAGCTGGCACGTGCCGGCCGTGCTGCGACGATGCTGCGCGAGGCTGAGCGCCTTGCCGCGCCACTCAGGGCGTTGATGTCGGCTCCCCGCATGTTCTGCCGCTCCAGCTGGCCGCGCGACCGTTGGCGCGACCGGGACAGCAGCCGGAACGAAGGCGGCTGGCGGGGCGATGACCTGCGCGACCCCAACGTCACGCCGGTCTGAACGGAGCTCGGCATGCAGGGCGATGACAGGCCGGGGCCGATCGGCTTCGATGATTTCCTGAAGGTGGACATCCGCGTCGGGCGGATTGTCGAGGCCGAACCCTATCCGGAGGCGCGCAAGCCGGCGATCAAGCTGGTGATCGATTTCGGCCCGGAGATCGGCCGGAAGAAGTCCTCGGCCCAGATCACCAAATATTATCAGCCGGACCAGCTCATTGGCCGGCAGGTTCTGGCTGTGGTGAATTTCCCGCCGCGACAGATCGGCAAATTCATGTCGGAAGTTCTGACGCTGGGCGTCCCCGACGAGGAGGGCGCCGTCGTCCTCCTCCAGCCCGAGCGGGAGATCCCGCTCGGCGGTCGCCTGTTCTGACGATCAGGCCGCGTTTTTGGCGATCAGGCAGCCTTGGCCGATTTCGGCATCACTTCGGCCGAATAGCTCTCCATGATCACCTTCGACATGTTGCCGGGGGTGTAGGAATAGGGGCCGATCTCGCCAACCGGGGTCACTTCCGCCGCCGTGCCGGTGATGAAGCACTCGTTGAAGGTCGACAGTTCCTCGGGGAGGATGCGCCGCTCGACGACCTCGAAGCCGAGCGTCTTGCAGACCGCGATGACCGACTGGCGGGTGATGCCATCGAGGAAGCAGTCGGCGATCGGGGTGTGGATCTTGCCATCCTTGATGAAGAAGACATTGGCGCCGGTGCACTCGGCAACGCGGCCCTGCCAATCCAGCATCAGCGCGTCGGCATAGCCCTTCCGCTCGGCCTTGTGCTTGGAGATGGTGCAGATCATGTAGAGGCCGGCGGCCTTCGAGGCCGAGGGCGCGGTTGCGGGATCGGGGCGGCGATATTCGGCGATGTCGAGCTTGATGCCCTTCATCTTGGTCGCGGGATCGAAATAGCTCGGCCATTCCCAGGTCGCGATGGCAACATGGATCTTGTTGTGCTGGGCCGACACGCCCATCATCTCCGAACCGCGCCAGGCAACCGGGCGGACATAGGCGTCGGTCTGGCCATTGGCCTTCAGCACGGCGGCCTTGGCAGCATCGAGCTCGGCGACGGTGAAGGGAACCTCGAAATCCAGATATTCAGCCGAACGACGCAGGCGGGCCGAATGCTCGGTCGACTTGTAGATCGTGCCGCCATAGGCGCGCTCGCCCTCGAACACGGCCGAGCCGTAATGCAGGGCATGGGTGAGGACATGGACCTGCGCCTCGCGCCAGGGAACCATCTTGCCGTCCATCCAGATGAAGCCGTCGCGGTCGTGGAACGGGATCAGGGTCATGGTCTTCTCCTCCTCGATGATGCCGGGTCCACAAGGGCCGCGGGCACCGTTTTGCGAAGCGGATCGTGTCCGGTTAACCTGAAGGTCGTGAGAGACGCCGTCAGAGGCGATTCTCGGCACGGCAATAAGGCCGTTTCGGTACGATCGTTTCGTGAATGCGGGCAAATGAGTAACAATCGGCATCGAATATGTCAACATGGCTGACATAAATGTCTCGCCGGCCCAGCGCCGGCCATCCGGCGGTTTGGAGCGGGCGGCAAGCGAGGCGGGCCCGCGGGAGCCTGCTTACGATTTGATAGAGCTGCTCTTTTTCGCCTATCGCGACTTCGTCGGCGACCCCGATCACGTGCTCGAAAGGTTCCAGTTCGGGCGCGCGCACCATCGGGTTTTGTACTTTGTCGACCGGCATCCCGAAATTCGCGTGGCAGACCTGCTCGACATTCTCAAGATCACCAAGCAGAGCCTGGCGCGGGTGCTGCGCGAGCTGGTCGAGCAGGGGTTCATCCTGCAGCGCGAGGGCCAGGTTGACCGGCGGCAGCGGCTGCTGACCGTTACCGAGAAGGGCAAGGCCTTGGCGCTGGAACTGTCCCGGCTCCAGGCTGATCGCTTTGCACGGGCGCTGCAGGTGTCGGGAGCCTCGCGCGACATGGTCACCCGCTTCCTGTTCGCGATGATCAATCCCGACGAGCGCGAGGGCGTAACCCGTCTGATCACCCAGGCTGACCTGCTGGGGCAGAAGGGCAAGGAGCGATGACGCGATGAGCGTGGCGGCCAAGATGCCCTCCGACGAGGCGCCTCACCTGCTGGTGGTCGATGATGACCGGGTGATCCGGCAGACGCTGGCGCGCTTCCTGACCAATAACGGCTACCGGGTGACCACCGCGGAACATGCCAAGGCGGCCAGGGGACGGCTCAATGGCCTGACCTTCGACCTTCTGATCCTCGACGTCATGATGCCTGGCGAGACGGGCTTCGACCTCGCCCGCGCCATTCGGGCCGGCAAGACGGAACAGGCGGCCGAGGTGCCGATCCTGATGCTGACTGCGCGCTCGGAGCCTTCCGATCGCATCACCGGGCTTGAGATCGGCGCAGACGACTATCTGCCGAAGCCGTTCGAGCCGCGCGAACTGATCCTGCGGATTGGCGGCATTCTGCGGCGCGCCATGCCGGTTCAGCAGCCGGCGGTGGAATCGGTGCGTTTCGGCGACTTCCATTTCCACATCGGCCGGCTGGAGCTGAAGCGCGGTGACGAACTGATCCGGCTGACCGATCGCGAGAAGGACATGCTGCGGGTCCTCTCGGTGAAGCCCGGTGAGACCGTGCCGCGCTACGATCTCGCAGCACCCGGCGGTGATATCAACGAGCGCACCGTCGATGTGCAGGTCAATCGGCTCAGGCGGAAGATCGAGGTCGATCCCGCCAATCCGACGCATCTGCAGACCGTGCGGGGCATCGGCTACCGGCTGATTTCGGCCCCTTGAACCGGGGCCCCCGGGCGGCGTGACGGGGAGCGGAGAAACACCCCATTTGCCCCATGACGCAGGCCTGAAACAGAAGGGCGGCTTAGTCGTCCATCCTATGTGGATTACGGGGGAATTCCATGAGCATGGACTCGGATGGCGGCTGGTCGAACACGTCCTCGGACAGTGTTTCCGACGGCGTCGATGGTGACAGCACGACGGAACATGTCGGCTTCTTCCAACGGCTGATGCAGTCGCTGGTCGGCATCCTGATCGGCCTGGGACTGGTTGCAGCCACGGTCTGGGGCATTTTCTGGAACGAGGGCCGAGCCATCGGCACCACCCGCGCGCTCAATGAGGGGGCTTCGGTGACGGTCACCGTCCCCTCGGCGCAGGTCAATCCCGCCAATGAGGGCAAGCTGATCTTCACGACAGGCGACCTCAGGTCGCGGTCGCAGGTCGGCGACGAGGATTTCCAGGTCCGGACCCAGGCGGTGCGCATCGAACGCCGGGTCGAGATGTTCCAGTGGAAAGAGGAACAGAAGACCGAGAGCCGCAGCAATGTCGGTGGCTCACAGACGCGCACCACCACCTATTCCTATGAGCGGGTTTGGTCGGACCGTCCGATCGATTCCTCACGCTTCCGCCAGGCCGACAGCCACCGCAATCCGCGCATGCCGCTGACCGGGCGCACCCAGACCTCGCCTGACGCAACCATCGGCGGCTTCACGGCGGACGAGCGGGTCATCGGCCTGTTCGGCAGCGGTGCCCAGCGCCGCTTCGACCTGACGCAGCAGGCGTTGGGACCCTTCAACCAGCGCTTCAACAACCGGGCGCGGATTTCCGACGGCAGTGTCTATGTCGGTGACGATGCGCAGAATGCCCAGATCGGCGATCTCAGGATCACCTACATGATCCTGCCCGAGGGGCCGGTCAGCATTGTCGGCCGTCAGGTTGGCCGCGGTTTCGGGCCCTATATCGCCGCCAACGAACGGCAGGTCTTCCTGGCCGAGACCGGCATCAAGACCTCGCAGGAACTGTTCGCCCATGCGCAGGAAGCCAACCGCATCCTCACCTGGATCCTGCGCGGTGTGGCCTTCCTCGTGATGTTCATCGGCTTCTTCCTGGTGCTCCGGCCCTTCGTGATCCTCGCTGACATCATTCCGATCCTCGGCAGTGCTATGGCAGCCGGCGCCGGCCTGATCGCCTTCGCACTGACCTTCGTCGTCTATCTGCCGACGGTCGCGATCGCGTGGTTCTGGCACCGGCCGGTGATGTCGATCGGCCTGATCGTCGCTGGCGTTGCCGCAGCCTATGGCTTGAAGGTGCTGGCCGAACGCCGTCGCGCGGCCGGCGGCGCCCCGCAGCCTGCTCCAGCCTTCGCTGCAGCGGGGATGCCGCAGATGGCGCAGCCCTATCCGCCGCAGGGTTATCCGCCGCAGCCCTATCCCGCGCAGGGCCAGGGCTATCCGGCACAGGGCTATGCGCCGCAGGGCTATCCCCAGTCGCCGCCGCCTCAGCAGGGCTACCCAGCGCCGGGTCAGCCCGCGCCGTCCGGTGGGTCGTCATTCCTCAACGTGCCGCCAGGGATCGGCCCCAGGTCCAACGGCTGATCGACATGAGATCGGCGCCGGGCGAACCGGCGCCGTTTTCAGTTCAGGGGATCAGGATGATCGAGCCAGTGGTCTTGCGCCCGTTCAGGTCCTGGTGGGCCTTGGCGACATCCTTCAGCGCATATTCCTTGGGCTTCTGGATCTTCACCGTACCGTCGCTGACGACCTCGAACACGTCCTTCGCGTTGGCGAGGAGGTCCTTCCGCGTTGCCACATAGTGGAACAGCGTCGGGCGGGTCAGCGAAGCTGATTTCGGCTGCAAGGCGCTCGGCGAGATCGGGTCGGGCGCGCCGGAGGCCGCGCCGAACAGAACCAGATGTCCGCGCGAGGCCAGGCATTCCAGCGACTTCAGGAACGTGTCCTTGCCGACGCCATCATAGACGACCTGCACGCCCTTGCCGCCGGTGATCTCTTTCACGCGGGCGACGAAATCCTCCGATGTGTAGAGAATTGGGAACTTGCAGCCGTTCTTCGCCGCGAGCTTGGCTTTCTCCTCCGTCGAGGTCGTGCCGATGACGATGGCGCCCAGCGCCTTCGCCCATTGGCAGAGGATCAGGCCCATGCCGCCGGCGGCGGCGTGAACAAGAACGTAGTCGCCCTTCTTCACCTGATAGGTTTCCTTGAGGAGATAGCGGGCCGTCATTCCCTGCAGCATGATGCAGGCTGCGGTCTTGTCGTCGATCGCCTTCGGCAGCTTGACCAGCGTCGCCGCGGGAATCATGCGCTTCTCGGCATAGGCGCCGGGCGGCCCACCGGCATAGGCGACGCGATCGCCGGCCTTGACCTCGGTGACACCTGGGCCGACCGACTCGACCACGCCCGCCGCCTCCATTCCGATGCCGTGCGGCAGGCTTGGCAATTGGTAGATGCCGGAGCGCTGGTAGATGTCGATGAAGTTCACGCCAATGGCGGTCTGGCGGATATAGGCCTCGCCCGGGCCCGGGGGCTTCATCGCGACGTCTTCATGGACCATCGCCTCCGGTCCGCCCGGTTTGTGGATACGGATCGCCTTTGCCATGTGCCCCTCTTGCCTGCGTCTGGCCTGTCAGAATTTGGTTAGTCGATCTTTGTAGAGCAATTTCCGTGGCTTCGTCGAGCGCGACGGGTGCGTCACCTCATCCGGCGCCCGTCGCCCGGATCCGGTATAGGAGTTGCGTGGGGGAGCCCGGAGGAATGCCATGCTGTCCCGCCGCGATACGTTGCTGACCAGTTTGAAGACCGCCTTTGGCCTTGCCATCGGCGCGTCGTCTCCATTGGGGACGCTGCTGACGTCGCCGGCTGCGGCCTCAGACCGCCCGCGCTCGGCCGATTGGGCGATTCCGTTCGGCGCGGCAATCCGGGACTGGCCGTTCCAGAACGAGCCCGCCTACCGCTCGGCGCTGATCGCCCATTGCCGCCAGATCGTCGGCGAGGGTGGCCTGAAATGGGCGGACATCCGCCCGACACGGGAGAGCTTCGTCTTCGACCAGCCGGACCGGCACATGGCGTTTGCGCGCCAGAATGGCATGGAGATGCGTGGTCACACGCTGGTCTGGTATGGCGCGATGCCGGAGTGGACCAAGACGATCGGTTCGAGCACCGAGGCCGAGCGCGAACTGGTAGGCCATATCGAGACGGTGATGGGACGCTATCGCGGGCGCATCAAGAGCTGGGATGTGATCAACGAGCCGATTCCGGACGATCCGGCGAGCCGGTCCGACATCCGCCCGAGCATCTGGCAGCAGCGCATGGGCGAAGCGCATATCGCGCTGGCGCTGCGTACCGCCGCGCGGATCGATCCGCAGGCTCAGCTGGTGATGAACGAATATGACATCGAATATGTCGGTGACCGGTTCCGCCGCAAGCGCGAGGCCTTCCTGCGGCTGATCCGCGATCTCAAGCTGCGCAACACGCCGCTCCATGCGATCGGGCTGCAGGGCCACCTGCGCGGCGAAGTGGCGATCGATCGCGACGGGCTGTCGGCCTTCATCGCCGAGATCCGTTCCATGGGTCTTGACGTGCTGGTGACCGAGCTCGACGTCATTGATAACAAGCTGCCAGGCCCGCCGGATCTGCGCGATGCCATGGCGGCGGCGCGCGCCTATGACTTCCTGCAGGCGATCCAGACGGTTGCCCGTCCGAAGGCCATTCTCACCTGGGGCATCACCGACAAGTACACGTGGGTGCCGCTCTGGTTCAAACGGACGGACGGTCTCGCCAATCGGCCGTTGCCATTCGACGAGGCCTATCAGCCGAAGCTACTGATGCGGGTGATCGAGCATTTCGCCAAGGACCCGCGCTGATGCTGCTCCGCCAGACATCCACCTACATGGTCGCGCACGGAACCTCGGCGGCGCTCGGCTTCCTCGCGGTGATCCTGTTCACGCGCATGCTGAGCCCGGCCGAATACGGCGTCTATGTCGTCGGCATGGGCCTGGCGGGAATCGTGTCGGCGCTGCTGTTCACCTGGGTGCGCCTCTCGATCCTGCGTTTCGAGTCCGAGGGTGAGGCGACCGATATCCGGCTGACCGCTCTTGCGGCCTATGGCGTGTCCGTTGCAACAACGCCGGTGGCGCTGGCCATAACGGTCTTTATCGCAGGCATTCCGTTCGAGCGCGCGGCTGTCGCCATCACGCTGGCACTGGCTCTCGGCTTGTTCGAACTGGGACAGGAGATCCTGCGGGCCCGTCTGCAGGCCGGTTCCTACATGCGCGCCACGATTTTCCGGGCGGTCATTGCCATCGGGTTGTCTCTGGCCTTCGTCCATGCCGGCTTCGGGGGCTTCGGCCTGATTGCCGGCGTCGCTGGCGGCTATCTGATGTCGGCGCTGTGCTTCTCGCCAGCGGTCTGGCGGGGTCCGATCAAGCCGTTCGACCGCGAGGCGTTCCGCCAGATGATGCGCTTCGGGGTGCCGATGGCGCTTTCGGGTGGCGTCTTCGCGCTGCACTCCGCGCTCGACCGACTGCTGGTTGCCTATCTGCTCGGCGACCATGCCGCCGGTGTCTATGGCGCGGCCGCCGACCTAACCCGGCAGATCATCACCTTTCCGGCCCTGTCGGTCGCGTCCGCTGTGGTGCCGATGGCGATCCGCTCGCTTGCGGAAGATGGCCCGGCCGCGGTCGACCGGCATCTGACGAAGAGCGGCGAATTGCTGCTCGCCGTCGTGCTCCCCGCCGTCGTTGGCCTCGCCCTGGTCGCGCCGCATCTCGCGGCTCTGATCCTCGGCCCCGAATTCCGGGATACCGCCGCCGGTCTCATTCCGATCCTGGTCTTCGCCTGGCTGTTCCAGACGATCTCGATGCAGTTCGTCCAGGTCAGCTTCCACCTTGCCAAGAAGCCCATGCTAATGGTGTTCCATGGGGCGGCATCCCTCGTCGTCAACGTGGTCGCGATGGTCTTTCTGGTCGGCCCGTTCGGCCTGAAGGGGGCTGCCATGTCGCTGGTGCTCGCCGAAGCGGTGGGTGTCGCCGCCGGCTTCTTCCTGTCCCGGCAAGCCCACCCGCTTCCCTTCGCCTGGGAACCGATCCTGAAGGTCGTCGTGGCGGTGACCGCCATGGCGGTGCCGACCGCCTTGATCGAGTGGAGCGACCCATCCAACAGCATATTCGGTTTCATCGTCAGCGTGCTGACCGGGATCGGCGCCTATGGAGTGGCCGTGCTGGTGCTGGATGTCGCCGATATCCGCTCGATCCTGCTCAAGCGCCTGCGCTCAAGAAACCACGCTGCTCCAGCGGACTGAACTGACCGCTTTGCCGGGGCAGGGCGCAAGGGGAGTAGTTGCAAGGATCGCAGTCAGCGATCCCAGTTGACGCGCTGGACCAGGGCCTGCATCTCGGCATCGTCCTCATGGCGGGCGGGGTCGAATGCCTCCCTGCCCATCCGCTCATATTTCCAGCTGTCGCTGATCTCGCGAAAGTGGCGATAGGAGACCTCGCGTGTCACCAGCCGCGAACCGAGATGACCGCCGATGGAATGGATCTTCCACTGCTGCCGGTCTTTGATCCGATGGGGCACCAGGGTCCATTTCGGCGGGCACCGGTCGGCGTCGACCTTCACAACGCCAAACCGCGTCTCGAGACGCTCCTTGCGCACGACCGTATAGTCGATGTGCCGCCGTCCCGGGCGCGCCGGCGGAGGCTCGCGTCCCTCCAGGCCGATGACCCAGCGGCCCTCGTAGCGCAACACCCCCGTCGCGGAGGTTTCGGCAATGTCGAACAGGCTCCGGCCGTTGGTCGTCAGGACCAACTCGTCGACATCGGATCCTTGAACGCTCGCCGCGGCTTCCAGCAGCCTGCGGCGGGCATGTTCCCAAACACCGTGCTGGCCGAAATCGGAATCCCAGTAGCGCCGGGCGTCTATGCCCTGCGGACCGAACTTGAACGGCCAGTCGACGACGCGGACTGCGGCGATGCCGTCGAGAGTGCCGATGGCGTCGGCCAGATCCTGCGGCGTGTAGCGGGTCGAGCCATTGTCGTAGATGAGAACCGCGTCGGCGCCGTGGATATCGCGCGAGAAGCGGACCCAATCCTGGATCCAACGGAGATCATTGTTGCGCGACTGGGTGAACATCACACGCCGGCCGGCGAAGATATCGACTTCGCTCGGTTGGACGTCGATCGTCACGTCGCCCAGCGCTGAGGTGATGACCAGGCTGCGCGTGCCCTCCGGGGCATCGACATGAAGCTGACCATGGCGATCGAGTTCGCGCAGTTCAAAGCTGCAGGCGTGGCCGGACGGGTTGGCCACGATGGTGGCGGCCTGAAGGGCGTCCTTGAGGTTCAGGAAGGGCGGGCCGACCAGCACGATCCGGCCGCGGATCCCGATGAAGCAGTCATAGAACAATGTCTCGGAATCGAACTTGGCGTCGAAGTTGCCGTCCCGCGCCTCAACGGGTCGCGTCGGCTGGCGTCGCGTGGTGGTGAAATCGGGCAGCAAGGTTGGACGGAGGCGCATGACCTCGACGCGCGCGGCGGAAAGGCTCAAGATCGGTCTCCCTTGCTGAATCGCCAAACCATGGTGAGCCGAGATCCCTGAAATCAAACGTCGGTCTGCCACAGGTCAAGCCGAACGCGTCACCATCAGGTAAAGGGCTTTCGGATTGGTGACGAGATAGCGCCAGAACAGGCGGCGCGGTTCGAGCCAGATGCGATAGAGCCATTCGAGCGAGGCGCGCTGCATCCATTGCGGCGCCCGCCGGTTGGTCCCGGAGAGGAAGTTGAACAGGCCGCCGGAGGTCTTGATCACGCCAATGTTGGGGAGCTTGCCGCCATGGTCGCGGACGAAGCGCTGTTCGTGCGGCACGCCCATGGCAAGCCAGAGAATGTCAGGCTTCAGGGCATCGATCTCGGCGAGCTTTGCCTCAAGCGCCTCGCCCTTGAGGAAGCCATGGCACGAGCCGGCAATGACAAGGTCAGGGTAGAGCCGGCGCACATTGGCGAGCGCCCGGGCGTTCTCCTCTTCCGTCGCGCCGAACAGGTAGAAGCTGATGCCGGCTGGTACGGCGCGCTCAGCGACGTCGTGGAACAGGTCGGTGGTCGCCACGCGTTCAGGCAGGGCCTCGCGGCAGAACAGGCGCGATGCGAGGACAAGCGGTTGTCCGTCCGCGACGATCTGGTCGGCGCCCAGCACCAGGCTCGCCAGCTCTGGCTCCGCCGCGACGCGGGCCAGAACCTCGCCATTGGCGGAGGTCAGGTAAAGTGGTCGACCGCCACGGGGATGTTCCCGCGCCGCCCGGATCATCAGATCAGCGGCTGCTGAACGGCCAAGGACCGTGATCGGCATGCCTCCGATCGTGACGGTCGGAACAGCGCGAAATTCAGTGTCGAAGCCCATCGTCTTTGCGTCCGTCAGACCAGGCGGGCGAGTGGAGGAGCCTGCCGGGGAGCCGGCCGGTTGGCAACCGGCACGACCGACGCGGCACCAAGACCTCCGCCACCACCGAGCAGGGCGAAGGCCAGAACCAGGGCGATGCCGAGGCCGCTGCCCAGTGCGAAGCCGGCTGCCGCCATGACCACGCCGCGCGGCGGGAATGTCCGGTCACGAGGCGGCTGTGCGACCGTGACGATCCGGGCGTTCGACGTGTCGACCCGCTCCAGTTCGCTGGTCTCACGCGAGCGGGAAAGGAAGGCGTTGAGCAGATTGCGGTTGACGTCGACCTCTCGCTGCAATTCGCGCAACTGGACGAAAGCCTGGCTGGCATTGGATGCCTGTCCGGTCAGTTCCTCGACAGTGCGGCGCTGCGCTGCTTCGCTGGCCTTGGCGCGCTGAAGATCGGCGCGGGCGGAGGCGGCGATGCGGCCAAGCTCCTCGTTGATCGCGCGTTCGAGATCGCTGACCTGGGCCTGGGCATTGCGCACGGTCGGATGACGCGAACCGAATTCGGTCGAGGCATCGGCAAGACGGCGCCGGGCTTCGGCCTGCTGGCCGCGAAGGGCCGCAATGGTCGCAGAGGCCACCGCCTCGGGCAGCGCATTGGCCTGGCCGCCGGGGCGAAGCGCCTGGAGGATCTGGTCGGCGCGAGCCTGGGCCTCGGCGATACGGGCCTGGGCCTGGCCAAGCTGGGTGTTGGCGTCGGTCAGCTGCTGTTCGCTGACGAGCTGTGTGCGCGTTCCGACCAGGCCGTTGCGGCGACGGAAGTCCTCGGCCCTTTCCTCGGACACCTTCACACGCTCGCGCAGCTCATCGAGGCGATTGGTGAGCGACAGCGTGGCGCGGCGGGCGGCTTCCGCGCGGGCCGACGTCTGGGATTCGATGTAGGCGTTGGCGACGGCGTTTGCCAGGCGCGCAGCCTTGTCGGCATTGTTCGCCCGGGCCGTCACCTCGATGATGAAGGTGCGTTCCGGGCGGCGGACGATGACGCGGTCGTAGAGCGCGGTGAAGGCCAGCCGTTCGCGGACCTCCAGGCTTTCCTCGACCGGCGCGCCCCGCAGTCCGAGATTGCCGAGCAACCGGCTTGCCCAGGAGGCATCGCCGCCGACGAATTCCGGATCCTGGGTCAGGCGCTCGCTGTCGACGACACGGGCCAGCACGCTCTGCGACGTCACGATCCTCGCCTGGCTCTCGACGAAGTTGATCGCGGTACTGGAGTCCTGCTGCCTCGGTGTCAGCTCGTTGTCGAGCACCTGAAGGCCGCGCGGGTCGATGAAGATCTGGGCCGTCGACATGAAGCGCGGTGCGATCAGCCGGGACGCCGCATAGGCACCGGCCGCACCTGCGACCCCAAGCGCGGCGATCAGCACCCAGCGCCGCGCCAATGTCCCGACGATGTCGAGACCGCCTTGACGCTCGGCGACGGGGGCCGGGCGGGGGGGGCGGCGATCGGACCGTTCCGCATCCTGTGTCACATGTTCGTACATGGCATCGAGCCTTTCCTGTCCCGCTGCGCACCGAACCTGGCCATATCTGTGCCGGTTCGGGACGCTGCTGAGAGCCTGAAGGTCACATCGCAAGTGGAGGGCCACACGATGCGGTGCGGCCGGCCACCGGGATCAGGGGGCGCCAATCTCGTCGAGCGCCTGGGCGATGGTGAGGATCGCCATGTCGCGCTTCTGCGCTTGCTCGATCGTTGCTGCCAGCAATGCCGGGGAGCAGCCGTAGCGCGTGGGGCTGTCGGCCACATCATGGGACAGGAACACGAGCCAGCCGTTCTGGCTGCAGGCCTGATCCAGCAGGTGGCCGATAGACGCTGCCGACTGGGCGCAGTCGATCAATTCGGTGGCCTTGATGAAGTCGAGGTCGAGCTTTCCCGTGTTGATGCCAGGCTGGACGGACCGACTTGCCCGCGCGAGCTTGCCGAGCAGAAGCTTCTGTCGGATGCCGGAATAGCCATAGGGATAGGCGAAGGTTTCATGGGACGTGCCCGGAAGGAGCCGGCGCAGTGCCGCGCGGTTGGCGGCGAGATCGGCCCTGAACGCGGCGGGGCTCAGGTCATGGACCTTGGCGTGGCCGTGGCTATGAAGTCCGATCTCATGACCGCGCTGATGCAGGTCGACGACCGCATCGGGCGGCACGACTGTCCAGAGGTCTGTGGTTGAGCCCAGCTGGCCGGTGCAGGCGTAATAGGTGCCACGGACGCCGCGCTCTTCGAGAAGAGTGGCGCCGAGCTCATAGGCCGAAACCGGGAAGTCATCGAACGATATCGACAGGATCGGCCGGTCGAGCCGGATGGGAACCGTCCTGAATGGCAGCCTGCGCGCAATCGTGTGGTTGAAGCTGAAGCGGTTGATGTTCGCTTCGGACGCCGGCGGCACGGCGTCCAATCCAATCTCGGTCATTGGCGGGCTCGGGGGAGTGTGGGCATGGCAGCGCTCCTGCTATTTCGTGCCGAACCGGGATTGCCCAGCTCGTCATTGGATGTCGGTACGATTTGTTACGCAAGGGTAAGGCCAACGCGGCTAAGCTCGAAATCGCGGCAAGACTCTTGCTGTTCTGGTGGGCATGACTTGCCGCGAACCCGTTGGAGCCTCGCCCTTGGCCCAGATTGAGACCCAGACGATGCCCTTGTCTCGCCGTGAGACGCCGCGTCCCGGATATGCCGCCGCCAGCCCCGGGCTGGATGTGGCGGCCGTGCGGACCGTCGTCGTTGTGCCGACCTATCGACGGCCGGCCATGCTCCGCGAGACCCTGGATTCACTGTCCGGGCAGGTGGGGCATGCCGGCTTCGCCATTCTGGTCGTCGAGAACGATGTTGGCGGCCAGGCAGGGTTGACCGTGGCCCGGCAGGTCCTCGAAGCTGGCCTGCTTGCCGGCATTGCCGAGGTTGAACCCGCTCCCGGCAATGTCAGTGCCATCAATGCCGGGTTTTCGACCGCATTGGCGGCCTTTCCCAATGCCCAGTTCTTTCTCATGATCGACGACGACGAGACGGCAACCCCCAGCTGGCTCGCCAGCATGGTCGCTGCCGCCGAAATGTCCGGGGCCGACATCGTCGGCGGTCCGGTCATCCCGCGCTTCCGGACAGAGCCTGCCGCTGCGATCAGTCGGCACCCGGTGTTTCATCCGGCCTTCGGCCAGACCGGCCCCGTGGAGCGGATCTATGGCAGCGGCAATTGTCTGATCCGGCGCGCAGTCTTCGAGCGGCTCGGTGAGCCTGCCTTCGACAGCCGGTTCAATCTGCTGGGAGGCGGCGATACGGATTTCTTCCAGCGTGCCCATAGCGCGGGGTTCCGCTCATTCTGGAACCAGGAGGCCCTGGTGATTGAAACGGTCCCCGAGGACCGGACCAGCCGGAACTGGGTGATCAAGCGCGGCATGCGGATTGGCGCCATCAACCGGGCCCTCGACATGAAGGGCGTGGCCGGCGCGGCCGGGCGGGCAAAGGTTATCGCCAAGGACATGGCCATTCTCGCCATTTCGCCGCTCCGGGCGATCCGGTCGTTCGTCACGTCCGGCCACCTGCTGATCGCAATCCATCCGATCGTGATTGCCTTCGGGCGGGTGTCTTCGGCATTCGGTTCCGAACCGCATCAATATGGCCAGGACAAGCCCTCATGAGCCTTGATGCAGAGACCCGTCGTCTGCCAGGCAGCGACCTCGATGATCTGATCGCAGTGGCGCGGCCTGCCCTGTTCGTCGCGGCGCTCGCCCTTGTCTGGGTGACGCTCGATCCTTTCGCGAACCTTGGCGATACGGAGATGCTGGAACTCGCCAGCGGGCGCGAGGGGCTGACCTATTTCGCCTTCGGCCTGATCGCGGTGGCGAGCGTCGGATTGGTCTTCGCCACCCAGGCCCGCATTCTCCTGGCCCTGGTGACCCCGTTCACGCTGGCTCTTGGGGCCTGGCTGCTGGTGACGGTGGTGACCTCGCAGGATTTCTCGTCGTCACTCAAGCGCTTCGTGCTTTTCGGCTTCGTCGCGGCCATCACCGCGTCCCTGTTCCTGCTCCCCAATGGCCGCCGGCAATTGGGCCTTCTGTTGCTGATCGCCATGGGCGGCCTGCTGGCCCTGTCCTATCTGGGCGTCGCGCTCTTGCCGATGAATGCCATCCATCAGGCGACCGATGTGATGGAGGACAAGCTGGCGGGCGACTGGCGCGGCGTGTTCAGCCACAAGAACAATGCCGGCGCGATCTTCGCCATGGGCGTGTTCATGGGCATCCATGGTGCTCGCATCGGCTACAAGGCCGCCGGGATCGCGATTGCCGTTCTCTCCGCGCTGTTCGTGGTGTTTGCAGGCGCCAAGAGCGCCTTGATGCTTCTGGTCGTGACCCTCATCATCTCTGGCCTGGTCACGGTGGTCCGGTCGAATGTGCTGCGCGCCCTCCTTGTTGCCGCGCCGCTGGTGACATTGCTGGTCCTTGGTCCGGGCACGGTGCTCAATGACACCTTGGCCAGCATCGTCCGCGCCCTGCCTGTCGATGCCACCTTCACAGGCCGTTCGGATATCTGGGTCATGGCCTTCGATCACATCGCCCAGCGGCCGCTGACCGGCTATGGCTATGGCGCCTTCTGGACATTGGAATCGACCAAGTTCGGTTCGGAAGATCTGGAGAACTGGGCGGGCAGCGCCGCTCATGCTCACAACGGCTATATCGAGGCAGCCCTCAATCTCGGAATTCCCGGATTGATCCTGGTCGTGCTGGTCATGGTGGTCCAGCCGTTCCGCGATTTCACTCGCGCGGGCTCGCAAGGGGCCGATCCCGCCCTCACCATGATGCTGCTCCAGATCTGGCTGTTCGGCATCTACCTATCGGTGATGGAGAGCTTCCTGTTCACGCGTGTCGATTCCATCTGGATCACGTTCCTGTTCGCGGTGTTCGGCCTGCGCTATGTCGCCCGATTCCCCGGAGTGCGAGCCTGATGCTGCCAACGTCCCCGCCGTCGCGACTGACGGTGCTCGTGTCCGATGCCCGCGCCCTCTGTGGCGTGGAGGCTTTCGCACGCAGGCTTGCCGAGACCGCCGGCGATCGCGCCATGACCCACGTGCTCGGCTGGAACCTGCCGGCGCTGGGCACAGCCCTGAACGACCGGGATGTCCTGGTCATCAACCTGCCGGTGGTGGCCTGGAAGAAGCGGCTCGCCGAGCCGGTCGCCGCTGCCGCGACCGCGCGCCTTGCCGGCCGCGCTGTCGTGCTTGTGCTGCACGAATGGGCCGATCTCGACTGGAAACGGCGGGCGACCTATGCACCGCTGGTGCCGCTGGCGACCGAGATCCTGTTCTCTTCGCCGGAAGTGGCGCGGCAGTTTGCCGGAAGCCCGGTCGCGAGGCTCGCGACGTGCCGGCGCGGTATCGTGCCAATCCCGCCCAATCTCGTGCGTCCGGCCTTGCTGCCGCCCACTGCGCTTGCCTCACGGCTTGCCGGTGAACGGGCCAAGGGCCGGCTGGTGCTCGGCCATTTCGGCTCGATCTATCCGAAGAAGCAGTCGGCCATCGTGCTGGAGGTCGCCGCCCGCCTGAAGGCCAGGGGGCAGCCGGTCTTCGTTGCCTTCATTGGCTCGTTCGTGAAGGGCATCGACCAGGTTGAGGAGGATTTCCGCGCCCGCGTTGCCGCGCTCGGCCTTGAGGACGACGTGCTGGTCACCGGCTATGTCGAGACCGATGCCGAGATCTTCCGGCTGTTCGAGGAAGTCGACGTCTTCGTCTATGCCTTTGCCGAAGGACTGACCGCACGGCGAGGCAGCGTGCTCGCCTGCGCCATGTCGGGACGGCCGGTGGTCGTCAATGCCCCCGCCGAGGCCGACGCCTTTGCTCATCACCCGACCTATCGCCGCCTGATCGATGAGGGCCGGCTCAGGCTGGTTCCAACCGATGCCGATGCGGATGCACTGACGGACGCGATCATGGCCGCCGCGGCCGCTCCCGCTCCCGCTGTCGCTTCGGGTGTGGATATCACAGCCGCCTGGAACGACGTGCTGGCCTCGGTCGATGCGGTTCTCGCAAGGCCCGCCAAGTCCTAGAGGCGGCCTTGGCCGTCACGGCTAAGTCCAGCCTGTCCCACCATCCATACGTCCATTCTGCTGCGGTTCCTGGCTGTCTGCTGCCCACGCATGCTCGCCGACCGGCCAGACCATTGGCCGCCCTCAAAGCGATCCGACCACCGCGGCGCTGTGATGCGGCCGGGTGGTCGGGCATATCTCGTTTTGCGACGGAAAGGCTCAGGGGCCTCACACGGCGTTGGCATAGGCCTTCCGCGAGAAGATCGTACGGAAGATGATCTCGATGTCGAGCAGCAGCGACCAGTTGTCGATGTAGTAGAGGTCGTGCTCGACGCGGGCCTTCATCTTGTCCTCGGTGTCGGTCTCGCCGCGCAGGCCGTGCACCTGGGCCCAGCCGGTAATGCCGGGCTTCACGTTGTGGCGGCGCGCATAGAGGGCGATCCGGTCGTCGAACTCCCGGTCATGGGCCAGCGCGTGGGGACGCGGGCCGACAAGCGACATCTGCCCTGCAAGCACGTTGATCAGCTGCGGCAGCTCGTCGATGTTGAGGCGGCGCAGGATGCGGCCAACGCGGGTGATGCGCTGGTCGTTCTTGGTGGCCTGGCGGATCACGTCGCCGTCGTCCTGCACGGTCATGGTGCGGAACTTGACGATCCAGAACGCGCGCTGGTTGAAGCCGTGGCGGCGCTGGCGAAACAGGACGGGGCCGGGGCTGTCGAGCTTGACCGCAAGCGCCACCATCAGCAGCACCGGGGTCAGCACGAACAGGCCGAAGGATGCGAGAACAAGGTCCATCATGCGCTTCAGCATGATCTCGCCGGCGGTCAGCGGCGGGCGGCCGAGCTGCAGGCTGGCAATGCCACCGGCCTTGGCGATGCGGATCTCGTCGAAGCGGTCGAAGATGCGCTCCGGACCGAGATGGATGGTGACAGGTGCCCGCATGAAGCCGTCGATCAGCAGATCGATGGTTGTGGTCTCGGACCACGGCACGATGATCAGGACGTCGTCGAGCTGCATGTCACGCGCCTGGGTGACGATGCGGGCGATGTCGGTACGGCTGGGATGACGATCGGTCTCCGAGAGGAGGCCAGTTCCGGCGATGTGCATGCCGGCATTCCAGGGCTGATAGCGCATGGCGAAGGCGGTCACATCGGCCTCGCGGCCGACCAGCATCACGCGGCGGGCCGGAATGATGCCGATCTTGGAGCCGACCGTCAGCAGGCGGCTGGCGGCCGCGCGCGTCAGCAACACCAGGGGGAGACCGATGACGAAGCTCGCCATGACGCCGAAGCGGGAGAAGACATCGGTCGTCTTGGTGGCGAAGGCGAAGGCGATCAAGGTGATGAAGGTTGCCGTCCACAAGGTCAGCGTAGGGCCGATCTTGCCGCGCACGCCGATATAGTTGCCGACCTGATACTGGCCGCGCACCGCATTGAGCAGGACGAACAGGCTGGCGAGCAGCAGGGCCAGATTGGTCTGCGCCGAAGAGGACCACCAGTCGCCTGCCGAGAGGCGGTTGTAGATCGCCGAGACGGCATAGGAACCCGCGGCCACCACCACCCAGTCGAGTGTGGCGGTTACGGCCTTCAGCGCGAGCCGCATCCAAGCATAACCGCCACGGCTGCGCCGCTCTATGGCGCCGATCGGAAGGTCAAGATCCTTCAGGGTCATGGCGAAGCTCTCAGCTCAGTTCTGCGTCCAGCATCGCGGACGATCCCTGTGGGTCGTCTCGAAACGGGACACGGGTTCATTCTAAGCTTCACCAATGCGAATGCCGTGCCGAGGGGGATTGGTTCCTCCGTCGCCGATGGCCTTCAATTGCTGCGCGGCTTCGCTCGTCACGCTGAACAGGGCCTCGCGCGCCTCAGCGGGCGTGAGGTCGTGGTCCGCATTCGGGATGAAGTGCAGCCGGACGGCGCGCGCTCCGCCGAGGGCACGTCCGCGCGCGCCGAAATGGCGGGCGAGTTCCGACAGACCGGCATCGTCCTCGCTGAAGACCATGTCGACGGGAATGCCGCGCGCCACGACCTTGGCCATCAGGGCGCGGGCCTCGCGCGTCTCGGCGGATGGACGAATCCGGCCGAGCCGCGCCCAGGCTCGCCGTGCGAATTCGGCCGCGATCGGCAAGGGGTTGCGCTGACCGGTGAATAGCCGGAGCCAGGCGCGCGGCTCCCAGACCTTCGCGACATAGCTCGAG
This sequence comes from Phreatobacter aquaticus, assembly GCF_005160265.1. NCBI lineage: Bacteria > Pseudomonadati > Pseudomonadota > Alphaproteobacteria > Hyphomicrobiales > Phreatobacteraceae > Phreatobacter > Phreatobacter aquaticus. The sequence goes on along the minus strand of NZ_CP039865.1, from coordinate 4,956,227 downwards.
GCGGCGGCATAGCTCGACGCGATCGCCTCGGCGACCGTCTCGCCGGAGCGCCAGACGAAGCGCTGGATGTTGACAATGACGAGGCCGGCGATGCGCGGGTCGTTCGCGGCGGTCCGAAAGGCGAGATAGGCGCCACTGCAGGCGCCGAGAATGGCCGGTTGGCCAAAGCCGCGCTCTGCCATGGCGTCGATGGCTGCAGCCACCTCACCGGCATGATCGGGAACATAGAGCAGGTCCTCGAGATCGTCTTCCGCGCCGGGACGATCCGGGCTGTCGCCGATGCCGCGGAGGTCGAAGCGGAAGGAGGCCGTGCCTTCGGCGGCCAGCCTGCGGGCCATGGCGACGGTGGAGCGGGCCCAGCCGATATGCGGGTTGCGGCCGGCATTGAGGATCAGCAGGACCTCGCCTGTGGCAAGCGAGGAAGGCCGGCAGAGCACGCCGAACAATTGGCCCGCGGGGCCGAAGGTGATCGGCTCCTCGACGAAGCCAGTGCCTTCGAGAACGGCCGGGGCAGGGGCGGCGGCTGGCCGGAGCGGGCGACTGGGGAGCCTCGCGAGCCAGGTGGTGGCGCGCCCGAAGGCCGCATGCGGAGTGACCGCCATGGTCGGGCTGAGGCCGATCGCATCCAATCCATCGACCGGCTCGGCGTCGATCCCGGTCGCGGCCAGGCTTGCCGCATCCTGCGCGCCGGGGCGGTGCAGGATCAGGGCGGGGGCGGGAATGGTCAGTTTCGACAGGTCGAGCGCCTTGAGATCGTCAAGGGTTTCGCGCGTGGTCAGCAAGCCGCCGATCAGCAGGCCGGCTTCGGTGGAGGTCGCATCCGGGTCGAGCCTGGCGCCTTCCGCCACCGCCCGCGCCGTCATGGCGAGTTCGCGCGTGTAGATGCGGCCACGGGTGATCGGATCGATCAGGACAAGGCCTGCCAGATCCGCAACCTCGCTTGCGGCACTCGCTGCCAGCAGCGCGCCGAACCTCAGACCGGCGACGACGATGCCACTGACGCCGGTTGCCTGCTGCAATTGGCTGGCAGCCTGGGGAATGGAGGCAAGCCAGGCGGCGACCCGTCCCGGATCGAGATCGCTGCCGAGCGAGTCCCCGGTGCCCGGCAGATCGTAGCGCAAGGTCGCATGGCCGACCCGGTTGAGGGTTTCAGCGAGCAGGCGAAGGCTTTTGGTTGAGGCCAGCGCCTCGATGCCGTGGGGGGGCACGATGACCACGCCGAGACCGGATGGCGGGATGCCCTCGGGCGGATTGTCGATCTTTCCCAGGATGCCGTCGAAGATGATCGGGGTCATGCGGCACCATAGCGGACGGGCGCGGCGTTCAGCGCCTCGACGGCGCCGCTCGGCGCAAGCCCCGGAGCGCCGACAAGGGAGATCAGGCGGGTCTCGCCGGGGGCCAGGCAGAAGCCCTGGTCCGAGGGCTGCAGGGTCAGGTCGTCGATGGTGACGAAACGGGCGAACCGCTCGGCGGCAATGCGGAGCGCCGGGGTCTCGACGGTTCCTGCGACCTCGACACTGAGCGAGCCAGTGGCAGGCCTTGCGGCGCAGCCTGCCAGGACATGGCTCGCCTCGGCGACGATCGCACCGGTTTCGGGATCGATCAGGCGCGCCAGCGTCGCCTCATGGGCGCGCGCGCCGAAGCGGTAGGCGTGGGTGATGTCGAAGAACCGGCCGATCAGCGCGGCGCTGGACAGGCTTTGCGACGACCTTGGGGCCACGGCGATGTCGGCCTCGGCCTTCGCCAGGGGGTGCGGACTGTCCCCGTAGCTCGCCAGTGTGAGCTTGAGGGTAAGCGCCGAGCTGGTCTCGTTGGTGATGTGGATGCCGAGACCGTTCAGTCCCTCGTCGGTCAGGCCGAGATGGACCGGCTGGAAGGCGCGGCGCAGCGCAAACCACGGCGCCTTGGGCTGGCCCCGGTCATCGATGACACCCCAGCCGGCGCCTTCGGCCATGTCGTTGAGAAACCAGACCAACCCGCCGCCGCAGCGCGAGCCGGCGCGCCGCCATTCGGCAAGGACGGCTTCCATGAGCTCGCTGGCAGCGGCGCGGCCGAGCGCCAGATAGCGGTCCGGATCGCTCGCGCGCAGCGCCTCGGGATCGGCGCCGTAGAGCGTCCCGACATAGTGGTCGCGCACGTCCTCGAAGTCCCAGTCGGCGCCGAGGTCGCGCGGGATGCTGGCCTTCCAACGGGGACAAGTGGGGTCAGCGGTCCTTGCCGCGCGCAGCCTTGCCGGGGACGGCGGATTGGCGAAGGCGAGGCATTCGGAAGCGAACCGCACGTCGGAGCGGCGGGCATCCTCGATCGGGCGGCGATAGGCGCCGACGCCGAAATAATGTGTGACGCCCTCGTTGGTCAGGAAGGGCAGAGGGCCGCCAGACGGAGAGTGTACCACGTGGACAGCCTGCGGCGCGAGATCCGCAACCAACGCGGGGACCGTCTCGTCGAAGAACGGCATGGCGGCCTGGGCCGGCGTCAGGCCGAGCATGGTCGCCTGCTGGGCAATCTCGCTGCCGCCGCAGACCACGGCGAGCGAAGGCGAGGCCTGGAGGCGGTTGAGCAGGCCGCGGACTTCCCGCTCGCACAGCGCCGAAAAGGCAGGATCGGCAAAGGGATAGTCGAAATTGGCGAAGGGCAGGTCGTGCCAGACGAGGATGCCCATCTCGTCGCAGGCATCGTGGAAGGCTTGGGACTCCGGCGTCATGGTGCCCGACAGGCGGAGCATGTTCATGCCGGCGTCGCGAGCGAGCTCAAGCAAGGGGCGGGGATCGGCCGAGCCGGGCGCCGTCGGCTTCGGCGGCATCCAGGATGCGCCCCGACAGAAGACCGGCAGGCCATTGATCTTCAAGGCGAAACCCTTGCCGTCATCGCCCCGGTCGATCGCAATCGAGCGGAAGCCGACGCGGCCGCAATCGATCTCGTGGGTCCCCAGACGAACGGTGACGCCGTGCAGGACCGGCTCGCCATGAGTGTGCGGCCACCAGGCGGAGACGCTCTCGATGGCGAGTGTCGCCGCAAGCGTCGCAGGTCCGGTCGCGACCAGCGGCGTGCTCATGCCTGCACAGCTGATTGTTGCTGTCCCATCAAAGGCTTGATCGAGCGTGAGCGCCACGTCGAGACGACCGGTCGTGCCGTCCAGCCGGGGGATCAGGCGCAGGTTCCGGACCCGGAACGGGGCCGAACGCGCGACGAGCGTGACCGGCTTCCACGGACCGACGATCGGCGTGGTCGGCGCCCATCCCGGCATGCTGCCAAGCGGCGTCCGGCGCAGGAAACGGAGCGTTCCCGGCGTGATCATCATGGGCCGCCAGCGGGCGCGGGGACCCTTGGCGTGCTCCAGAAAGCCGGAGGTTTCCCGGAACAGGAGAGAGATCTCCGTCTGTCCCCGGGCCTCGAAATCCACCTGATGGCTGAGGAACATCGACCGGGACGACAGCACGCTCTCGCCGTCGACACAAACCTCGGCCAGCGTCGCGAGACCCTCCAGAATGAGCGTCTGTGGGCCGGTCGCCTCGACCGCGCAACGATACCAGATATCGGAGGTTTCGAGGAGGTCCACAGCTTCGGGGAAGACCTCGGCCGCCGTGCCGGGCACGGGGGCTGCGCGCCAGTCGAGGCCGGCTGCTGCTGCGGGCGAGGGGACGATGCCGGGCGGGCCGAGGGCGGCCATCCAGCCGCTGTCGAGCACCGTCGCCGGCTCGCCGCCGATTGCCCGAACCTCAGCCATCGCGATCTCAGGATGCCTGGCGGAGGAGAGGCACCGCCGGTTCGGCACGGGCCATTCCGAGGGCAGAAGCGATCGACGCCATGGCCTCGTCATAGGCACGCGCCATGGAATCGAGCGAGGCATCCAGCGCGTCGAAGCGCTTGCGGGCGAGCGCGCGGGCCAGCAGGAACTGGAAGGTCTTGGCCGAGGCCGTCATCTCGGCACAGAGCGCGATCGCCCGGTCGAGCGGCAAGCTGGTGCGACCGGCGATCCAGGCGAGATGATCGCCGAGCAGCGCGATATTGGCACCGAACTGACGAGCGGTGTTGAAGGCATAGGGGTGGAACGAGGCCGGGGGCTCGCTGCCGAGCCAGTCGAGATGGCGCTGGATCGCGGCGCGATAGGCATCCACCGGATTGGCGTCGGGCCGCCGGGCGAGATGGCCCTTGAGGCGCGCGACGACCGCGTCGGTCAGCGCCTGGCCGGTGAGGCCGGGGCTAACCACCTTGATGAACTCGACATAGGGCGGGAGCACCGGCGTCGGCACCGAACCGAAACCGAGCATGGCCTCGACATCGGCGCCCTCGGCGTCGAAATAGCCGGCATTGTGGAAATAGCCGAGTTTCGCACCGTCTCTCTCGAAGCGGTTGATGCCGATCGTCGTCTTGGAATGGCCGGTCTTGTAGGTCACGCCTGCCGTGTCGGCGAGGAAGTGCGCATCGACCTCGACGAGGACAAGCCGCCCGCGGGCCACCTGTTCCTCGATATGGTCGACCAGCGGCCGGTAGATCGACAGTTCCAGCACCTCGATGCCGAACAAGGTCTCAAGATCGGCCGCCGACATCTTGAAGAAGGTGAACTGGTCGCCCTCGAAATCCTGGGCGACCGTCATGCCGAGACCGGCCGCGGGTTCGCGGCCGAGCGTCGACAGGATCTCGATGAAGAGATCGGTGTGGCAGTTGGTCTCCGGCCAGGCACGCTCGGTGCCGTGCAGCTGGTGGCGCGGATAGGTCGCCTCCGCGAGGCCGGGGAACACCGCCGTCATGATCAGCCCCACAGCGCCTTGCGCACCGATTGCGGCCAGGTCTTCACGTCGGTGCCGTGATGCTTCAACAGGGCCAGGATCACCCGCTCGTGGCCGAAGCCGACGCAGGCGGTGTGAGCCACTTCGCCGTCCGAGCTTTCCAGCTCGAAGGTCTTGCCGAAATGGTCCTGGTGATAGTTGAACGACAGGCAGGCCGTCGGGTTCTCTTCGCTCTCGATCGCGATCAGGAGCTCGAACTTCAGACGCTGGTCGCGCTGGTTGACCGCCAGCATCTTGCCGGTGCGGCCGAAGAACGGGTCGTTGGCGACGTCGAGCTTCAAGGGCAGGCCGAGCTCGCCGATCAGTGCCTGGCCGCGCTCCAGCCACTTGGCGCGGAACTCGGTGACCTGGTCGGGGGTGCCCATGCGGACGAATTCGCGCATGCGGAACATCTGCTGGCGCGCCGGGTCCTTGGAGGGCTCGTGGCGGAAGCAATAGGACATGAGGTCGAAGAGCAGGCCGTCGGCCGGCAGCTGGCCGCGCTTGGCAGCGGTCGGATAGAGCGGATAGCAGGCGGCCGGCGTGAGCACGATCTCGCTCGCCTTCTGGCCCTCGGTCCAGTCACCCTTGGCTTCGATGGTCTGCAGGAGGCTGACATGGTCTGCCGGGCTGCCGCAGAAGCAGTGCACGGTGCCGGCGAGCTGGGGGAAGCTCTTCATGTAGCCGGATTTCTCGAAGACCTGGCGGCTCATGGCCGGGGGAAAGCGCACGACTTCCGGCTCGTCTTCGGCACCGTAACGGGTGACCAGCGCCTGGAAGCGGTCGCCGATCTCCTCGAACAGGCCTGAGCGGCCGTAGAGGCCATCAACGCCGGTATCGATGAGAAGGCCCTTGTCGAACAGTTCGTCGAGGAAGGTGGTGGTCGAAGGCACGGCGGTCTTGTCCAGCATGGGTCAACCCTCCAGGTCGGTATCGAGCCGCGACATCAGCAGCATGGTCGAGGTGTTTGCGATCACGCGGTCATTGGCGATCATCAGCGGCGCCGACAGGATGTCGCGCAGCTGGCGTCCGACCGAGAAGGGCGTGTCATTCTTGAAGCCAAGGATGCCGGTAATGGTCAGCGCTTCCTGGACGATGGCGACGGCCTTCTGAGAGGCCTGCACCTTCACCGCGTTCATGGCGACGGCGAAGCCCATCGTGTTGAGGTCTTCCTCGTGGTGGCGGGCCGCCTCGAAGCGGGCGATGCCGTCACGGACGAGCGCCTTGAGCGCGGAGAGTTCGGCGGCTGCCGCGGCAAGGCGGGTCGCGCCAGGCGGCAGGGCGTTCGGCGTGCGGCGTGCAGCAGCCTTGACCGAGGCCTGGGCCTTGGCGAGTGCACCGCCGGCAATGCCGAACCACAGACCCGCCCAGAACAGATGCGAGCTTGCCAGCATGGACTGCGCGGCGATCTCGGCGAAGGGACGGGGGAAGACCTGTTCAGCGGGCACGCGGGCCTTCAGCTTGAAGCCGTGCGAGCAGGTGCCGCGCATGCCAAGCGTGTCCCAGACCGAGGTCTGGTCGAGGCCGGCCTGGCCCTTCTCGATGACGACCATCACCTGGTCGGACGAGGCGGCATCCGGTGCGCGGCGGGCGGTTGCCAGGATCGCGTCGGCGTCGAGGCCATAGGAGATGACGGTCGCGTCCTTCTCCAGCGTGACATGGTCGCCGTCGGGAACGATCGAGCAGATGGAATTGCGGAGGTCGCCGCCAATGCCGCCTTCGGTGGTGGCGGAGCCCAGCAGCAGCTGCTGTTCTGCGACGCGGCGCATGAAGGAGACGTGCCAGGCGCTGTCCTCGCCATGATGGACGAGGCTCGAGACCTTGATCTGATGCATGGCGAAGACCATGCCGGCGGACGAGCAGGCGCGGCCGAGCTGGGTGCAGAGCTCGGCGATCTCGCCGAAGGTTGCGCCTTCGCCGCCATGCTCGCGGGGGATCATGATGCCCAGCAGCCGCGCCTCGCGGAGCGCTGCCATCGCCTCGGCGGGGAAGCGCCCGGCCTTGTCGACGCTGTCGGCATGCTTCTCGGCGACAGCCGCGACCGCGTTCATCCGCATGGCGAATGAGGTGGCGGCCGGGCCGGTGGAGGTGCGGCTGGTGTCAAGCATCGGATCAGCCCTCGGCGCCGGCAGGAGCCAGTTCCTCAAGGGCGGCCGAGATGGTCGCGAGCGAGGAGAACAGTTTACGGTTGAGCATCCGCTCGGGAAACTCGACGTCGAAAGCCTCTTCCAGCGCCAGCATGAGCTGGACCGAACCGAAGGAGGTCATGCCCGCCTCGTAGAGATCGGACGTATCGGTCAGACGGTCGATGCCGCCTGGCAGTTCGACCGTCTTGGCGACGATCTCGCGAATCTTGGCCTTCATGGCGGACGGCTCCCTTTCGAGCTCATCCCCCGTTCCCGGGGGAAGACGTACCTGTGTTTGAACCAGTTCGGCAACGATCTGTTGACGCAATGGTTACTTGAGTTGCCCCAGCGGCACGATGCGACCTTTTGCTGGCTCACATTGCTTCACTGAAACAGTCCCGTGGCGAAACGACAGGCGTGTCTCCATTGGACTTGCCGATATGGATGCAGGCTGCTTGCCAGTTTGTTGAGACGCCGGGCATTCATGTCTTCGCCGGCCAGCGCAGGTCACGGGGTACCAGCGGAAATCTTCGAAAAATTGTACGTTTTCTGCCGCCAAATGGCGAGAAATGGACAATTTTCGCGAAAAACGGACAAGTTCGCGATGCGGGCTGCAGTCCTGCAAGTAGTAAACGATTGGTTTACGGGAGCCGGCCTGGCCGCATCGTGTCCGAGGATGGGACAAGCGGGACTGTCCCACGGCCCCGAACGGGACAGGCAAAAGGCCGGGCAAGCCGATGTGGCGGCTTGGCTTTCATGGTTAATGAAGGATGAAGATCAGCGCACCAGAACGCGCGCGGCCTCGCGGGTTGTCGAGACCGCCTGATTGACCTGGGTCACCGCTGCCGAAATGCCGGTCATGTTCTCGGAAATGGTCGCCACCGAACTGGCGGCGTCCTGCATGGTGGCGGACATGTTCTGTGTGACCGCGCTCTGCTCCTCGACCGCCGCGGCGCTGGCAATGACATTGTCGCGCACGGTCTCGACCGAGTGGCGGATGGAATCGAGGGCGCGCACGACATCGCCCGAGATCGACTGAACGCCATTGATCTCCTGGCCAATCTGCTCGGTGGCCTTGGCCGCCTGGTTGGCCAGGTTCTTGACCTCCTGGGCCACCACCGCGAAGCCGCGGCCGGCCTCGCCGGCACGCGCGGATTCGATGGTCGCATTGAGAGCCAGCAGGTTGATCTGGCCGGCAATGGTGTTGATCAGGCCGACAATGCCGCCCATGGCGGTGGCTGCGTTGGAGAGCCGCGAGGTGAAGCCGCTGGCGGCATTGACCTGGTCGAAGGCCTCGTCCGTCGCATTGCGCGAGGCGGCCATGCTCTGCGAGATGTCGCCGACCGAGGCCGCGAGTTCCTCCGAGGCGGCAGCCATGGCCTGGACGCTGTCGTTGGTAGCCTGGGCGCGGCTCGCCGCCTCGCCGGACTGGCTGGCGGAGCGCTGGACCGCCTGGTCGATCTCGCCGAAATTCCGGTCGATCATCTCGCGCAGATTGCTGAGCAGACGCTCCTGCGCGGTGATGTCGGTGGCGAACTTCACGATCTTGTAGGGGCGGCCCTTGGCGTCGAGAATCGGATTGTAGGAGGCCTCGATCCAGATCTCCTTGCCGCCCTTGCCGAACCGCTTGTACTTGGCGGCCTGGTATTCACCGCGGCGCAGGCGCGCCCAGAAATCGGCATAGTCGCTGCTGGCGCGATAGGCCGGATCGACGAACATGCGGTGATGCTGGCCCTTGATCTCGTCAAGGCGATAGCCGAGAGCGGCCAGGAAATTGGCGTTGGCATCGAGGATCGTGCCGTCGAGATTGAAGGCAATCACCGCCTGCGACGTGTTGATCGCGGCGATCTGGCCGGCCTGATCCATCTCCACCTGCTTGCGCGCGGTGATGTCGGTGGCGAATTTGACGACCTTCACCGGCTTGCCGTCAGGTCCGAGGATCGGGTTGTAGGAGGCCTCGATCCAGACCTCCTTGCCGCCCTTGCCGATGCGCAGGAACTGGCCGGCCTTGAACTCGCCAGCCCGGAGCCCCGTCCACAGGGCGCGATACTCGGCGCTGTCCTTGTGACCGGACTCGACGAACAGGGAATGGTGCTTGCCCACGATCTCCGCCAGTTCGTAGCCCAGCGTCGACAGGAAGTTCTGGTTGGCCGTAAGGATCGTGCCGTCCAGCTTGAACTCGATGACCGCCTGGACCCGATCCAGGGCCGCCAGCTTGGCCTCCGTTTCGAGCGTCGCCTTGGACTGGAATGCGAACATGCGGGTGCTCCTTCGGGGGCGGCGGCACAGATGCGAAGCGGGGCAGGGGATCTGAAACGACGGGGCCATCCCGCGTGACGGCGCCTAACGCTAGGGAATGTTATAGGCGGCGATGTGTTATCTATGACTTAACGTCCTTAATTCACATAAATCATGCTTCTTCATTCGCGTTATTTAAGTATTATTGTTTCGATATTCAAAATCGTCTCATACAAAAATTGATACAATCGAAATATTAACCAATATTATCTAATAGAAAAATCGCCATCAGTCAGCGTCATTCAATGTTTGAATGATCTATACAAATGGATCGCCCATAGGTTGCATTTTCCCGACGCGATATGTGCCGAGCCGGGACGCCCCAGACCGGGCGGCGGTCCTATCCGATCTTACAGGGCCCAGATGTTATTCCGCGGCGCCGGGCCGCCTGCCATGGGACTGATCAACAGATGATTTGATTAAATCCGCGGCCTAGACCACCTGTCCTGTCGGCATAGCGTGACCGACCCTTTATATGATGCACTGACATCGGGACGCAGGGGACACCGCCTTGCTCCGGGCTTGGTGTGACTCCAGAACGCAGATGATGCCGGATTTCAGACATGACCGCGCCAGGCGCGGCGCCGCGAGGACCGCCAGCCGGCGCGCGGCGCTTGTCGGCTTGGGCTGTCTGGTCCTGTCGGCTTGCACCGGCAGCCAGCCAAGCCGCGAACTCGGCTTTGCCATGCCGCCGCGCTATCTGGAGGCGGCTCCCGCACCCTCCAATATCGGCCCGCATTGGTGGCGCGCCTATCGCCGGCCGGAACTGTCGCGGCTGGTGGAAAAGGCGCTCGCCGACAATCTCGATATCGCCGCGGCGGTGGCCCGCATCCGTCAGGCCGAGGCGCAGATCCTGACCTCGCGGGCGGCCCTCCTGCCGACCCTGAACGGCGGCGCCAGCGGCAGCCGGTCGCGCTCGGGCTTTTCCGGCTCGGAATCGAGCTCGTTCTCCACGACCCTGTCGACCACCTATGTGCTCGACCTGTTCGGGCGGAACCGCGCTCTGCTGGAGGGCGTGCAGGCGACCGCTCAGGCGACCCGCGTCGACAAGGATTATGTGGCGCTGATCGCCAGCGCGACGGTCGCCACGACCTATTTCCAGTTGATCACGGCGCAGGACCGGGTCGCCATCGCCGAGCGCAGCGCTGCCACCGCCGAGCGTGTGCTGAGGGCGATCCGCGCCCGCACGGCGGCCGGCACCACATCCGATCTCGAGGTCGCCCAGCAGGAGGCGCTGGCCGCCGGTCTGCGCGCGGCCATCCCCGGCCTGCGCACGCAGATCACCTCGGCGCGCAATGCGCTGGCCGTGCTGACCGGCACCGTGCCGCAGGATTTCGCCGCCGGCGGCGGCTCGATCGCGGCCCTCGCCCTGCCGGTGATCCGGCCGGGCCTGCCGTCCGACCTGCTGCTGCGCCGGCCCGACGTGAAGGAAGCCGAGATCCGGCTGGCCGCGCTGGATGCCAACATCGTTGCGGCGAGGGCGGCCTTCTATCCCTCGATCAGCCTCACCGGACAGGGCGGTTTCCAGAGCAACGCGCTGGCGATCCTGTTCAGGCCGGACTCGGCGCTCTATTCGCTGGCGGGGAGCCTGACGCAACCGATCTTTGATCCCGGCACGCTGCGCGGCAATCTCGAGCTGCAGCGCGGCCTGTTTGACGAGGCGCTTCAGGTCTATCGCAAGGCTGTGCTGACGGCGCTGTCGGACGTCTCCAACGCGCTGGAGGCGACGCGCCGGACCTCCGAGCAGGTGCGCTTCCAGACACAGGCAACCATGGCCGCCAGGCGCGCCTTCTCGATCGTCGACGGCCGCCTCAGGGAAGGCGTTGTCGATATCGTGACCCTGTTGAACACACAGACGACATTGTTCAATTCCGAAGATGCGCTGGTCCAGGCACGCTATGCGCGCGCCCAGGCCTCCGTCGCGCTGTTCCAGGCCCTTGGTGGCGGATGGACGCCGGAGACGCCACTTACCGAAGTGACTCCTGCCGGAGAGCCCGCCCTGAGACCGACGCCATGAAGCGCTCGACCGCCTTCGTCCTTCTGCTGATCGCCGGCGGCGCTGGCTGGAGCGGCTATACCTATTCGCAGACCGGCAAACTGCCCTTTGGCTATGACGTGCCGTTCATCGGTGGCCAGCAGCAGGCTGGTCCGGGTGGCACTGGCGGACCGCCCCGCGGCGGCCCCGGCGGACGGCGTGGCGGCGGCATGGGCGATCCCCCGCCCTCGGTCATCGTCCAGGCGCCGCGCGTGGTCGACGTGCCGGTCTATATCGATGCCGTTGGAACAGTCACCGCCTTGCGCACCGTGACAGTCCGCCCGCAGGCCGATGGCCGGCTCATCTCGGTCAATTTCCGCGAAGGGCAGATGGTCAAGGCCGGCGACGTGCTCGGCCGGATCGATCCGACCGTCTACCAGGCCCAACTCGACCAGGTGGTGGCGAAGAAGGCGCAGGACGAGGCGGTGCTGGCCAATGCCCGGCTCGATCTTGCCCGCTATATCCGCCTCGCCAACGACAATTCCGGCTCCAAGCAGCAGGCCGATACCCAGCGCGCGCTGGTCGCGCAGTACGAGGCGCAGGTCGCGCTCGACCAGGCGGCGATCGACAATGCCCGGGCGGTCCTCGCCTATACCACCATCGTCTCGCCGATCGACGGCCGCACCGGCCTGCGTCTGGTGGACGAGGGCAATGTCATCCAGTCGAGCTCGACCACCGGACTTGTCGTGGTGGCGCAGGTCGACCCGATCGCGGTGGCCTTCAGCGTGCCGCAGCAGCAATTGCGCGCGGTCATCGCGGCGATGGCGCGAGGCAAGCCCAAGGTCGAGATCATCAGCACGGAAAACGGCCAGGTGCAGGACACCGGCGTTCTCGACGTGATCGACAACCAGATCGACCAGACCACCGGCACGGTGAAGCTCAAGGCGTCGTTCCGCAACGATCCCGCCCATCTGTGGCCGGGCCAATATGTCTCGATCAAGCTGGAGGTGGACACGCTTGCCGGTGTCACCACGGTGCCGGGCGAGGCGGTGCAGCGCGGGCCGCAGGGGCCGTTCCTCTATGTGCTGAAGGACGAGACAACGGTCGGCGTCCGTCCGATCCAGATCGCCCGCGAAGCCGAAGGCCTGGCCGTCATCACCGGCGTCGGTCCGGCGGACCGCGTGGTCACCACCGGTTTTGCCCGATTGTCCGATGGCGCGCGGGTGCGCGTCGCCGATCCTGCCTCGGCCCCGCCACGGGGCCGGCCGCCGGGTGCGGCGACCGCGCTCGGCGATGCGCCAGCCGAAGCCCAGCCAGGAACCGCGACTGATGCTCCGGCAGCCGGCGCGCCCCGCCAGCGTCCCCCCGGCGAAGGCCGGCGTGGAGCGGGTGGAGGCGGCCCAGGCGAAGGACGTCCGGGTGGCGAGGGCAGGGGCCCGCGTGGCGGCGCACCGCCTGGCACGCCGCCGGCGGGTGGTTCACCGCCCGCCGCCTCGCCGTGAGCCGGGGCCGGTCATGAACGTCTCGGCGCCCTTCATCCACCGGCCGATCGCGACCTCGCTGCTGGCCCTGGCTTTGGTGCTGGCGGGCGTCCTCGGCTATCTCCGGCTGCCGGTCTCGTCGCTGCCGCAGGTCGAGTTCCCGACCATCCAGGTGACGACCCAGCTGCCCGGCGCCAGCCCTGACACGATCGCGGCGCTGGTGACCGCACCGCTGGAGCGCCAGCTCGGCCTGATCCCGGCGCTGGCCATGATGACCTCGTCGAGCTCGCTCGGCCTGTCGCAGGTGACGCTGCAGTTCGATCTCGACCGTGACATCGACGCGGCCGCCCAGGACGTGCAATCGGCGATCAATGCGGCGGGTTCGGCGCTGCCGCGCGGCCTGCCCTATCCCCCGACCTATGCCAAGGTGAACCCGGCGGATGCGCCGATCATCACGCTGGCCATCACCTCGCCGACCGTGCCGCTGGAACGTCTGGCCGATATTGCCGATACGCTGCTGGCGCAGCGGCTGGCCGAGATTTCCGGCGTCGGCCGCGTGTCGGTCGCCGGCAATCTGAAGCCCGCCGTGCGCATCCAGGTCGATCTCGACCGGCTCGCCGCCTATCGCATCAGCCTGGAAGATGTGCGCGCGGCGATCGTCGCAGCCAATGTGGCGGGACCCAAAGGCTCGCTCGATGGTGCGCGCCAGTCCTTCACAATTGCTGCCAACGACCAGGTGACCGCGGCGGAGGCCTACAAGACGGTCATCATCTCCTATCGCAACAACGCTCCGGTCCTGCTGGCGGATGTCGCCAATGTGGTCGACGGGCTTGAGAATGCGCGCGTCGGCGCCTGGTACCAGGGCCGGCCCGCCATCGTCATGGATATCCAGCGGCAGCCCGGCGCCAATGTCGTGAAGACCGTCGAACGGATCATGGCGGAACTGCCGCGGCTGGAACGCGCCCTGCCGAGCGGCGCGGTGCTGACCGTCGTCACCGACCGAACCGGCACGATCAAGGCGTCTATCCGCGACGTGCAGTTCACGCTCGCCCTCAGCGTCGGTCTCGTCGTGCTGGTGGTGCTGGTGTTCCTGAGATCCTGGCGGGCGACCATTGTCGCGGGCGTCGCGCTGCCGCTCTCGCTCATCGTCACCTTCGCGGTGATGTATCTGGCGGGCTTCTCGCTCGACAACCTGTCGCTGATGGCGCTGACCATCGGCACAGGCTTCGTGGTCGACGATGCCATCGTCATCATCGAGAACATCGTGCGGCGCATGGAGAAGGGCGAGGGTCCCTTCGAGGCGGCGCTGAAGGGCTCCAAGGAGATCGGCTTCACCATCGTCTCGCTAACGGTGTCGCTGGTGGCGGTGTTCATCCCGCTCCTGTTCATGAGCGGCCTGGTCGGACGGATGTTCCGCGAATTCGCGCTGACCCTGACGATTGCGGTGATTGCCTCGGCGGTGGTGTCGCTGACGCTCAGCCCGATGATGTGTTCGAGGCTCCTGAAGGCCGCGCCCGAGCCCAAGGGCGAGCGCAAGGTGACCTGGAGCGAGCGGCTGGTGCTCGCCTATGGCCGCTCGGTCGCCCGGGTGGTGGAATGGCCGGTCATGACGCTCATGGTGACGCTGGCGACGCTTGCGATCACCATCTGGTTCTATGTCGTCATGCCCAAGGGCTTCCTGCCGCCGCAGGATACCGGGGTGCTGACCGCGACCCTCCAGGCCGGACCGACCACCTCGTTCCCAGAGCTGAGGCGTCTGCAAGAGGAGGCCTCGAGCCTGTTCCGCGCCGATCCGCAGGTCGCCGGCGTGGTGTCGGTCGCGGGCGCTGCCGCCTCCAATCCCACCACCAACATGGCGCGGATGCAGATCGTGCTCCGCCCGCGCGACGACCGCGCCGAGACGGCGGGCGAAATCGCCGAGCGGCTGCAGGCGATCGCCGTCGACAAGCTCACGGGTCTCGTGGTGATTGTCCGTGCGGTCTCCGACATCCAGATCGGCACGACCCAGAGCCGGGCGGCTTTCCAATACACGCTGGTCGGCGCCTCGCGGCCGGATGTGGTGCTGTGGGCGACCAGGCTTGCCGAGCGGGTGGAGACCGAGCCCGGCTTCCGCAATGTCTCCGCGGAAATCCAGGAGGGTGGCGGCCGGGTCAATATCCGCATCGACCGCGAGGCGGCCTCACGGCTCGGCGTGTCGATCCAGGCGATCGACGACACGCTCTATGATGCCTATGGCCAGCGGCAGATTTCGACCATCTATGCCCAGACCAACCAGTATCGCGTGATCCTGGAGGCCGAGCCGCGCCAGGCGATGGATCCGGCCTCGCTGTCGAAGCTCTATGTCCCGGCGGTCAATCCGGCGACATCGGTGACCCAGCCGATCCCGCTCATGTCGGTTGCCCGTGTCGAACGCGGCACGGCGCCGCTGATCCTGCAGAACCAGGAGCAGTTCCCGTCCGTCACGCTGAGCTTCGATCTGGCCAGCGGTACGTCGCTCGGCGATGCGGTCGCGGCGATTTCCATGATCCGGACCGAACTGGGCGTGCCGGATTCGGTGTCGGGCGCCTTCGCCGGCGAGGCGCAGGAATTCGCCCGCTCGCTCGCCGGTCAGCCCTGGCTGATCCTCGCCGCCGTGGTGGTGATCTATATCGTGCTGGGCGTGCTCTACGAGAGCTACATCCACCCGATCACCATTCTATCGACATTGCCGTCAGCCGGCATCGGCGCGCTGCTGGCGCTCAAGCTGACCGGGCAGGACCTGTCGCTGGTGGCCCTCATCGGCATCGTGCTGCTGATGGGCATCGTGAAGAAGAACGCGATCATGATGATCGACTTCGCGCTCGATGCCGAGCGCGAGCGCGGGCTCGACCCCAAGGCGGCGATCATCGAGGCCTGCGTGCTGCGCTTCCGCCCGATCATGATGACGACGCTCGCCGCCCTGTTCGGCGCGCTGCCGCTGGCGCTGCACCATGGCACGGGATCGGAGCTGCGCATTCCGCTGGGCGTCACCATCATCGGCGGCCTGCTGCTCAGCCAGTTGCTCACGCTCTACACCACGCCGGTGGTCTATCTGGAGCTGGAGCGCCTGCGCCTGTGGCTGCGCCGCAAGACCGGACATGGTCCGGTGGCGGCTGTGCCGAAGCCGGGGGAATGAGGCGATGAGCTTCTCGACCCCGTTCATCCTGAGGCCCGTCGCGACCAGCCTGCTGGCGCTCGGCCTCCTGATGGCGGGCTTCGTCGCCTATGTCTTCCTGCCGGTATCCAGCCTGCCGACGGTCGACATGCCGACCATCCGGGTCTCGGCCTCCAGGCCCGGCGCCGATCCGGCGATCATGGCGGCGACCGTGGCCGCGCCGCTGGAGCGGCGGCTCGGCGAAATCGCCGGCGTCACCGAGATCACCTCGTCGAGTTCACTCGGCTCGACCTCGATCATCGTGCAGTTCGATCTCACGCGGAACATCGACAGCGCGGCGCGCGACGTGCAGGCGGCGCTGAACGCTGCGGCGAGCGACATGCCCTCCGACCTGCCGACGCTGCCGACCTTCCGCAAGTTCAATCCCTCGGCGGCGCCGATCCTGATCCTGGCGCTGACCTCGGAAACGCTGACCACCAGCGCGCTCTATGACGTCGCCGACAGCGTGCTCGCCCAGCGGATCTCGCAGATCGATGGCGTCGCCGAGGCGACCGTCACCGGCGCCGAACAGCCGGCGATCCGCATCCGCGTCGATCCCGGCCTGCTGGCCTCGGTCGGCCTCGGCATCGATGCGGTGCGCACCGCGGTGGTCAATGCCAACACGCTGGCTCCGGTCGGCGCGCTGGAGGGCGAGCGGACGTCCAATACGCTGGCGGTCAACGACCAGCTGACCCGCGTCGAGGATTACCGCGCGCTGGTGCTGCGCGCGTCCAATGGCGACGTGATCCGGCTCGGCGCCATTGCCGATGTGCGCAATTCGACGCGCAACAGCCGCGCCGCCGGCTGGTACAACAGCAAGCCCTCGGTGCAGATCCTGATCACCAAACAGGCCAATGCCAATGTGATCGAGACGGTCGACCGGGTGAAGGCGTTGCTGCCGCAGCTGGAACGCTGGATGCCGGCGGGCATCGCGGTGTCGATCCTCAACGACCGCTCCACCACGATCCGCGCCAGTGTCGAGGAGCTCTACCGCACGCTGCTGATCTCCATCGTGCTGGTCATGGTGGTGGTGCTGGTCTTCATGCGGCGCGTCGGCGCGACGATCGCGGCCGGCGTCACCGTGCCCTTGTCGCTGGCCGGCGCCTTCGTGCTGATGTGGATGGCGAAATTCTCCATCGATATCCTGTCGTTGATGGCGATCATCGTGGCGGTCGGCTTCGTGGTCGACGACGCCATCGTGATGATCGAGAACGTCGACCGCCACGTGGCGATGGGCATGCCGCCGGAGGCCGCGGCGCTGGCGGGTGCCAAGCAGATCGGCTTCACGGTCATGTCGATCTCCATCTCGCTGGTGGCGGCCTTCATCCCGCTTCTGTTCATGCCCGGCGTGATCGGCCGGTTCTTTGCCGAATTCGCCTGGACCATGGTCTTCGCCATCGCCTTTTCGGCGCTGGTGTCGCTCACCGTGACACCGGCGATCATGGCGCGCATGCGGGCTCGGCCGGCGAAGGGCCCGACCTTCATCGGCCGCGCCATCGACGCGGTGCTCGACGGCCTGATGCGCGCCTATCTGCGCTCGCTGAAGCCCGCCCTCAACCGCCCGGGGCTGACCAGTCTCGTCCTTGTCCTGACGGTCGCCGGCACGGTGTTCCTGTTCCAGAAACTGCCCAAGGGCTATTTCCCGCAGGACGATACCGGCCTGGTCGTGGCCTGGACGGAAGCCGCGCCGGACATCTCGTTTCCCGCCATGGTGGAATTGCAGACGCGGGTGAATGCGATCATTGCGGCGGATCCGGCGGTTGCCGGCGCGTCGTCCTCGGTTGGCGGCTCCGGCTGGGGCTCGGTCAACAATGGCCGACTGTTCATCTCGCTCAAACCCTTTGCCGAGCGGCAGATGACCTCGTTCCAGGTGATCGGGCGGTTGCGACGCCAATTGTCCAATATTCCGGGCATGCGGGTGTTCATGGTGCCGGCCCAGGACCTGCGCGTCGGCGGCCGGCAGGGCAAGTCGCAGTACCAGTTCACGCTGTGGAATGCCGATTACGAGGAATTGCAGGCCTGGGTGCAGCCCATGGTGGAAGCGGTGAGGGCGGTGCCCGGCGTCATCGACGTGACCACCGACCAGGAGCGCGGTGGCCTGCAGGCCAACCTCACCATCGACCGGGTGGCGGCCCGGCGGCTCGGCGTGTCCATCACCGCCATCGACGCCGCGCTCGCCAGCGCCTTTTCACAGCGCCAGATCTCGACGATCTACGGCCCGCGCAACCAGTACAAGGTGATCCTGGAGGTCGAGCCGCGCTTCGCCCGCTCGCCCAGCGACATCGGGCGGCTCTATGTGCCCGGCGCCAATGGCGCGCAGATCCCGATCTCGGCCGTCGTCAGCTCGCAGACGCGCGTGCAACCATTGGTGGTGAATCACCAGGGACCCTTTCCCGCGGTGACGATCACCTACAACCTGGAAGACGGCGCCAGCATCGACGAGACCTCGCGGGCCATCCGCATCGCCATCGACAACCTGCGCGCGCCACGCACGCTGCGCACCGGCTTTGCCGGCGACGCCAAGGATTTCTCCGACAATTCGGGCGGGCAGGGGTTGCTGATCATCACGGCGCTCCTGGTGATCTACATCGTGCTGGGCGTGCTCTACGAGAGCCTGATCCACCCGCTGACCATCCTGTCGACGCTGCCCTCGGCAGGGCTTGGCGCCCTGCTGGCGCTGTGGGGCGCTGGCATGGAACTGTCGATGATCGCGATGATCGGCATGATCCTGCTGATCGGTATCGTGAAGAAGAACGGCATCATGCTGGTCGATTTCGCCATCGAGGCGATGCGCGACCGTGGCCTGGATCCGCGCGAGGCGATCGTGGAGGCCTGCCGCGAGCGCTTCCGGCCGATCCTGATGACGACGCTCGCCGCCATGCTCGGGGCCGTGCCGCTGGCCTTCGGCTCGGGACCGGGCGCGGCACTGCGCCAACCGCTCGGCATCACCATCATCGGCGGCCTCGTCGTGTCGCAGGTGCTCACCCTCTACACGACACCGGCGCTCTATCTTCTGCTCGAGCGGGTCAGCCGGCGCTTCGCCCGGCGCAAGGCCGGAGCCTTGGTCGCGCCGGCCGAATGAGGCTGCGGATTCCCAGGCTCGGTGAACTGAATACAACCTGTTACACGCGTGGGCGCGGGAGAAATTGCAATCGTTTGTCATTATGACGTAGGGTCAGATAACATTTTTGTGAGTCGTGCCGTGCTTGCCGCAATCCCTTCCGAAGTTGAGGTGATGATCCACCTTGGCCTGCTCGGCGTGATCGAGCGCGTCGGGCGTTTCGGCGTCGCCTGGGAAGACCTGCGCAACGGTTCGATTGCCTGCTCGCGGGGGCTTCTGGACCTGCTCGTGCTGCGCGACGGGGCCGGTTTGCGCAGCATTGAGGATATCGAGCCGCTCGTTCACCCGGGCGATCGCGGGCAGTTCCGCACCCAGTTGGCCCCCGTCGGGCCGTCCGGCCAGTTGGCCGTGCATGGCGAGTTCCGGATCATCCGGCCTGACGGCCTGCTGCGCTGGGTCCGCATCACCTACGAGTTGAAACACGACGATGCCGGCCAGCCGCTGGATCTCGTGCATATGGTCTTCGACATTTCTGCGGCGCGTCTCGCGCAGGAGCGGGCGGGCGAGGCCATCCGCCACCAGACGGAACTGGCTCATGCGATCCACTGTGTGTTCTGGAGCATTTCTGACGGTGAGCCCAAGGCAGACCTGCCGCTCTGGTCTGAACTCACGGGGCAACAGCTCCATGAAAGCGCGGCCGATGGCTGGCTCAATGCGATCCATCCTGACGACAGGCCCGGCACTGCAAAAGTCTGGCGTCTCGCGCAGGACCGGCGCGAGGCCTATGTGGTCCGCCACCGGCTGCTCTTGCGGTCCGGCGAGTACCGCTGGTTTATCGCGCGTGGCGCCCCGGTGCTGAACGCGGATGGCAGTGTGAAGCGCTGGGTCGGCGCCTGCGTCGATGTCCACGAACTCGACGACCAGCTTGATGGGCCGGTCAGCGCAGCCAGTTCTGCCACGTTGATCGGAGGCGACCACCTGAGGGCCGCGCGCGGCCTGCTCAATTGGTCGGTTCGCGAACTGGCTTCCCGCGCCGGCGTCACACCGGCGGTGGTGAGGCGGATGGAGGAAGCCCGTCAGCTGGATTCGAGCGATGCGGCCTGGACATCCGTCAGGACGGCGGTTGAATCAGGTGGGGCTGCCTTCGTGGCAATGCCGGACGCCAGTGTTGCCGTGACCAAGAAGGCGCGCAAATTCCGCGCTTGAGATCCTCGCCGGCCCGCCGGATCGCGCAAATTTTGTGATTGTGATCTTCAATAGCCTTCTCGGCGCGCGAAATTTGCCCGCGCTGTGCCTGTCTTCCCTGTGACACAGATGAATTTTTGATTGACGAAATCTTTCTGGTAAACCGTCACATTCCCCAGCGTCAGTAGGGCGTGACGGAGCCAGTGGTTCCCCCCTGCTCACATCTGCCAGGGGGCCTCGATGAACGTGATTTCGTTTCCGGCTGTCATCAAAGCCCCGGAGGAAGATGGCACGCACGCCATCCTCAACGGCTTCACCCGGCTCCTGTCGGACATCCAGGCGCAGCAGGCGCGCCTCCATGCTTGCGGCTTCGATCCCGCCGTGCGCAACGCCATGATGATCGATGTCGGCACCGCCACGATCCGGCTGTTCGAGGCCAACATCAAGTTCCTGCGTGAGGTTCAGAAGGATCTGCCGCCGGTCGAGGACGACGCGCCCCTGACAGAGCTCGCCTGATCACGCAGATTCTTCACGCAGCAGGGCGAGATCCAATTCGAGCCTTGGCGCTCGTCTCGGCCTCATCAGGCAAAAATACGTAAAATTCACGTACAATTATCACAAATCAAAGCCGCATGACCCCGCCTGCGGTTGCCCTTCACATCGTTCCGCAACTCGCAAGAAGGCTGGCATGATCCGCTCGTTTCGTAACCTCGCCATTGCCCCCAAGATCTTCTCGGCCATCGGCCTGCTGGTCATGACCATGCTGACGGTCGGCGGTCTCGCTCTCTACGAATTCAACGCCATGAACAACGCGATCATCAAGATCGAAGAGGCGAACGTCCGGGTGTTCAGTGCCGGCCGGGCCACGGCCAATCTCATGGCCTATGCGCGCAATGTCGAATTCCTGCCGATCGAGATGCCGCTGTCTGACCGCGAAGCCTTCGAGAAGGGTGCCGTCGACGAGCACCGCCGGCTGATGAACCGGGTCGACCAGCTGCAGCGGGCGGCCTTGGGAGAGACAGGCCGCGCCGAGATGGACAAGATCCGGCAGCTGGTGGCGGTCTATGAGGCCGAACATCAGAAGATCAAGACGATCGCCCGGAGCGGTGATTACGATACATCCGGCAAGCTGGCCTACACGGTCGCGCCGGCGATCGAGCAGGTCAGGGCGGTCTTTCGCTCCTATGAGCAGCGCAACGAGGCCCGCATGGCGGATGGCCGCCGGGCGGCCGCCGAGTCCTATGCCCAGGCCAGGTTGAGCATGCTGATCGCCCTCGTTTTTGCTGTGCTCAGCATCGGCCTGGTTGCCTACATCGTCCTCTCGTTCGTCACCCGGCCCTTGAACGCGATGACCTCGGCCATGCTGAAGGTCGCCGGTGGCGACACCGATGTCGCGGTGCCCTCACTCGGCCAGGCCGACGAGATCGGCAAGCTGGCCGGTGCGCTGGAAACCTTCAAGGAAAACCTCGCTGAGAACCGCCGCAACGCCGCCGAACAGGATCGGGAGCGCGCGACCAAGGAGCGTCGGGCCAATGTGGTGGCCTCTGCCGTGGCCGAGTTCGAACGCTCTGTGGGCGAAGTGATCAGCACCGTGACCTCGGCATCCACCGAACTGGAGGCCGCCGCCAACACGCTGACCCACACGGCCGACAACACCCAGCAGATGGCGGGCTTCGTGGCGTCAGCCTCGGAAGAGGCCTCCAGCAATGTCCAGTCGGTTGCTGCCGCTACCGACGAGATGACCTCCTCGGTCGACGAGATCGGCCGTCAGGTGCAGGCCTCCAGCCACAAGGCCCAGGACGCCGTGCGCCAGGCCCGGGAAACCGATGTGCAGGTGACCGCGCTGCTGGATGCCGCCGGCCGCATTGGCGAGGTGGTCAAGCTGATCACCGCCGTTGCCGAGCAGACCAACCTTTTGGCGCTCAACGCCACGATCGAGGCGGCGCGCGCAGGCGAAGCCGGCAAGGGCTTCGCTGTGGTGGCATCGGAGGTCAAGCAGCTCGCCGGCCAGACCGCCAAGGCGACAGAAGCTATCACCGCGCAGATCAACTCGATGCAGGCCGCGACGCGCGAGGCAGCCGGTTCGATCAAGGCGATCGGCCAGACCATCGTGGAAGTGTCGGATATCGCCACCGCAATCGCGGCGGCGGTCGAGGAGCAGGGCGCTGCGACCCAGGAGATCGCCCGCAATGTCCAGGAGGCCGCCAAGGGCACGGCGGAGGTCGCGTCCAGCATCACGGAGGTCAACCGCGGCGCCGTCGATACCGGCTCGGCTTCGGCGCAGGTGCTGTCGGCGGCGCAGGAACTCTCCTCGCAGGGCAGCCTGCTCAAGTCGCAGGTCGATGCCTTCCTGGCGACGGTGCGGGCCGCCTGACGCAGCCCCTCCATTCCAATGCCGCAAGGAGGCCGCCGCAGGGCGGCCTTTTTGCGTCGGCTGTCGATACCGCAAAGGAAACCGCAGATGATGGCGGATTGTCTTACGTCATGAATCAAGCCGAGGGCTCTCCGGTCGGTCATGGCCTCGCATCATCGTCGGGAACGAGCATTCCTTTGCGCCAAGTGCCGTAGAGTCATTCACCAATTGTTTTCCATTTGGCTGGCTACTGATCGCATGACCGCGAACCACAGGCCCGCAACGTCCATTAGGCATCGTGCCCTTGTCGTGCTCGCGATGACCTTTGGTCTGGTCGCGCCGGCTGCCGCCGTGCTGGCGCCGCGGTCGGGGCAGCCCGTCGCCGTCATCGCCTGGTCGGCCGATCGCGGTGGCGCCGCCACCATCGCGGCCCGTGCCCAGGGCGACCTGATCGCTCCTGGCCGTACCCACCGCATCGTGGTCGCCCGGTCGACCGAACCTGATTTCGTGACGCGGCTCTATGGCGAAGGTGCGCTCCTCGTCCTTGATGCCGCCACCTTGACGGCCTGCCTGTCTCCTCTCTTCTCGTTCGCCGCGGAGTTGCGCCGATGACCAGTCTCTCCATGTCCCCGCATTCGACGCTCGATGTGCTGCGCGGCACCGTTTCCAAGGTGATGCGGCTGGTGATCGCAGGGCTGGCGCTGGTGATCATCGCCGTCGTCAATCTCAGGAGCGCTGGTTCCCCGCTGCTGGTGAGCGCGCTGGCGATCGGCGGCGCCGGGCTTGGACTTCTGGCTCTCGGCAAGGGACGCATCGACCTTGGCGCGCGCCTCGCCTCCGCGGTGACGGGTGCGGGCCTTGTGGCTGTCCTCGTTCTCGCGCTGGAGCGGTCCAGCTACCAGATGGACATGCACATGGCCTTCTTCGCGGGCCTCGCGGTCCTGGCGCTGTGGTGCTGCTGGAGGGCGGTGGTGGCCTATACGGCAGTCGTCGCGGTCCATCATCTCGGCCTCAACATGCTCTACCCCATCGCGGTCTTCCCCGATGGCGGCGACTTCGGCCGCGTCGTGATTCATGCGGTGATCCTTGTCGCCCAGGCCGCGGCTCTGTCCTGGCTCTGCCACAGCCTTGCCACGGCATTCGGGGTGTCGGACGAGGCAGTCGCGACCGCTGGCCTCGCCCAGGTCGAGATCGCAGCCGGCGCCGACAAGGAGCGCCGGGCAGCCGAGGACCAGGCGCGTCGCCAGAAGGACGTCGAGACCGCCATTGCCGGCTTCAAGGGCCGTGTCGCCGGTCTCCTGTCGGGCGTACGCTCCAGCATGGCGGAACTCGGCGGCACCTCCAGTTCGGTGCGGGCCTCGACCGCCGGCACCGTGCGCACGACCGAGGAGGCGGCGGAAGCTTCGCGTCTCGCGGTGAGCAATATCAGCGCGGTCGCTGCCGCCACGGGTCAGTTGTCGGGTTCGATCTCGGAATTTGCCACCAAGGTCGGCGAGACCGCAGCGATCGTGCGGACCGCGGCGCAGGATGCCGAGACGACCAACGGCAATATCGCGGATCTCGCAGCCGCCGCCGAGAAGATCGGCGCCGTCGTCGCCCTCATCCAGACCATTGCCGAGCAGACCAATCTGCTCGCCCTCAATGCGACCATCGAGGCGGCACGCGCCGGCGAGGCTGGCCGCGGCTTCGCGGTGGTTGCGTCGGAGGTGAAGTCGCTTGCCGTCCAGACCTCCAAGGCGACGGAGGAGATCAGTGACCAGATCAGTTCGGTTCAGGGCCTGACCCAGAATGCGGTTGGCGCCATTGCCGGCATTGCGCGCCGGATGGGCGAGATCGATCAGAACACCGCGGCGCTGGCTGCGGCCATCGAGGAGCAGAACGCGGCAACGGCCGAGATCACCCGCAGCATCGATCAGGCGGCAAGCCTTGCCGAAGGGATCGAGGCCTCCGTGCGCGACATCTCCGTCACCATGTCTGTGAATGAGCGCTCCGCCACCGCAATGACTGATACGGCTGTGCGTGTGGAGGCATCTGCCGCCGAGCTTGGCGGCGAGATCGAGGCCTTCCTCGGCAAGGTCGCCGCCTGAGGGCCATGTCGCCCGTCACATCGGGGCGCGACCATGCGGGTCGCGCCCGGAACTTCTGGCTGTGCGCCGCATGGTCCACGTGAATCCCACGAGGACCCCGCGCCATGGATGATCCCGACCAGACTGCGCCCGTGCCGCGCGATGACGGCGCCGTGCCGCCGGTCCGCCCGACCGAGCGGGAAAAGAAGGAGATGGCGACCGGCAACGGGCGCGCCGTTCCCCCGGAGCCCGCGATCGATCCGAAGAAGCTCAACGCCGCAAACGACGGCTGAGAACCTGCGCCCACGTTCGGCGCATGCGGATTGTGGTATTTGAAATGGTAGCGGGAGGGCGTTGTTGCGCAAACCGCCAACTAATTGAGTTTGATATCCCAACCAGACTGTGAGGCCCTCGTAGGCCAAAAGTTGGAGGTTAGAATGGTAGCGGGAGGATGTTCCTCCTTTGATGGCCTACTGCAAGAATTTGATATTCCAACGAATTTTGAGAACCTGAGGCGGCTTCGGTAATATCTGCAATCGCTCTCCAATTGTTGGCATGATGATCAAGCGCTTGGTGCCTTCGGCCATTATGGGCGTTCCTGCATCAGTAGGGTGTGAGCCTTTGGTGGTCCCAATGCCATCCAGATTGCATCAAGGCGCTGCTCTGTAATTGCCGGCGGCGAAGATGCCGATCTCGGCGCGGGTCGTCCGGTCGAGAATGCGCAGTGCGAGCGGCGTGCCCCAGCGTCCTGAGGCGCAGTGGACGATATCGGCCATGTCCTGGCGGAACGACTGGGACACCGACCGCCACCATGCGGCATCGACACTCAAGAACGGGCCGCGTGCGTCGCTAGACGGCTCGTCGATGACGCCGGATGTGCGGCCACGCGCGATGTTGGTGCGCGATCCCTCCCGGTCGCAGGCACGCTGGGGTGCGGCACCGGGCTGACCGGGCGCCGCCTGCGCAACCTGCGACGGCGCGGGTGCTGCCGGCGCGGGCTGAGACATGGAGGCTGCGGAGGCCGTGGCCGTCGATGAGCCGGCCGGCGCTTGCGTTGCTTCAGCCTTAACCGGAGTTGCCGACGCGCAGAAGCGCTCCCATGCGACAAGGAGCGAATCCAGTTGTGCATAGTTGGCTGAAGCAGGAGACAGGCTGCCGCTTTCGAGAGCAAGGGGACTGGTCACCGGTCTGGGTGACGAGGCGAGGATAGTGCGCGTCCCATAGGCTCCCGCGCTAGTGATCAGATCGGGACCTTGCCGCTTCACCAGAGCGGCAAGTCGCTGTAGGTCGATCGTGCTGTCCGAACTCACGCTGGTCGGAGGACCATCCTCGATTTCTCGCACGCGGATGGCAGAGCAGGACGGCGCATTCACTTCCCAGGCGCCGGGTTTGCCAGTCAGGATCATTTCTTTGACCCGGAGACGGCCTCGCCCACCTCCGAGCGAAGTGAAAGCGGACAGCTCATAGTCGTCGGGAGTGCCAAAGAAGGCCTGGGCTACCGCCACGGCTTCGGTCAGGCTGCGAGAGGTGGGATAAATCCGGAGACCGAGTGCTGCCGCCAACTTCTCGCCACGGGCGTTGATTGCCGCGGTCGCGGCGAGACTGCCACTGAGCGCTATCAGCTGTGTCCGATCGCTATCCTTGTAGGCCAAGATCCAGAGGTACAGTCCGGACGCGGTGATGCCCGGGCACTCGATGGAGAGGTGTTCGAAGTAGAGCTCATTCTCAGACAAGTGGCCGCGCAAGCGGAGCGGGCCGCAGGAGGCGCGGAAGGAGCTGATGAATCCCTTCGTCATGGTTTCAGGTGCCTCCGACGGCATCTGCTCCACCACGCTGATATTGAACACCGGCAGGTCGGGGCTTCCGGTACGGGCGATGAACACGCTAGGACTGCGCCCCGGCTCGATCTGGGTCACGCCGTCGAGCGCCTCGGCCAGGGTGCTGCGCACCCAATCAAGCAAGGCGGGGCCACCGGGCAATGGCGTCAGCTTGCCGGATCCTTGTGCGGCGGCGGGGCCTGCCAGGATGAACATTGCCAGCCAAAAGAAGAGTTTGCGCATGGATTCTCCTGCCGCTTCAAGCATCGACCATGATTTGGGTACGAGCCCTAAGGGCTCTGGATGACAGCATCCAGGCGTGAAGGCCGGGCCTTTAGGTGCCGTCGGCGAAAGCTCCGGTCCAGCGGCGGACAGATGGTCCCCCTGGCCGCTACCACGGCAGCGACACAGGCTCGGCGCAACAGGTGCGAGGCGCATTGGTCGGGGCGAAATTGGCCAGCATGAAGCCGATCGCGTTGCCCGCTGTCGCAAAGACATCCTCGCCCGTGGTGAAGGCCAGTTCATAGCGTCGGCCCTCGCTGAACAGTTCGGCGACCACCATGCGCAGCCGCGGCCGGTCGCCCATCGGCGATGTCATCGTCGCGACATAGATGTGCGTCGGGCCTGCCGGCAGTATCACCAGGGAGCGGTGTTCAAGGCTGAAATCGGCAAAGGCCGCCCTGTCGGCTGCTGCGACCTGGGCGGCGGGACCGCGCGCCGCTGCCTGAGCGCTGGCGCCGGCAGCGGCCGGCGCGATCTTCAGCGAAACCTGAAACAGCGCCCTCGAATGGTCGAGAAACAGCTCAGATCCGGAACCCTTCTGCTGGAACTCGTCCGGATAGGAAAGGCTGAAGGGCTTGTCGCGCATCAACCCGCGCACAGTCTGGATCCGCACCTCGGGGGGCGGGCTGGCGGATGCGGCTGGCGCCGCGGGCCGCGCATTGGGCGGAGTCTGAGGCGTTGCCTGAGCGATCGGGGCAGCCGCCGGCTGGCCCGTGAAGCGTCCGGTATTCGGGACCTGCCCGCCGGCCTGCGTCTGCTGTGGCCTTGGCGGGGTGACCTGGGGCTGAACCGGCTGCCCGCCGCCGCCCTGACCCTGAAGCGCGACCTGGGTCAGCGCCTGGACCATCCGCTCGCCGCGAGCAATCAGAGCCGGGCCGTTGGCGAGTGTCCCAAGCAACGTAAATCCGCCGGTTCGCTGCTGGCCGCCCGCGATGAAGAAGAACAACTGGCTTCCCGCGCCGGACGTGACGGTCGCGCAGCTCATGACGAACATCTGTCCGATCGCGTTCGGCTGGCCGTGAGGCCGGTCCACGCAGAACTCGCCAGGCTGACGGATGGCGTTGGTTGTCTGGGTAAGCACCAGGTTGGGCGCGATCGGCGGAGATTGCTCGAACCAGACCAGACTGAAGTCCGGCAGGGCCGGATCGGTGGTCGTCGCATCGAACAGCGCGACCTGTCCGGGGACGATGACGAGAGTCACGCCATTCAGGGCGGGCGCCAGCGCCCGGCGCGTGAAGTCGAGCAAAGGGCAGGGCTCGGTGCCGGCCGTGCAGAGTGGCGGCAGCGGCGGTGGGTCGAAAGAGGGCGCCTGCGCCTGCTGCGGCCGTGGCGGCACAACGGTTGCCGGCGGGGCGGCCTGAGCCTGCGGTACTGGTGGTGCGACCTGTGGCTGAACCGGCTGCCCGCCGCCGCCCTGAACCCGGAGCGCGACCTGGGTCAGCGCCTGGGCCATCCGCTCGCCGCGGGCGATCAGGGCCTTGCTTTGGTCGACCGATCCCATGATCGCGAACCCGCCGGCTCTCTGACGTCCGCTTGCGATGAAGAAGAACAGCTGCCGGCCCACGCCTGTCGCCGTGACCCGGCAGCTCAGGACG
Organism: Phreatobacter aquaticus; assembly: GCF_005160265.1. Taxonomy (NCBI): domain Bacteria; kingdom Pseudomonadati; phylum Pseudomonadota; class Alphaproteobacteria; order Hyphomicrobiales; family Phreatobacteraceae; genus Phreatobacter; species Phreatobacter aquaticus. The sequence continues at coordinate 4,928,047 of NZ_CP039865.1, read as the reverse complement.
AACATCAGCCCCACTGCCGTCGGCTGGCCGTGCGGCCGGTGAGCGCAGGTCTCGCCGGGCCGCCGGATCGCCTGCAGGAAGCCTTCGACGATCTGCGAGGCTGGCATGGGCCTCGGTTCCTCAAACCAGGTGAGCACGAATGACGGCAAGGCAGGATCCCGGCTCGTTGCGCTGAACAGCGCCGGCTGCCCGCGCACGATCGACAGGACGACACCGTCAAGGGCCGGCGCAAGCGCCTGGCGCGTGAAGTCGAGCATCGGACAGGGTTCGGTACCCGACGCGCAGTTTTGCGGCAGCGTCGGCGGGTCGAAGGAGGGCACCTGCGCGAAAGCCGGGGCGGCCGCGACCAAGAGGGCGAGAACGAACGGGGGCAGTCGCATGCCTAACTCTCCGAGCGCGAATTCACGCAAGCTAACGTGATGGAAGGTCGACGGATGCTTCGAAACGGTCTGGACCAGAGCAAAAGCCGATCAACAGGCTCGTGGGATTCCCGGCCGCCTCTGGGCATGATTCCAATTCCCGGAGGCGAGCGCTCCGATGGGCCGATACGACCTTGCTGAGACGCAACGGCCGAGGCGCTAACCGCCTCTGGATGACACTTCAGTGGCAGATCAGTTCGAGTTCTAGAACTAAGGACGCGTTCTACTTGCGTATGTTCCCGGTGCCGTAAGCATCTAGCTGCGTTGGCAAAACTCAAAAATCGCCAACAAATGCCTGGTGACGTCGTCCCGACAGCGTGATTCACTCTTCAGAGGCGCGTGATTCTGCGAATTGCAGCCATTGCGTCCCGACAAGATGCGTCGAGCCTGGCGATGCGTTCCCGGAACCGCTGCTCGGCTTCGGCTATCGAAGCAAGCTGAACTTCGTAGGTTTGACCTGCCGCCGCAGCTTCAGCCGTCAAGCCAGCTCTGCAAGCCGGGGAGCGCACCCGTGCCGCAATGCGGTTCAAGATTGGAATGGCCGATCTCCCCGATCGGCACAACGCTCTGAAATTGTTGAAGTAGGTGCGTCTTTCCGATTCCGACATGGCTCTGAGCTGCTCGGCCGTGGCTGGCGTGAAGCGGAGAGTCAAGGCGTTGGTATTGGCGTTGAATCGGTCCAGCTGCTCGAATGTTCTGTCGAGTGAGCGCATGCACGCCGCGGGTGTCTCGGCCCGTGCGGGAGATGGAACGCAGACCAGGATGCCGAGGCCCAGCATGGTCAGTGCCAGGCCCCGATGAGGCTCCATCATCGGCGCAAGGTGCCCGAGGCGTTCGAAACCATTCCACCGCCGTGGTCGGAGACGATTCTGCCGCGATTGTTGCTGATCAGATTGCCCCCGTTTGTGCTGATGAACCTGTTGCCTGTCGTCGGCTGAACAACGATGCGAGGTTGCTGCGGGGCAAACGTTGGAGCCGATGTGCGCGGCGCGGCGTAGCCTGGAGCGCCCGGCATGCGGCGGGGATTGTTGTCCCAGGGCGCACAACCGGAAACCCAAACATTGACATAACCGCCGCAACCCGCCGCCTCAGCAGGCCGGGATGCAGTTGCGGAAAGCATGACGATACCAAGGAGGGCCGAGGCCGCTATCAGTTTCATGGTCTTACCTTTCAGTCTTTTCAGCGCCAGGGGCCGCCGTTGGAGACCACGCCGCCGCGGTTGTTGCTGATGAGCCCACCGCGGTTGTTGCTGATCAGGCCGCCGCCCTGGTCCGAAATGAACCTGTTGCCGACCCCTGGCTGGACGATGCGCTGCTGCGGCGGTGCAAAAACCGGAGTTGCTATGCGGGGAGGCGTTGCGCGGGGAGGCGCGTAGCCTGGAGCGCCCGGCATACGGCGGGGATTGTTGTCCCAAGGCGCGCAGCCGGAAACCCAGACGTTCACATAGCCTCCGCAACCCGCTGCGCTCGCAGGCGAGGCGGTCATCGAAACGGCCAACCCTGCGCAAAGTCCGGCAATCACAACTGCAGCTCTCATGGGAATCTCCTTCTTATAATGCTCAGTGAGCCATATAAGAATGACTAACGCAAGGGAAAGAACGCGGGCGACTGCAACTTCGCAGGCTGGTCTTCGGGTCTCATCCGCTCCGGCATCAGGCGCTCCGCACCTTGCAGGGGGATTCTGCCTCCGCTGCTCAGCCGCGTGAGAGGGCCATCCAAGCCGATGGGGCGAACTCAGGACGGACCACAACCAGAACGGTGGCACCACTTCTCAGGACGTCGCACCATAAAGGGACCAGTGAGCAATTCACTTGGTGATTCCCATGTTTGGTGCTTCACTCTCGATGACTGCGTTCGCGGCGAGAGGAGATGGTTCTGTCGATTGAAGGCTGGGCAGGCCGTTTGCCTGGATTATCTGGCCAGCGCGGCCGCAGGAGAGCCCGGCGTCCGGCCTGGCGTCGATCTGTTTGCGATGGTTTTGCGGCGCTCCTGTTCGCACTTGTCGCAATGGCGTTCGCCACACAGGCCAATGGGTCCGAATACCGGCGATTTGTGGGGCCGCTGGCAGATCATCTGATTGACCCAACAGGGCAGATGACCATTGGCGAGGCGTCTCGCGATGCAGATGCGTTCGTCAGGGCCGATGGCAGAAACGCGGCAAATTACGGTCCGTCTCCAACCGGGTCTGCGGCTGTTTGGCTCCGGCTGGTCGTGCCATCCATCGTCAACGACCGGACTGGTGACCAGGCCTTGGCGTTGCGCGAACCGCGCGCCCGGACGATGACTGTCTATATCCCGACGGGCGAGGGATGGCACTCTCTGGAGTGGCGCATTGGAGCGGGATCGCCAACCACGGATCTCGCTACGCGCTATCCCGTGATCATCGTCCCGGGCAAAGAGATCGCCGGGAAAACCATTTATGTGCGTTTTCAGACCCCCTCATCGATGCGGGCATCGTTGTGGCTGCATAGCGATTTCGATTTCCTGAGCAGCTACGCCTTTGAGAACCTGCTGTTCGGGATCGCTTTCGGCATGCTGGCGGGCTTGACCATATATCTGGCTTCAGCGGCGTTGGCTGCCCGAGATCCTGTGTCCGCCGTTCTGGCCACGCTGGTTCTGAGCTACCTCTGCTACGTCCTGGGCGACCAGGCATTTGTCGGCTCGATCATCGCGCCCGGAGCTCTCGTGGCGGCGCGCCTGATGTCTCTGGGCGGAACGTTCCTGATCTTCGGTACGATGCTGGTCTATGCGCCTCTCTTTCTACGGACAAGCCGACACTATCCGCGCGTCGCTCGACTGGTGGGATGGGCCGCCGGGGCAATGTTCCTGACGTCGATTGCCGCGATGATTTCGGTTGTCGTCGAGGCTCAGTCTTTCCGTCAGTTTGTGGCGCCAATCGGAATGTGCGCCATCGTTTGCTACTTCTTCCTCGTCGCCACTGCGGTTCCAAGGGAGCCTCGCCGTGCATTGGTCTTTCTGATTTGCTGGAGTCCGACGTTTATGGGCGCAGTGCTCAGGATGCTTCACGATATCATCCCCTCCATTGGAGCGGATCCTACCGCCATCAATATTACCTACTTTGCGTCCTGCACTTCTCTGCTGTTGTCGGGAATTGCCAATGCAATTGACCTTCAGAGCCGCGAACGTGCGGCGCGCCGTGCTGCCGAGGATGGCGCCAATCGGTTGCGGACTTTTGCCGAAAGTGCATCTGACAGCTTTTGGGAATGCGATGCGTCTGGCGTCGTCACCTTCGCCTCCGGCCCGACCTGCACAAGAATCGGTCTGGTCCCCGGCGTTCGGCTTGGCGATCTTCTTGCCCATGAGCAATCAGGGGGCGATTCCGACGCGAGAGCTGCGCTGGCTGCCAGCCTCTCCAATCGGGCCGAGTTTCGCGCCTCTACGACCCTGCGCCTTGATCCAGGCCGTCTGGACTATCGTTTGATCCGCTTTCGCGCTCGACCGGTGGCCGGTTCACTTGGTCTTTGCGGTATCGTTTCGGACATGACTGAGGAAGTCGCGGCCGAAGAGCGAGTGGCTCAGCAACGCAAGATGGCGGCTATCGGCCAATTGGCGGGCGGCGTCGCTCACGAGATCAACAATCTGCTTCACCCCATCGTCAACCTCTCGCGGCGCGTTGCGCGGGCAATCCCGGTGAATGATGAACGAAGGCGGCTGCTGGATATCGTCTCGGATTCGGGAGCTCGGGCAACGGCGATCGTGGCCGGGTTGCTCACAAGCGTGAGACCCACGCCTGGCGATTCCAGGGCGCATTTGGACAAGGCCTTGTCGGCCGCTATTCGCAATCTGCGCACCATGCTTCCGGAGCAGGTTATTCTCAGCTTCGAAAATTATGCGGAACCTGGCCCTTTGGTCGATGCCAACGAGGCATTCCAAGTTTTGGCCAATCTTGTCGCAAATTCAATTTATGCTACTCGAGGTGGTGGTCGGATCGATGTTCGGTTTACCGGCTCGGCTGCCGTAGGGTTCACACTCTCGGTCGAGGATGATGGTGAGGGCATGGACGAGAATACGCGCCTTCGCGCGATGGAACCGTTCTTTACCACCAAGAAGCCGGGCCAAGGCACCGGACTTGGCCTGCCTATTGTCTACGGCATTGCCCGATCCTGGAACGCGGCAATCGATATCCAGTCGGAACCTGGTGTCGGAACCCGCATAACCGTCGTCATTCCCAGTGTCACTCTGCGCAACACGGAAACCGCCCATGTCAATCAAGGCTGAGATTCTGGTCGTCGATGATGTTGAAGCGGTGCGTGCATCACTGTTCGAGGCGCTTTCCGCCGCGGGCTATGCGCCGACATGTGTAGGCTCGGGAAGCGATGCGCTTGCGGCGCTTGCCCACAAGAGGTTCGCTGTCGCCGTGACTGACATCTGGATGGCAGACATCGACGGTCTCAAGCTGATCAAAATGATACGAGAAAGCAATCGCGATCTCCCCATCCTGGCCATGACAGGAGGTGGTCCGCGCCTAACGATAGAAACCGCAGGCTCCCTCGCCGAGGTTTGGGGCGCCGAGCGTGTCTTCGTGAAACCCTTCGACGAAGACCTTCTCATCCAGACGATCGACGCAATTGTAGCCAAGCAACCGCATTAGCTCGGACGCGTCATTCCGCTTCGAGATCTGGCCCGACTTTCGACTGAAGGGCCATCAAGACGCGCTCCAGAGCCTTTGCAAGGGCTTCACGCTCGGCGTCATCCGACATCGCCAGTGCATCGACCACGCTCACCAGCGGATCCTGCTCCAGAATCAACCGACCTTCGTCCGAGACCTCGAGAAGTTCGGCTCGTCCCTTTCCGGCGGAGCCGGCCTTGCGCAGCAAGCCCTTGGAGATGAGCGTCCGGACAGTACGGGACACTGGGCCGAACGCCATTCCCTGAAAGCGAGCAAGGCTCATCGCCGTGCATTGTGGGCGATCGGCTGTCGAGAAATAGCGCAGCGCGGTCCATTGAGCGGGGAACAGGCCGTGGCTATGGCCGGACGAGTGCAGCGCACGGGTCGATTGCTCGAAGAGACGCGCTAATACGTCAGTTCTGATCGATTTTGGCGCCATGGTGTTTGAAGTTCGCGATATCCCACCGCCGAATCATGCGGCTTCTCTCAGTTTGCGACAATGCACAAGACAGCCTCCTCTGTCACTGAGAGGCCGCCGCAGGAGGTAAACGACACTTGACATGCTCACTGAGCAATTTTAGAAATTGTTCAGTTTTGTTCATGTCTGGAGAGTCACGATGCGAGCAGCAGCCAGCGTTTCATTCTTTGTTACTGCCCTTACGGCAGGAAGTGCCCTTTTCGTATCGTCACCTGCCCAGGCTGCGGGCTGCGGCGGCTACGTGAACGTCTGGGTCTCCGGCTGTGCTCCTTGGGATAACAATCCCCGCCGGATGCCTGGTGCGCCGGGTTACGTTGCTCCGCGTCCATCCCCTCCCGTCGGTTTGCCGCCGACACGAATCGTTCAGCCGCCGACACGAATCGTTCAGCCGCCGACACGAATCGTTCAGCCGCCTTCGCGGTTGATTGGTAATGATGGCTCAACCCTGTTGAGCCCCGGGAACCGCAATCCAGGATTGCTGAGCCCTGGAAATCGCAATCCTGGCCTGATCGGCAACGACAGTGCTGGGTTCTCTGGCAATCGTCGCTAAGGCACGCGCGAATACGCGTCCGAGGTGGGTGCCGCCGCGATTGCGCCGGCGGCATCCGCACTTCTGGCGACATCGATCGGTGGGGGCAACATCATGCATCGTGCAGTATCATTGTGCGCATTGTTGGCGGCGACGCTGACATTGTCGGCCGAGAAGAGCTTCGCCGCAGGGTGCGGTGGCTACGTGAACATGTTTGTTTCAGGCTGTGCCCCTTGGGACAACAATCCGCGCCGCATGCCCGGAGCGCCTGGTTATGTCGCGCCGCAGACGGCGCGCACGACGTTGCAGCCGGTCAGAACATCCATTGGAAGCCCCCCTCCGCGCACGATCACCCCGCCACCGAATGCCCTGATGAGCAACAACCGGAACGCTCTGATTTCGGACAGGGGCGGCGGGTTGATATCGGACAATGGCTTGGGGGCACGTGGCCCTCTGAGGCGCTGAAGCCGCAGCAAAGGCGCTCATTCCACCGCAGCACCATCCGCCATCTCAAGTCAGCACCGCCGCCGAAGTGACACCAATGCTCAAGAATACAAGTGTGAACGTGAATCGGACCGCCCGACCGGCGGCATTCCCGGTCTTGGCGGGGACCTTGGGTGCAGTTATTGCGAGCCTGGTCGCCTTGGCCACGCCGGCGGCAGCTGCTGATGTGGCCATCCCGCCGGCATCGTCGGTCACGGTTTCGTCTGGCTGGACGTTGGTCTTCGACAGTGAAGCCCGCTACACGAGCTGGAGCGGTCCGCGCGGCTTTCCCAACAATTTTGCTTTGGGAACTCCGGCCCGCGGCTCGCAATTCTATGTGCCGCTTGCTTTCGCCGCGACCGGCCTGGTCGGTTCGGACGTGAAGCTGGAATTGCTCGCCCGAACCGGCTACGTCGACGCCCGCCAGAATGCAGGCGGTGGTCTGGTCGGCCATGTCTCGACGATGACAGATACGGTCGTCTCGGCGACTGCGACCTGGCTTGGAACGCCGGGCTTCCAGCCCTTCCTCGCGCTCAACGCCAATCTGCCGACCGGAAGGGCCAACCTCGCCGGTACCCAGGCCTTCGCCCGGTCCGACCCGGATCTGGTCGAAGTTCCCACATTTGGTGAGGGCTTCAATTTGGGAGCCACTCTGGGCGGTAACATACCGATCGGCCAGAATTCATTGGCAACCGTGAGCGTCAGCCACACGCACCGCGGCGCCTTTACCCGCGATCCCACTGACATTTTCGGTGGGCTCGACACCCGCATTGAACCGGGCGCATCGACGTCGGGTACCGCCCAGCTGGCCCATATCATGGGGGCCCTGCTGCTTCGTGCGGCCGTGACCTACACCTATACGAGCGCCACGCGGATCGACGGCGGCTTGGCTGTCATTCAGGGTGACGCCTTCGCTCTGACCGGTACCGCGGCCTACACGTGGAACCCGGAGCACGTGACGACGTTCACCACCGCATTCAATCACACGCGCTCGAATGCGAATTTCATCCTTGCCGTCAATCAGTTCCAGCGCGAGGCTTTCAACTCCAACAGCAATGCCTTGCGCCTTCGCCTTGACCATGCGTGGCGGATCACTCCGCAATGGACATTGGGGATGTTCGGCAGCTGGTTCCACCGTGACTCCAACGCTTATGTGCCGACCGCCTTCCAGTTCATTCCTGCGAAGACCAAATTGGCGCTCGGAGGATCTGCCCGCTATCAGGTTGCGCCGAACTCGGCGATCACCGTTCGCGCCGAACATTTCTGGGTCAATCAGGCCAGCAGGCCCGATATCGACTTCGGTGGCATCATTCCGGGCACTTCCATTCCCGCCCTTTCCTTCACAGGCTGGACGCTGTCGCTTGGCGGCAACATCACCTTCTAAGCGAGTAGAGCCATGAACCGCCTTGCAAAGATTGCCATCGTGTCCGCGCTGCTTGCCGTTCCAACCGCCGCTTCGGCGCAGACCGTGTGCCCCGAGGGTCGGACGCGAGAGGGAACCTGTGTCAACCCAGCCCTCGCAATTGCGGCCCGCACCATCGCAAATGTTCGCGGTCAGTCCCGACTGTCCTACTTCATTCTGCCGGTTCTCCCGAGCCAGGATCAGTCGAGCCGCGATCCGACGCTGCGCAATCTTCGCGCGTTCTACGAGATCGACGTCGTTCACCCCTGACGCCTGCCGCGGCCGCTCCGCCGCTGTTGAAGCGGAGCGGGGGCATTGCGCAACCATGCCCCGGGCTCTCTGACAACATTGGCAGGCCGAACCCGGCGCCTCTGGAGTTGGCGCTTATCGTGACGGCGCAGCTCGTCGGTCGGCGTGGGTCGATGCCTTTTCGCAGTCTGGACGGGGGGCTGCGATGGATGCGCGGCGGCTCAAGACGGCCGATACGTCTCCGGGTTTAGGCGCCCATTGCGCATCATTGGGTCACGTCCAGGAGAGGCATCCATGATTGCCCGCGTTCTCACGACGATATTGGCCATCGCGATTCCGGCTGTTGTCTCTGCGCAAGCGCCCAGCCGTCCCGGGGAGCCTTTGCCAGGCTGCACTGATACGTCCAATTGTCCGCTGATCGACTTCACCCAAAGGGCCCTGGGCGCCGGACTTGAAGGGGTCACCCTTGCCCCCGGTGGAGCCGCCGGTCTTCTCCTGGCCCGTACACAGGAATCGGCCCTGCCGGCTTTCCGGCTGATCTGGATAGATCAGACACCACCGCTGTCGCCGGACCGAACCGCCACCGAGTTCATGCGTGGGCTGACCCGGCCGGACCGGTTCTGCAACCATCGCCCCATTGCCATGGGAGCTTCGCCAGACGGCAAGCGCGGAGCCTTTGATCTGCGTTGCGACGGTGGGCAAGTTCAGGCGGTCCAGGTGGTTCTCTATGCCGTTCAAGACGAACAGCGCACCCGTACGCTCGTCTTGCTCGCGCCCTTGAACAACGGGCCAGCCCTCCTCGCGCGTGGGCAACGGGTGATCCAGGGCGCCGTGCAGGCAGCGGCCGTGCCTCAGAGAAGCTATGCGCAGTTGCGTGAAGATTGCGCTGACGACGGTGATGCCCAGCGCCAGATCGCTGGTTGCAACGCCGTTCTCGTCCACCCCGACGAGGCCAACAATTATGCGATTGCAGTCAACAACCGGGGCCACGCCCAGGAGCGTTCAGGCAACCTGCGTGCCGCCCTGGAGGATTATGACCGCGCGATCGCGCGCGAACCTGGCTACTCCGTCGCACACGTCAATCGTGGGCGTGTTCTGAGCCAACTCGAGCGCTTTGCGGATGCCCATTCCGCCCTCGACCGGGCCCTTGCGATCGACAACAACATCTGGGCGCGCCTTGAGCGGGCGCGCGTCTTTCTGCGCCAACGCGATGGGGATCGCGCCTTGGCCGAGCTGGACCGAACCATGCAGGCAGAGCCGCGCTTTGCCGAGGCCCTCGTCGAGCGGGCCCGTCTGCGCGCTGAGCGCAATGATCACCGCCGGGCTGCCGAGGATTTCGAGGCGGCTCTAGCGGTCGAGCCTGACAACCGGGCGGCAGCGGAAGGCCGAGACAAGGCGCGCGCCCAATTGGCGGCGTCAGCTCCGGTCCAATCGGGCCAGCCCAATCTCAGGCAGTTGGCTCAGGGGAGCGCTCCCTCAACCCCCTCCCATGCGCCATCGACTGGGATTGAGACGGTCCGTGGACTGATGCGCGACAAGCCCTTCACCGTCTCATACCCGGCTGAATTCAATCAGACGGCGGATGCCGGGTCAGAGCTCTTTCTCGATCATCCCGGTGCGCTGTTCCAGGTGTCGCTCAAGGTCGCGCCATCGGCCCCCGGTGCCAGCGCCCAATCCGCCGCTCGAAGCCCGGCAGCCCAGGTCGCAACAGCCGATCGGTCCGCATTTCGCGACTTCAGCCTGGAGCAAAGGTCCCTCGTTGTGCTCCCGGCAGGGCCGGTCCATCTCTATGTGGCCACCATGACATCTCCGATGGGCAATCGGCCCCGGCTGCGGATGGTGGTCGCGGAGTACTTTGGCGAGGGGCGCCGGTACGAACTGGCATTCACCGTAAGCGAGGAAGCCTTCAGCTCCGCAGGCACTTCGATCGGCTTCATCCTGGCCAATTTTTCGCCGAACAGCGCGCCGCGCGCCTGCTGCGCCGCACCGATCACATTGCCCTGGTAGGCGGAGCAGCCGAGAACCGGCACGTGTGGTCAGGTGCAGAGATGGCTGCGCCGATCTCTGGCACTGGTCGGGCTGACTGAGTTCGCTGCCTGTGCCAGCAATCCTGGTCGCACCTGTCGGCCAGTGCCGGCCGGGCGGTCTGCCCAAGGGGTCATGGGGCGCGTTGCGCGCCCTTCTCGATCCGCATCACCCGACGGACCTCTGTCTCGTGACTTGCTCGCCAGGCGCGTTGTGCAATGAGAGCGGCAGGGAAATCGTGACCCGGGTCCCCTTTCCCAAAGCGGACGTGATCTTGAGTTCACCTCCCCATTGGGAGGCAATGCCTTGGACAATGGAGAGCCCCAGGCCGGTGCCTTCTCCCTGGGGCTTTGTTGAAAAGAAGGGCTCCGACGCTCGGCGCAATGTTGTCTGGTCCATCCCTATGCCGTCATCTTCCACGGTCAGTTCAAGACACTCGCCGGCGATGTTTCCAGCTGGGCCATAGGTCAGGACAACCGATCCGCCGCGGGTGGCATGGACCGCGTTGATCACCAGATTGGCCACAACCTGAAAAACCTCGGTTACAGGAACGACCGGGCCTCCCTGCAGCTCGAAGCGCGTCTCCAGGCGAGTGGAGCCTGGAACCAGCGCGCGCACTTCCTCCGCGATCTCTTTGAGCGCATCGCCGAGTGGCGCGCGGCGGCCGTCGTCGGGGATCGGACGCACCGAGGTGAGGAGAGCGGCCACGATTTCGGCGGCGCGCATTCCGGAGGTCCGCACAACATCCAGCCAGCGTCGCCGCTCGTCATCTTCTCCAAAGGACTCGCTCGTGCGACGGGTTAGATTGATGACCGGATGAAGGAGATTGTTGATCTCATGGGCAACGCCGCCGGCCATCTGGCCAATGGCCGCCATTCGGCTTTGCCGGCTGCTGCGCTCGGCTTCCGCTACTTCATCCGTGACGTCAGAGACGATCCCGCGCCATCCGCCGCCCGCGATGGGCACTGCCGAGAGGCGGAGGTGTCGATGGCCAGAATGGCCATCGTCGCGCTGCAAAGGTGCCCTCGACACGGCCTGCCCGGGCTTCAGGTGGACACCGGGATCTGCCTCGAGCACCGAATGAACCGATTTTCCGACCGCCAGGCCGGCTATGGACGAGGCAGGTCCAGACGCGAAGACGATCTGACCCGCACCGTTCGTTTCCCAGAAGCTGTCGGAGGCGCTTTCGGCAAAGGCCCTCAAGCGCTCGGCGTTCTCGGCTGCTGCCGAGGTGAGCGCGCGTTCTCGGCGTCTGATGTCGCCTGCGGCCGAAATGCCGGCAAGCAGCAGAGACAACGCAAAGGCCGGGTAGAGAAGATTGATGAGGACTGGATTGAATCCGTCATGGGGCACGACGTCAGGGATCAGTCGGGCAACACCTGTCGCCATGGCCGGTCCCCAACACAAGATGTAGTCGATTGCACGCCGAGGCTGTCTTGTTGCGGTGGCAAGCACCAACCCAAGGACCGTGCTGATGGTGAAAAGCCCGACGATTGGGCTGAGCCGACGAAGCATGACCCCGCCAGCTGTCGTTTCAACAGCGACGGCAATAGCAAATGCGGCCAAGAACCAGACGCAATAGTGTAAGGCACGTCCAAATGTCGGGAAGTTCTCTCGCGCGCGCAGCGACTGCAGTGCATAGTAGAGAGAAATCGCATAGATGAATGCAGTCGCAGTGATTGACAATATCCTCGAAGCATTTACGGCTCCTGGCACGATGAATGTTTCGAAAAATGCCTGGTCGCCGATGATGTGGCATCCGAAACACAATACAAGAAAGGCCAGGGCGCCTGTCGTCGGGTCTCTGCTTGCAACTGCTGCGGACGTAAAATAGATGAGCAGGGCAAGCAGGACGCCGAATAGAACGCCGAAAAACATCATTTCGAAGACATATGTCTTCAAATAGCTGGTCTCATTCTGCAGCCATACTGATGCCCGCATCGATGATGGCGTATGGAAGCGAATGAAAATGGTTTCGCCCTTCGCGCTTTCTGGCAAGGCGATCGAAGGGTAGCGAGTGGCAAGCCGGGCCGTGTCCAAGGGTACTCCCAGGCGCCAGGTTTGCGTGTCGAAACCGCCGGCCTGGTGCCGATAGACCTCCAATGTGCGAATTCGCGATTCCCGGACAGTCAGAACGACGACACCGCCCGCTGTGGTGAGGTCGGTCGGCACCACCACGCGCAACCACATCGCGGCCTGCGGGCCATGCGCTGCACCATAGTTTGCGGCTCTCACACCGTCGGCACGGATGAAGCGAGTGGCTCCTTCCGGTCCGGCCATGTCCTCGATCGTCCATTGGCCCGCGATATCGATCGCGAAGTCTGCATTTGGACCGACGAAGGCGCTGGACCGGGCGCGTGCGGGATCTGCGACCAAAGTCGCTGCCAATCCCAGGAGGCTGGCAAGTGCGATAGCCAGTCGCCGTTTCCAGAAATCGATCTTCATCAGGTAGCCATCGAGCTTGGGTCGGCGTGATCAAATCAGAAAACTGCTCTGTGAGCCAACTCTGGAATGAGGCAACCGACCCGCTGAGGGCCAGGCACTGCGTCAATCGATCAAGTCGACGGCCGATGAGCTCCAGGACGCCAGAGACAGAATTCGCGCCGAGCTGAATGCATCAAATGCCGTCGTTGTCGGTGCTCCAGCTCTTGCTCGCCCTCAATCGTGCGAGCATCTGGCCGTTGATCTGAGGGACCTGCAGTTTACCGAACAAGGAGGAGGAGTTGCACTGCGCGAGTTGATCTCTCGCGTGGTCTCAAGGTCGGGCTTGCCGCACAAGCCGCCCCTTATCGAAATCAAGAGCCACATCTCGGCTTTGATGGAAAAAGAGCTAGCCAAAAGAATGGTAGCGGGAGGCAGAATTGAACTGCCGACCTCAGGGTTATGAATCCTGCGCTCTCACCAACTGAGCTACCCCGCCACAGGGGTCCGTCCGGCGGACCGGTTCGGAGAGCGCGGATATAAGGTTTGAGCGGAAGCAGTGTCAAGGCAAAGACTGCGCTGATGGTGTCTATCCGGCAAGCGACCGCAGCTCCCGTCGCGGGCGTGAGGCTTTCCGTCGCGCGGGGCGTCCTCATTTTGACCGGGCGCAAGCCGCCGCGCGGCTGTCCCGTCTAGGTTCAGGGCCTGATCAATCGGGAACGGGCCATGACACGCATGCGGGCGGGATGGGCGGCGATGCCGCTTCTGATGTTGCTGGCCCTGTTGCCCTGGACGGAGGCCGGCGCCCAGGAGGCGGGCTCGTCAGCCCTGCGCGGCCGCCGCGTGGTCGATGAATGGTGCCGTCTCTGCCATCTCAGGGCCGGGCAGCCCCCGCGCCAGGGCATGGCGCCGGCCTATGAGACGATCGTGCGGCTGCCGGGGCGGGACGAGGCCTATTTCTCCCGCTTCCTGCACGAGGACCATTTCCCGATGACAACCTTCCGGCTGTTCGAAAACGAGAAGCAGGATGTGGTCGCCTATCTCCTGTGGCTGCAGCGGCGCCCGCAGCGCCGATAGAGTTCAGCCGGCCTTCTTGAACCGCACCAGCGTGAACAGCCCGCCGAAGCCGGCCGGTCGCTTCTCCACCATGGTGAGGTCGGCCTCGCCCATGACGCGGGAGAACGGGAAGTCCGGGTGCCAGCCGAGCTTGTCGCCGAAGGGGGCGGCAGCCTTCTCAACCCAGGCGCGGATGCCGCTCTCGGCGGCGAAATGGTTGACCAGGATCACTTCGCCGCCCGGCTTGCAGACGCGGTTGAGCTCGCGCATCACGCCTTCCGGGTCGGGCACGACGGTGATGAGGTACATGGCCACCACGCAGTCGAAGGCGGCATCGGGGAAGGCGAGGCGGCCGGCATCCATCTGCAGGATGCCCTCGACATGGGGCAGACCATCGTCGACGCGTTTGCGGGCGATTTTCAGCATGTCGAAGGAGAGATCGAGACCGATCACCCGGCAGTTCTGGCCATAATCGGGCAGCGCGATGCCGGTGCCGACGCCGACTTCCAGCACGCGCCCGCCGACCTTGGTGGCGGCAGCCGCTGCCGCGCGCCGGCCGGTGGTGGTGATCGACCCGAAGAGCGCGTCATAGATCGGCGCCCAGCGGGCATAGGCCTTCTGGATCGACTGGGTATCAAGCTCGGCTGCTGCCATTGACCAAGATCCGCTGAACGGCGCGCGTCAGAACGCGGCGTGGAGGGCGCTTGCGGGGGCAAGCCGGGTGGTGTCGGGAAGGCGGCGGATGAAGCCGCCGCCAAGGACGCGCGACGACCCTTCCGCAGCGTCATAGAGCACGCAGGCCTGGCCGGGCGCAACGCCGTCCTCGCCGTCGAGCAGCTCGATCTCGGCGCCGTCCGCGGTGGCGCGCAGGATCGCCGCCTTGGGCGGGCGGGTGGAGCGCACCTTGGCGAAACAGTCGAGCGTCTCGCCGGGCTGGAGCGGCCGGTCGCCGAGCCAGTTGAGATCGCGCAGGCCGATGGCACGGGTGGCGAGCGCCTCCTTCGGGCCGACCACCACCTGGCGGGTGGCGGCGTCGAGGCCGACGACATAGAGCGGCTCGCGGGCGGCAACGCCGATGCCGCGGCGCTGGCCGATGGTGAAGCGCATGATGCCGTCATGGCGGCCAAGCACGCGGCCGTCGACATGGACGATGTCGCCCGACTCTGCGGCTTCCGGCTTCAGCTTCTCGACGATGGCCGTGTACTTGCCCGAGGGCACGAAGCAGATGTCCTGGCTGTCGGCCTTGTCGGCGACCGAGAGATCGAAGCGGCGGGCATGCTCGCGCACTTCCGGCTTGGTCATGCGGCCGAGCGGAAAGCGCAGCAGGTCGAGCTGGTCGGGCGTGGTGGCGAACAGGAAATAGCTCTGGTCGCGGTCGGCATCGACCGGGCGGTACATCGCGCGGCGGCCGTCGGCGAGCGCGCCGCTCGCGACATAATGGCCGGTGGCCAGAACATCAGCGCCGAGGTCGCGCGCGGTCTGCAGGAGATCGGCGAATTTCACATGGCGGTTGCAGTCGACGCAGGGGATCGGCGTCTCGCCATCGGCATAGGACTGGGCGAAGCGGTCGATGACGGCGGCCTTGAACCGCTCCTCGTAGTCGAGCACGTAATGGGGAATGCCCAGCCGCTCGGCGACGCGGCGCGCGTCGTTGATGTCCTGGCCGGCGCAGCAGGCGCCCTTGCGGTGGATTGCCGCGCCATGGTCGTAGAGCTGCAGCGTCACGCCGATGACGTCATAGCCCTCTTCCGCCATCAGCGCTGCGACGACGGAGGAATCCACGCCACCCGACATGGCAACCACCACGCGTGTCGCGTGCGGCGGCTTGGCGATGTCGAGGCTGTTCAGCATCGGCGGCGGGGTCCCTCAGGGTGCAACGCTATATAGGGCCAAGCGGGCGGGCCGCAAAGGGCGAAAGGGTCAGGCGAAGCCGGCACCATTTCGCGTGTGGCGCATCAGTCGCCGCCGCCTCCGCCGCCATCGCCTCCGCCGTCGCCGCCTCCGCCGTCGACCGGTCCATCAGCATCGCCATTGCCCTGGATGCGGCCAAACAGGCCAAGCAGCAGGATACCGGCCGTGGCGGCACCGATGAGCCAGCGGGTGCCATCGCCGAGAGCCGGGTGGGCAAAGAGCGATGTGCCGATGAAGTAGCCGGCGGCGGCGACCGGCACGGCCAGGATCAGCTTCAGCCTGCCGCTCATGCGTCGGCCCTTGGCTGGGCCGGTGCTGTCCTGGTTCATCTGATGGCCTCGATCTGAGTCTCACCCATGCAAAGGACTTATCGGCTGGGCGCGGTCGGGGGCATTGCGACAGGTCGGGCCAGCGTGCGTCCGGCCGCGCGCCCGGCGATTGGTATGCCCTCTAAGCCGCCACCTTCGCCCTTGTCTTCAGCGCCTGGCCGAAGGCCTCGAACAGGGCGCGGTTCACCGGATTGCAGTGCGGGTCATATTCCGCGTGCCACTGGACGCCGAGCGCGAAGGAGGGGGCCTCCGCGATGCGGATCGCCTCCGCCGTGCCGTCCTCGGCAATGCCCTCGATGACGACGCGGCTGCCCGGCTCCAGGATGCCCTGGCCGTGTAGCGAATTGACGCGGATCGTGTCGCGGCCGAACAGGCGGGCAAAAGTGCCATTCGGCACCAGGCTGACATCGTGGCGGTCGGCGAAGACCACCTGGGGATCGGGATGGATCTCGCCGGTCGGCAGGCGCGGCATGCGGTGGTTCATCCGGCCGGGAAGCTCGCGGATCTCCGGGTGGAGCGAGCCGCCGAATGCGACGTTCATCTCCTGGAAGCCGCGGCAGATGCCGAAGATCGGAATGCCGCGCTCGACGCAAGCCTCGCAGAGCGCCAGCGCCACGCAGTCGCGCTCGGGATCATAGGGTTCGTGGGCCGGGTGCGGCTCGGTGTTGAAGCGGGAAGGGTGGACATTGGCGCGGGCGCCGGTGAGCAGGATGCCGTCGACGACATCGAGCAGGGCGCCCACATCGGTGATCTCGGGCGAGCCGGCGAACATCAGCGGCAGGGCGCCTGCGACATCGGCAACAGCGCGCATGTTGCGCTCGCCGACCAGCTGGGCCGAGAAGCGGTTCTCGACCATGTGCGCATTGCCGATCACGCCGACAACGGGCCTTGCCATTGCATCACTCCACATCGAAGGGGCGGATATTCTCTCCGCCGGTCATTTTGTAGCATTCTGATCGTGTTGCGTCGCAATGCAATGGCGCAATTCGGCATGACTGTCCCTGCAAGAGCCGGGTGTAGGGCGTGGAAGCCGGGCGCGACTTGGCCTCGACTTGACCCCCGACTTGGCGATGTCATCGTCGATCGGCTAAGGCCATGCGCCATGACCGTTCGCTACGCCCTCTATGCCGCCCCGCCGCCCGACGATCCGCTCTGGAGCTTCGGCAGCGACACGATCGGCTATGACGCCGCCACTGCGCGGGCCCTGGCCTTTCCATCGGGTGCCCCCTTCGACGCGCCAGACTGGGCGGCGCTCACGGATGATCCCCGTCGCTATGGCTTTCACGGCACGCTGAAGGCGCCCTTCGCGCTGGCAGATGGCTTCGGCGAGGCGGATCTGATGGAAGCCGCCATGCTGTTTGCCGAGCGCCGGCCGGCCTTCACGGTCAAGGCGCTCGAGGTCGTGTCGCTGAAGTCCTTCGTCGCGCTGGTGCCGGCCGAACGGTCGGATGATCTCCACGCTTTGGCTGATGATTGCGTTCGGGTCTTCGACGGGTTCCGTGCGCCGACCTCGGAGGCCGACCGGGCGCGGCGGCTGAAGAGCCCGCTCACCGAGCGGCAGATCGCCCAACTCGATCAATGGGGCTATCCCTATGTGTTCGACGATTTCCGCTACCACATGACGCTGACCGGCTCGCTGCCGGAAGAGCGGCGCGCGCCCGTCGCCGCGGCACTCGCCGCGCGCTACCGCCCGATCGCCGCGCCGTTTCGCGTCGATGCGCTGGTGCTGTTCCGGCAGGAGGCGCGCGACCGGCAATTCACGATCCTGGCGCGTTTTCCGTTCGAGGGGTGATGCCCCCTTATCGGCGGCGATAACTCGGCTATAGTCGGGAAAAGCCCGGTGTGAAGCCGGCGTGGTTTTCTCAGGAGGAACAGTTCATGTCCGGTTTCATCACCCGCCGCACCGCGCTCATCGCTGGCGCCGGCCTCGCCACCCTTGGCAGCCCGGCTCTCGCCCAGTCACGTCGCCGTCTCACGGTTGCCACCGGCGGCACCGGCGGCGTCTATTTCGTCTATGGCGGCGGTCTTGCCCGCGTGCTCACCGAGAAGCTGCCGAACACCCAGGTCACCGCTCAGGTCACCGGCGGTTCGGTCGACAACATCAACCTCGTCACCTCGGGCGATGCCGATCTCGGCTTCTCCACGCTCGATTCGGTGGTCGATGCGCTGAACGGCGTTGCGGCCTACACCCAAGGCGGCAAGCGCGACGTGAAGGTCGTGGCCGTGCTCTATGACAACGTCATGCACGTGGTCGGCCAGCCGTCGCTCAATTCGATCGCCGACATGAAGGGCAAGCGCATCGGCGTCGGCTCGGCCGGATCCTCCACCGAGGGCTGGGCTGACCGCATGCTGGAGGCCGCCGGCCTCAATCCGAAGACCGATATCACGCGCGACAATCTGGGCGTTGCCGAATGCGCCAATGCGCTCGCCGACGGCAAGATCGCCGGCTTCTTCTGGGGCGGTGGCGTGCCGACCGCGGCGGTGCGCGACCTCGCCCAGGGCGGCCGCACGCCGATGAAGCTGCTCAATTCGGACAAGGAACTGGTCGCCCTCGACCGGAAATATCCGGGTCTCTACCGCTCCTCGGTGATGCCGCCGAATTCCTATGCCGGCCAGACCCAGCCTGTTTCGGGCGTGGGCGTTGCCAATGTGATGGTCGTCGACGGCAAGGCGCCGGCCGCACTGGTGACGATGATGCTGGAAGGCATCTTCAACAACCTGACCGACATGCAGGCGATCCATCCGGAGGCGCGCAAGCTCAACCTGCAGAGCGCCGCCACCAAGACCGCCGTCGCCTTCCATCCGGCGGCGGAGGCCTTCTACAAGGCGCGCGGCGTCGCAATGTAACGGACTGGTCCGGCGCGGCCGGGCTGCTATTCAGGACCAGCCGGCGCGGGGGACCGTGCCGGCTGTTTGTTTGCCCGCGGCAGGTCACGGCCGGCGCGGGGTGAAAGGGACAAGAGGCTCCGTCAGATGGGCCCGTCCTGCAGGGTTTCGAGGGGACGTCCATGGCAGCGCAGGCAACGGCAGGCAGTCAGGCCCAGACGGCGGAACGCCAACTGACGGCCGAGGAGATCGAGGCGCTGTCGGCCGATTCCGAAGGCGGTCCGGCCAGGCGCGTCACCGGCTGGCTCGGCTGGCTCACCGGTGCGGTGTCGCTGTTCGTCGGCGCCTATGCGCTCTACTGGACGCAGTTCGCCATCAACACCACGGTCTACCGGTCGACCTTCCTGGCGGTGTGCCTGGCGCTGGTGTTCATCCTTTTCCCCCTGACCAGGACGGCCAAGGACGGGCGCCCCGAGGCGCGGCGCCCGCGTTTCGACGAACTCCTGTTCGCCGGCCTGTCGATCGCGCTGATCCTCTACCTGCTGCACCACCCGAACCCGCAATTCGCCATCTATGGCCGGTCGACCGGCGCCTATGTGCTGGGGCTGGTGGTGGTCGCCTGTTTCGCTGCCTATCCCTTCCTGATCAGCAACAAGACGCTCGCGCGCTACCAGCCGGCCGACTGGATCTTCGCGGCGGTCGGCCTCTATGTCGCCTTCTACATCTCGACCAATATCGAGCTCTACAAAAACCGCGCGATGCGGCCCTCGCCAGAGGAACTGGTGCTCGGCCTTGTGCTGATCGTGCTGGTAATGGAGGCGACCAGGCGCACCGTCGGCTGGGTGCTGCCGGCCATTGCGGCGGTCTTCCTGATCTATTGCTATGCCGGGTCCGGCTGGCTCATCCCGGATGTCTTCGAACATCGCGGCTTCACGCCGAACCGCATCATCGGCCAGAACCTGCTGACACTCGAAGGCGTCTTCACGACGCCGCTGGATGTGGCTGCCACCTTCATCATCCTGTTCACGATCTATGGCGCGGTGCTCGATCGCGGCGGCGCCGGCAAGTTCTTCATCGACTGGGCCTTCGCGCTGTTCGGCAAGAATGCCTCGCCCTCGGCGCCCGGCCGTGCGGTGGTGGCGTCCGGTTTTCTGCTTGGCACGGTCTCCGGATCAGGCGTGGCCACGACGGTGACGGTCTCCTCGCTCGCCTGGCCGATGCTCAAGCGCTCTGGCTATTCGCCGGAAGTGGCCGGCGGCATGCTGTCGGCGGCCGGTATCGGGGCAACGCTGTCACCGCCGACGCTTGGTGCTGCTGCCTTCATCATCGCGGAGTTTCTGGACGTCGATTACCTGCAGATCCTGGTCTACGCGACGATCCCGACCATCCTCTATTACGTCTCCTGCTGGCTGATGACGGAAGCGGATTCCCGCCGGATGAACGTCAAGTCTGTGCGCACGTCCGACGCCTCGCTGTGGGCACTGACCAAGGCCGGCGGCTATCATTTCCTCTCGCTTGGCGCGATCGCCGTGTTCCTCGTGCTCGGCTTCTCGTCGTTCATGGCGGTCTACTGGTCGATCGTGGTGGCCTTCGTGCTGTCCATGGCCAATCGGGACAATCAGCTGGTCACCCGCCCCGGCTTTGCCGTGGGTTGCGTGGCGGCGGTCGCTGCCTGGCTCTTCGGCATGAGCGACATACCGCGTGCATTCGGCCTGCATGAGCTGTTCGACAGCCGCGTCTCTGTGGCGTGCTTCTGGGGCATGACGGCTGCTGTGATCGTGTCGGGCATCCAGAGCATTCTGGCCAATCGTGCGGGGCAGGCGGCGCCGGCTGGCGGCACCGGCATGGTCGACGCCCTGATGGACGGCACGCGCTCGACGCTCGGCATCGTGGCGACCTGCGCCTGTGCCGGCGTCATCGTGTCGGTGGTCAATCTCACCGGACTTGGCCTGACCATTTCCGGCATCATCATCTCGGCCGGCGGATCCAACGTGTTCCTGATCCTCCTGATGGCGGCGCTGGCGATGTGGGTCCTCGGCCTCTCTGTGCCGGTGACCGCGAGCTACATCATTGCCGCGGTCATGCTGGTGCCGGCACTGGTCAAGGTCGGTGTGCCGCCGCCAGCCGCCCACATGTTCATGTTCTACTATGCGGTGCTCGCCGACGTGTCGCCGCCGACAGCGCTCGCGCCCTTCGCGGCCTCCGCCATCACCGGCGGCGATCCGTTCAAGACGACGATGCAGGCGTGGAAATACACGCTGCCGGCCTTCATCGTGCCGTTCATGTTCTGCCTGACGCCGCAGGGCGCGGAACTGCTCATGCTGGTACCGAATGGCGTCAATGCGGCCGGCGCCATCACCTATGGCGCGCCAACCACCGTGCTCGCCTGGGCCTCGGTGATCTGGGCGACCGTCACCGGCTGTCTCGCGCTGGTCGGGCTCTGCGTCATGTTCACCGGCTATGCGCTGGCCCAGGCCAATTGGGTCGAGCGCGTGCTCTGCTTCATCGGTGGCGGCCTGCTGCTCGCCACCAACACCTATGCCGACGCGGCAGGTCTCGTCTTCCTCGGTCTGGGCCTGATCTTGCATTGGCTCCGGGTGAAGCGGACCGAAGCCCCGACACCCGCCTGACCGATCTGGGACCCTTGAGATCATGACCCATCGCCTCGACGCCTCCGCCGACAATGCCCATTGGGGCTATTTCGACGCGACCCTTGCGCCCCGCCTGACGGTGAAGTCCGGCGAACGGGTGACCATTTCGACGGTCTCCGCGGCCCCAGACCAATTGCCCGATGCAAGCTGGGGCATTCCGCCGGCGCTTCCGGCGATCCATGCGAAGTTCGGCGGGCCGACCCTGCCGGGCCATATCTGCACCGGGCCGGTGGCGGTCGAAGGCGCGAAAGCGGGCAGCGTGCTGCAGGTCGATATCGAGGCGATCGATCTGCACTATGACTGGGGCTACACGCTTGTCAGGCCGCTTGCCGGCGCGCTGCCGGATGATGTGAAGGCACTCCGCCTGTTCCATTCGCGCATCGACCGGGCAAGCAAGATCGCCACCATGCCCTGGGGCCACGAGATCCCGCTCGACCGGCCGTTCTTCGGCGTGATGGCGGTGGCGCCGCCGAAGGAATGGGGCCGGGTCAACACGCTGCCGCCGCGCCGCAATGGCGGCAATCTCGACAACAAGGAGCTCGTGGCCGGCACGACGCTTTATCTGCCGGTCTTTGTCGACGGCGCCAATTTCTCGGTGGGTGACGCCCATGGCGCGCAGGGCGACGGCGAGGTCTGCATCACGGCGATCGAGACCGGGCTGATCGGCACGTTCAAGCTCACCGTGCGCGACGACATGAGCCTCGTCTGGCCGATGGCGGAAACGCCGACGGAGGTCATCACCATGGCCTTCGATCCCGATCTCGATGCCGCCGTGCAGATCGCGCTGCGCTCGATGATCGATCTCGTTGTCGAGAAATCCGGCCTCGACCGGGACGAGGCCTATGCGCTGATGTCGCTGGTGGCCGACCTGCGCGTGACCCAGGTGGTCAACGGCAACAAGGGCATTCACGTCGTGCTCGACAAGAAGTGGCTGAAGAAGATCCGCTGAGGGGAGGGGGGCCTTCGCCTAGAACAAGGTCCTTCGAGGCTCGCTCCGCTCGCACCTCAGGATGAGGTAGGGATAGGTCCCTCTCGCTGGTCGGTTGAAACCTGGGCTCAGCTCTCTGCACCCTCATCCTGAGGTGCGAGGCCATAGTGAGATGCGAACGCATCTCGCGTTCTCTCGAAGCTTTGGCCGAGCCTCGAAGGACCCATATAGCTGACCGGAGCAGCGCGTTCTGGTTGGCTATACTCACTCGTCATCCCCGGCGAGCGAAGCGAGGGAAGGGGATCCAGACTTGAATCCTTCTTGCGCGATTCGGTGATTCCTGGGCCCCCTTCCCTCGCCCTGCGGGCTCGCCGGGGGTGACGGATGAGCTGATTGGGAGGGGGCGTTGTTCCCTGCTCGTTGCGTCGCTCACCCCCAGGGCGTGCCGGCCACCAGAACCTCGGCCAACGCATCCACCGCCGCGGCCTGAAGCGCCTCGCCCTTGGCCCTGGTCGCCCGCCTTGCATCGCCGAGCACCCCCGAGGGCGTCAGGCCCTTGAACGAGCGGAAGCGCTGCACGGGTGGCGCCAGCACGGCGCGGGGATCGGAAAATTGCGGGCCATAGGCCTCGGCGAACTTGTCCGCGCGCACCGCGTCGGGGGCGGCCACCATCATCATCGAGGTCTCAGCCTCGCAGGCATGCAGCACGCCGGTCTGGTCTTCCAGCAGCGGCGCAAACGCCGGCTGGGCGAGCTCGAAATAGGTCGTGGCTGCCACCGCCAGCCCGGTCTCGCGGGAGAGATCCGGCAGGAAGGCGTTGAGCGCGGTCATGTTGCCGCCATGGCCGTTGACGATCAGCACGCGGGTGAAGCCGTGGCGCTTCACCGACTGGATGAGGCACAGCAGCACCGCCCGATAGGTCGGGATATCCAGCGTGAAGGTGCCGCCATGCTCCATGTGGTGCTCGGCCATGCCGACCCAGAGCGTCGGCGCCACGACGACGGCGCGCTGGGCTGACGCCTTCTCGGCGGCGAGCCGGCACACCGTGCCGCAGAGGATCGCGTCGACGCCAGTGCCGAGATGGGGGCCGTGCTGCTCAGTCGAGGCGACCGGCAGGACGACCGTCGCATCGGCGCCGGCCAGCGCGTTGAGTTCGGGCGCGGTGAGCTTCGACCATTCGACAATGGTGGGCATGCTGTCCTCCCTCAGGCGGTCGAGGCGCCGCCGGCACCGAAACGGCAACCGGCGGCGCGATGGTCAGTAACGATAGCCGAGCGCCACGCTGGCGCGATGGTCATTCAGTGACACGGTCGACCTGATCGTGTCGGCCGGGACGGTGGCGAAGAAGGTCGGGTTCACCGCAGCATAGGCCGAATAGCGATATTCCGCCCGTGCGAACCAGGGACCGGCGAGAGCCGCCTCGGCGCCCGCGCCGAGGGTCCAGCCGAGGCGGGTCGACGTCACGCTCTGGTCGAGGCTGGTGCCGCCGACGCAGCTTGCGCCATTGTTGCAGCCGACGCGCAGCTGGCTGGCCGCCATGGCGAGGCCGCCCGTGGCGTAGAGCGCAAGGCCGGGCTTCACCTCGTAGCCGAACCGAGCGCGCAGGCTGGCGTCCCAGAGCCTGGTCATGCGGACGCCGTCGGTTGCCGAGACGATGGCGGTTGCATCGAGGGCTCCCGGCACGCCGACGATCGTCCGGTTGGCATTGGCCAGGCCGATATCGGCTTCCGCGCCGACGATCCAGGCGCCGACCTGGCGGCCGTAGCCTGCGAAGAAGCCGACGCGCGGAGCGCCCGAACCAAGCCGGGCTGCGGCGGTTTCGGGGACCAGCCGTCCCGGCGTGCCGCCCATGGAATTGGTCGTCCAGCCGGCATTCTGCCAGGCGGCTCCGATATCGACGCCGGCATGGAAGCCAGCCAGCGACACCGGTGCGGTCGGCGCGCCCTGCGCCATTCGGACGGCTTCGCCCGGACGGATGCGCAGGCCGAGCGACACCATGTGCGAGGTGTTGCTGCCGCCGCCGCCCTTGCCCGGGAAGCTGGTCAGCGCGCCGCCGAGGGCCTGCGAGTCGGCTGGCCCCTGGGCGATCCGCCAGGCCTGGTAGCGGTAGTCGGCGGTGAGCGTCATGCCGGGGCGGATCTGGTAGCCGAGCCCGATCTCGGCGGCCATCATCTGGCCGGGACCGAGGCGGTCGGTGAACAGGGTCGACCTGAGGTGATGGAGGTCGCGGCCGGTGCCGAGCGCCCAGACCGAGCCGATCAGGCGGCCACGGAGCGACCAGGGGCCATGCTCTGCCTCCATCGCGAGGCCGAGATAGGGCGCGCGCCAGGTCTGGTCATAGGAAATGCCGCTGCCGGGCGGGAAGGGGGCATAGTTGGACGTGCCGCCCGAGCCCTGCCAGCGATAGAAGTCGAACTTGTAGCCGGCGACCGCGCTCAGCTGCACCGGGCCGAGGGTCAGGAAGCGCGCGGCGGCAAAACTGTCGAACAGGATGGCGTTGCGCAGGACCGTGTCGGGGTGGTTCGATTCGCAATAGGTGCCGGTGGGCGAGGCCGGGCAGCCCGGAATGTTCCAGTCGTAATCGTCCATATGCGACATGCCGGTGAAGTTGGTCGAGCCGCGCATCTCGAGCTTCAGCCAGTCCGCTGGACGATAGGCAATGGCCGCGTTGAACATCAGGACATTGCGCATGTTCCAGCGCAGCATGCTGACGGACGAGCCGTCCGGGTTGAGGACATATTCCCGGCCGTGACCGTTGAGCAGGCCGGTGGAGAGATCGACGGTCAGCCCGTCGAGGGTGCCGCGCCATTCGCGATTGGTCTGCTGGGCTGTGGCGGGATGGGCGAGAACCAGGCCGCCGGCCAGGGTCGCGAGGGCCAATGCGCTGTGCCGCGCGCTGGATTTCTTACGTAACGTCAATGCCATGTTCATGCTCCACGGCCGATTTCCCGGCCGGCGCGGCAGTGATTTCACGGGCTGTCCGGCATCACAATTCAGCCCTCCAGAGAATCCTGTGGATAGCCAGATCTGCTGCCATGCAGGCGCCTGTGACCTATGCGCCGCGCGCCGTCCCGTAATGCGAAATTACAAAACGACGACAAAACGTCGATGAATTGTTGACATGAATTTTGGGCCACGCGATGGTCGCGACCAAGCCGATTTCAGCCATTTCGCTGGCGGTCTCGCGCGAATGTCTGCTGTGCTGTGGCCTCGGTGCCCGGTGCGTGACACAGTCGCCCGAGCCCCGGTCCGAACGAGTGTCGCGCATGAAGAAGTCCGAGACGATCCGCCTTGCCACCGATATTGGCGGAACCTTCACCGACATCGTGGTCGAACGCGGCGAGCAGCGCTTCACCACCAAGGTGCTGACCACGCCATCCGCCCCGGAAGAGGCGGTGGTGGACGGGACGCGGCAGGTGCTGGGCGAGGCGGGCCTCGCCTTCGCCGATCTCGACGTGTTCGTCCATGGCACGACGCTTGCCACCAATGCGGTGATCGAGCGCAAGGGCGCCAAGACCGCCCTGATCGCCACCGACGGCTTCCGCGATGTGATCGAGATCGCCGACGAGGGCCGCTACGACCAGTACGACGTGTTCATCGACAAGCCGCGCCAGCTGGTGCCGCGCCAGCTCCGCTACACCGTGCCGGAGCGCATCGACGTGATGGGCAAGGTCTGGGTGCCGCTCGACGAGGCGGCGCTGCGCGCCATCGCGAAGGTTCTGAAGAAGGAGCGCGTCGAGGCGGTCGCCGTTGCCTTCATCCATTCCTATGCCAATGGCGTGCACGAGCGCCGTGCCGGCGAGGTTCTGGCCGAGGAACTGCCGGGCGTCAGCATCACGCTGTCCAGCGAAGTCTGCCCGGAAATGCGCGAATATGAGCGCACCTCCACGGCCATCGCCAATGCCTATGTCCAGCCGCTGATGGCGGGTTATCTCGGCCGCCTGAAAGAGCGCTTCGCGGCCGAGGGCTATACCAAGCCGATCCATCTGATGACGTCCGGCGGGTCGCTGGCCACGCTCGAGACCGCCGCGCGCTTCCCGATCCGTCTCGTCGAGTCCGGTCCGGCCGGCGGCGCGATCCTCGCCGCCTATGTCGCCGCCGAGCGCGACGAGAAGAAGGTGCTCTCCTTCGACATGGGCGGCACGACCGCCAAGATCTGCCTCATCCACGACGCGACGCCCTACAAGGCGCGCACCTTTGAGGTGGACCGCCAGTCGCGCTTCATGAAGGGCTCGGGCCTGCCGGTCCGCATCCCGGTCATCGAGATGGTCGAGATCGGCGCCGGCGGTGGCTCGATCGCCCGGGTCGATGCCCTGAAGCGCATCACGGTCGGCCCGGATTCGGCCGCCTCCGTGCCGGGGCCGGCCTGCTATGGCCGTGGCGGCGCGAACCCGACCGTCACCGATGCCGATGTGGCGCTGGGCAAGATCGATCCGGCCCGTTTCGCCGGTGGCGCGATCACGCTCTATCCGGCCAAGGCCGGCACGGCGCTCGACGCCGCGGTCGGCAAGCCCCTGTCGCTCAAGACCGACATGGCGGCCCATGGCGTCGCCGAGATCGTCGACGAGAACATGGCCAATGCGGCCCGCGTCCATTCGGTGGAGCGCGGCGTGATCGTGTCGGAGCACACGATGGTGGCCTTCGGTGGCGCTGCGCCGCTTCACGCCGCGCGCCTTGCCGAGAAGCTCGGCATCAAGCGTCTGCTGATCCCCGCCGATGCGGGCGTCGGCTCGGCCATCGGCTTCCTGCGCGCGCCGGCGGCCTATGAACTGGTCCACTCGAAATACATGCGGCTCGACAAGTTTGAGCTCGCCGAAGCCAACCGTCTGCTGTCGGGCATGAGCGGGGAGGCGACGGGTCTCGCCAAGGCGGCCGCGGGCAACCGCAAGCTGACCGAAACGCGCACCGCCTTCATGCGCTATTCCGGCCAGGGCCACGAGATCGCGGTGTCGCTGCCAAACCGCGCGCTGACCGCCAAGGACGTGGCGCAGATGCGCGACCGGTTCGAGACGGGCTATCGCCAGCTGTTCGCCCGCCACATTCCCGGCGCCGCGATCGAGGTCCTGTCCTGGGCTCTGCTGGTGACCACCGACACGGCCAGGCCGCCGGTTCTGAAGACGCCGCGCCGCAAGGCGGGTCCGAAGCCGATCGAGATGCGGCCGGTCTTCGACGCCAAGGCGGGCAAGGTTGTGAAGGTGCCGATGTATGACCGCACCGAGATGACCCCGGGCGCCGTGGTCTCCGGTCCCGCGATCATCGTGGAGGCCGGCACCTCGACCTTCGTGACCGGCACGTTCGATGCCCATGTCGATGCAGGCTTCGGCCTGGTCCTGACCGCCAAGAAGTGACCAGAAGGAGCGACAATATGGCAAAGCTCAGCGATATCGACCTTCAGGTCATGTGGAACCGCCTGATCGCGGTGGTGGAAGAGCAGGCGCAGGTGCTGCTGCGCACCGCCTTCTCGCCGATCGTCCGCGAGGCGGGCGATCTCTCCGCCGGCGTGTTCGACCGGGAGGGCAACATGCTGGCCCAGGCCGTGACCGGCACGCCCGGCCACGTCAATTCCATGGCCGAGAGCGTCAAGCACTTCATCCGGGAGTTCCCGGTGGAGACGATGAAGAAGGGTGACATCTACATCACCAACGACCCGTGGATGGGCACGGGCCATCTCAACGATTTCGTCCTGACCACGCCGGCTTTCCACAAGGGCAAGCTTGTCGGCCTGTTCTCCTGCACCAGCCATCTCATGGATATCGGCGGCATCGGCTTCGGGCCGGATGGTACCGACGTGTTCATGGAAGGGCTCTATATCCCGCTGCTCCAGCTCGCGGACCGCGGCAAGCTCAACCACACGCTGATGGCGATGATCCGGGCGAACACGCGCCTGCCGATCGACACCGAGGGCGACGTCTATTCACTCGCCGCCTGTAACGATGTCGGCTGCGAGCGCCTGTCCGAGATGATGACCGAGTTCAATCTCGACAATCTCGATGTCCTGTCGAAGCACATCCTCACCCGCTCGCGTGAGGCGGTGATGGCCGAGATCGCCCGGCTGCCCCAGGGCCGCTGGTCGAACAGCATGACGGTGGACGGCTATGACGAGCCCGTCACGCTGACCTGCACGGTGGATGTCTCCAAGAAGGGCATCCACGTCGATTATTCCGGCACGGGACCGGCCTCGAAGCGCGGCATCAACGTGCCGCTGGCCTATACGACCGCCTATACGGTGTTCGGTCTGGCCTGCGTGGTCGGTAAGGACATTCCGAACAATGCCGGGTCGCTCGGGCCGCTGACGGTGTCGGCGCCGGAGAACACGATCGTCAATGCGCTTAAACCCAAGCCCGTGGCGTCGCGCCACATCATCGGGCAGATGCTGCCGGACGTGGTGTTCGGCGCGCTGCGCCAGGCGATCCCCGAGCGCGTTCCGGCCGAGGGCACCTCATGCCTGTGGAACCTGAACGTGCGCGGCGAGACCGACGAGGCGGGCCTGGGCAATTACGGGTTCATGATGGCGGTCACTTCGAACGGCGGCACCGGCGCGCGCCCGATGAAGGATGGCCTCTCGGCCACCGCCTATCCCTCAGGCGTCAAGGGCACGCCGGTAGAGATCGCGGAATCGATCACGCCGCTGATCTTCTGGCGCAAGGAATTCCGCGAGGATTCCGGCGGGGCCGGCAAGACGCGCGGTGGCCTCGGTCAGGTGATCGAGGTGGGCAGCCGCATCGGCAAGCCGTTCGATCTGCTCGCCGCCTATGACCGCATCGACCATCCGCCGCGGGGTCGCGACGGCGGTCACAATGGCGGGGCAGGCGCGGTGTCGCTGAAGTCCGGCCAGGTGCTGAAGGGCAAGGGCTTCCAGCTCATTCCGCCCGATGACCGGCTGATCGTGATGACCCCCGGCGGCGGCGGCATCGGCGACCCGAAGACCCGCGACAAGGCGCTGATCGAGAAGGATCTGGCCGAGGGGTTGGTGTCGAAGAAGGGCGCCAAGGCTTACGGCGGGTGAGGGGGCCTGGGGTTCGCCTCAGGCGGCCATCACCTTCTTGGCCGCTGCCGCGAGGAAGCCTGAACGCGTGAAGCCATTGGCCTCGGCATAGCGGTCGATGTCGCCCAGCACGTCTTCCGGCATGGTGACGTTGAAGCGCACGCTGCGCGTCGCGCGCGCCGGGGCAGCCACGAGAATCGCGACGCCGTCGCGGTTTTCCGGATCGGCCATGATGACGTCGAGCGAGGACGGCAGCGGAATGGCGTCACCATCCGCGATCATGCCGTCGATGTGGAGCGCCAGCGCTTCGGCCGCGCCGTCGCGAGCCTCGTCGAGGGTGGCGCCGGCCGAGACGCAGCCCGGAAAATCGGGAAACGAGACGCCGAAATCGCTCTCCGGGTCCTTGTGGATCAGGGCGACATAATTGCGCATGGCCATTATCTCAGCTTCAGTCCCGACTGCTTCTCGATGCTGCGCAGCGTGCCGAGCGGGAGATCGGTCTTCGGGTGGGGGACCGTCACACGGCCCGGTCGCGCGGGATGCTTGAACTGAACATGGCTGCCAGCCTGGGCGACTTTGACCCAGCCATCAACCTCCAGCCGGGCGATCACCTCGCGACTGCGCATGCACATTTATACACACGATAGCGTCAGCCTACAAGTGTATGAATACACACTTGGGGATCACAAGCTCGCCGCCGACCGCGCCGCCTGATCATAAAGCCCGGACAGCGCCCGCATCTCGGTAGCGATCTTCGACAGGACGCCGGGCTCGGTGCCGAAGGCCTTCACCGCCTGGATCAGCAGGGCCTCGCGGATCTCGTGGTAGCGGGCGCAGATATCGGCGCCTTTCTTGGTGATCGAGACCGCCTTTTCCTTGCCGATCTTCTCGCCCTTCACCAAGCCGGCAGCTTCCAGCTTCTTCACCGCATAGGTGACGAGGTGGGTGTCTTCCACATTGAGCACCAGCGCGATGTCGGCCAGCCGCTTCGGCCGGCCGCGATGATAGACCGTGTGCAGGATCATGTTCTCCAGCGCGGAGAGACCGGGCGCGCCGGCCGCCGCCGCGCAGCGCACCGTCCAGCGGTGGAAGGCGTGGCTCACCATCATCATGCCGAACTCGAACTCGGACAGGGCCGGCATCTCTCCGGCAGCCAGATGGGCGGACGAAACGATAGGCCCGAGGGGACGCGGCGTCATGGCGGTCTCCGGAGAAGAGTGCGGCGGAGGCGGGCCGAACATTCAGCCTCGACTTGTTCGTGAAATCAAGTCGACAAAACAGCGACATTTTGTTGACGTTATGTTGACAAGAGGAATCTCTCCGATAATCTCCAAGTCCGCCGACATGATCGTCCACCCCGAGCGCCAAGCCCCGCGAAAGCCTGCGTGCCGTCGTGCACCGCAATGCAACCGAGGGTCTTGTCATTGGCGGGAAAGGGCAGTCCAATCACGCCCCAAGGGCGCAAGCCTCAACGCCGGCAAACGGCGGGAATTCCAGAGTTCAGGGAACAGGAGTCCACACAGATGATCGATCGCCGTCAGATTCTCTTGGCCGGTGCCGCAACGCTCGCCGCGCCGTCTCTCGCCCGCGCCCAGGCCGTCAGCTGGGACCTTTCCACCGTCTGGCCGGACGCCAATTTCCACACGGTCAACGCCAATCGCTTCGCAGCCGAGGTCAAGGCCGCCACGAACGGCGCGGTGAACATCACGGTCAAGGGCGGCGGCCAGCTCGGCTTCAAGGGCCCGGAGCACCTGCGCGCCGTGCGTGACGGCCTCGTGCCGATCGCTGACGTTCTGAACATCCAGCAGATCGGCGACGAGCCGGTGCTGGGCGCCGAGGGCGTTCCGTTCCTCGTTGGCTCGATCGACGAGCTCCGCATCTATCACAAGTATATCCGCCCGGTCTTCGAGGCGACGGTCATGCGCAACAACCAGAAGAACCTCTACATGGTTCCCTGGCCGACGCAGTACCTCCACCTCAACAAGAAGGCTGACACGCTTGCCGGCCTTGCCGGCGTGAAGGTCCGCTGCCCGGATCGCGGCGCACAGGACATGGTCAATGCGCTCGGCCTGACCGGCGTGGTCATTCCCTGGGGTGAAACCATCCCGGCGCTCGCCTCTGGCGCGGTGCAGGGCGTGTCGACCTCGGCCGTCTCTGGCGTCGACGGCAAGTTCTGGGAGTTCCTGAAGTTCATCTACCCGACCAATCACGTCTGGTCGTGCCAGATGGTCAATGTGAACCTCGACACCTGGAACAAGCTGACGCCTGCCCAGCGCACCGCCATCGAAGGCGTTGCCAAGAAGCTGGAGCCGGAGTTCTGGGCTTCCTCGATCAAGGCCGATGCCGACAGCCTTGCGCGCCTGAAGCAGGGTGGCATGGAAGTGGTCGACATTCCGGCGCCGATGATGGCCGACATGCGCCAGAAGACGGCTTCTGCGGTGCAGGATTTCGTCAAGCGCGTCCCGGCGGCCAAGCCGGCGATCGACGCCTACCTCGCCGAAGTCAAGCGCGCCTGAGAAGGAACTGAAACCGATGGCGTCCCCGCATCTTGATCTCAATGCCGGGGCGCCGGCGGGTATCCGGCCTTTCCTCCAGGCCATCGACGGCCTCGGCCGTCTGGACGGCTGGATCGGCGCCGGCTGTCTGCTGGCGCTGACCCTGCTCATGCTGTCCGAAATCATTGCTCGGGCAGCCTCGAATTTCCTCGGCATCGGGCCCGGCACGGTGCCCAATGCCTGGGAATATTCGTCCTATCTCATGGCGGCCGCCTTCACCTTCGGCGCCGCCATGACGCTGCGCGGTGGCGGCCATATCCGCGTGACGCTGCTGCTCAACAATTTCGGCCCGCTGTTCAAGCGCGTGGTCGAGGTCTTCTCGTCCACGCTGGCCTTCCTCGCCATGGGCTACCTCTCGGTCGCCATGACGATGTTCACCTGGGCGTCCTACTCGCGGGGGCAGGTCTCGATTTCCTCGGGTACCGCAGTCTGGCCGCCCATGGTGGTCGTCACCTTCGGCATGGCCCTGCTGTCGCTGCAGTTCCTCGGCCGGGCGATCCGCGCCGTTTACGACCTGCCGCTGGAAGATCCGACCATGCGGGCGTCAAACCCGGTCGAATAGCAGCCATCCAGTCCTTTATCTCCTGTTTGCGGAGGCCTCGATGGCCGTCGAAGTCCTAGTCATGTTCGCGATCCTGTTCGGGCTGCTCGCCGGCGGCCTGTGGATCGGCCTCACCCTTGGCGTTACCGGCACGGTTCTGCTGTTCCTGTTTCGCGATATCCCGCTGCACCGGCTCATTCCGCAATATTCCTGGAACATCCTGACCACCCAGGAACTGCTGTCGCTGCCGCTGTTCATCCTGATGGGCGAGCTCCTGTTCCGCACCCATCTGTCGAAGTCGCTGTTCAAGGGGCTGGCGCCCTGGGCCGGCCTGCTGCCTGGCCGTCTGCTCCACGTCAATGTGGTGGGTTGCACGATCTTCGCGGCGATTTCCGGCTCGTCGGCCGCCACCACCCAGGTGGTCGGCCGGATCTCGCTCTCGGAATTGCTGAAGCGCGGCTACTCGCGCGACATCGCCATCGGCTCGCTGGCCGGCGCCGGAACGCTCGGCTTCCTCATCCCGCCCTCCAACATCATGATCATCTACGGCGTGCTGGCGGATGTCTCCATCCTCAAGCTGTTCACCGCCGGCTTCATTCCGGGCTTCCTGCTCGCCGGCTGCTTCATGGCCTGGGTGATGATCCACACCACGATCCGCAAGGACCTGGTGCCCGCCTCGGAGCGCGAGCTGAGCAAGGTGTCGTGGGGCGAGCGGTTCGCGGCGCTGAAGGACCTGGCACCGGCCATCTTCCTCATCGCCTGCGTGCTCGGCTCCATGTATGGCGGCATCGCGACGCCGTCGGAAGCCGCCGCCGTCGGTGTGCTGGGCGCCGCCATCGTCGCCTTTGTCCAGGGGTCACTTGACCGGGCTGCGGCACGCGAGATCGCCATCGGTTCGGTCGTGACCTGCTCGATGATCGCGATGATCCTGCTCGGTGCCTCGATCCTCGGCTCGGCGGCAGCCTTCCTCGGCATTCCCGCCAAGGCGGCGGCTTTCGTCCAGAGCCTCGGCCTGTCGCCGTTCCAGCTGATGATCGCCCTTATCGTGTTCTACCTGATCCTCGGCTGCTTCCTCGACGGCTTCTCGATGATCGTCATGACGCTGCCGATCGCACTGCCGATCATCAAGCAGGCGGGGTTCGACCCGATCTGGTTCGGCGTGTTCATCGTGCTGGTGGTGGAAATGGCGCAGATCACGCCGCCGGTCGGGTTCAACCTGTTCGTCATCCAGGGCATTACCGGGGACAGTCTCTCCTATCTCGCCAAGGTGACGATGCCCTATCTGATCATCATGATCCTGTTCACCATGGCGCTGGTCCTGTTCCCGGGCATCGTGATGTTCATGCCAAACCTGCTTGCCGGCTAAGGACGGTCCATGCCCACCATCCGCCCCAAATTCCTGCCGTGCGGCGACACCGCCGTCACGGTGGAATTCGGCACCGAGATCGACGACGAGGTGAACGCGCTCTGCCTCGCCTTCGATCAGGCGCTGGCGGATGCCGCCATTCCAGGCGTCGTGGAAACCTTGCCGACCTATCGCTCGGTGATGGTGCAGGTCGATCCGCTCACCATCGACATGGCGGGGTTCGAGGCGCGGGTGCTGCAGGTGCTGGCGGGGCTTGAACAGGCCTCGGCCAAGCGCAAACGCTGGCGCATTCCGGTGGTCTATGGCGGCGAGTTCGGCATCGATCTCGAGGATGTCGCGGCCAAGCACGGTCTGACCCCCAACGAGGTGATCCGCCGCCATTCCGAGCGGATCTACCCGGTCGCCATGCTCGGCTTCCTGCCGGGCTTTGCCTATCTCTCCAATGCCGATCAAACGATCGCCTTGCCGCGCCGGGTCGATCCGCGGCTGAAGACACCGGCAGGTTCGGTGTCGATCGGCGGCATCCAGGCGCTGTTTGCGTCCGTGGAGGCGCCGTCGGGCTGGCATCTGCTCGGCCGCACACCGGTGCGCAATTTCATGCCCGACCGCGACCCGGTCTTTCTGGTTGGCGCCGGCGAGGAGGTGGTGTTCCAGCCGATCGACGCCTCGCGCTGGGATGCATTGGACGCGCAAGCCGCGGCCGGCGAACCGGTGGCGGAGATCATCTCGCCATGACCGCGCTGACAGTCAGGGATTGCGGCGCCGGAACTTCCATCCAGGACGGTGGCCGGTTCGGCTACCGCCGCTATGGCGTCGGTCCCGCCGGTGCCATGGACCGCGTCGCGCTGGCGGTGGCCAACATGCTGGTGGGCAATGAACCGGGCACGGGGGCCATCGAGTTCGCGGTGTTCGGCGGCCAGTTCGAGGTCGAGGGCGGCGATATCCGGGTGGCGCTGGCCGGCGCCATGGCGGAGATGAAGATCGATGGCGAGCCGGTGGCGCCGCTGACCTCCGTCACCGTCAAGGCCGGCCAGGTCATATCGATTGCGCCCGCGCGGCTCGGCACGTTCATGGTGCTGGCGGTGGCCGGCGGCTTCGACCTGAAGCCCGATCTCGGCAGCCAGTCGTTCCATCTGCGCGCAGGCCTCGGCGGCGTCGAGCGCGGGCCGGTCAAGGCGGGGCAGACGCTGCATGTGCTCGGCGGGCCGGTCGGCCCGGATCTCATGGCGACCGTTGCGCCCAAGGTCCATGCCGGCGCCTATCGTGTCGTTCTGGGGCCGCAGGACGATTACTTCACCGAGGCCGGCATCGCCACGCTGACCAGTCAGGCCTACACGATCTCCGCCCAGGCCGACCGCATGGGCTACCGGCTGAGCGGCCCTGCCGTCGAACACGCCAAGGGCTTCAACATCGTCTCCGACGGCATTCCGACCGGCGCGATCCAGGTGCCGGGTTCGGGCGAGCCGATCGTGCTGCTCGCCGATTGCGGCACGACCGGCGGCTATCCGAAGATTGCCACCCTGATCTCGGCCGACCTGCCGCGCTTCGTTCAGCAGCGGCCGGGCAGCGAGGTGCGCTTCATGGTGGTTGGCCGCGACGAGGCGATCCAGGCCGCGCGCGAGCAGGCTGCCATGCTCCAGGCCGTCAAGGCCGGCCTCCAGCCCGTCGGCGGCGGCCTCGATTCCGGGCGGCTCCTGTCGCTCAATCTGGTCGATGGCTGGGTCAGCGCCCAGGCTGAAGAGGCAATCCTGTAGAGTCTCGTTGTTGTGACGCATTTTCTTCACGCGAACCGGTATCCACTTCGCTTGAAAATGCTTTTGAGGGGAGGCATGCCATGGCATCGGTCGATCTGAATTCCGACATGGGCGAGGGTTTCGGGCCCTGGAAGATGGGCGACGATGCCGCGATGCTCGACATCGTGTCCTCGGCCAACATCGCCTGCGGCTGGCATGCCGGCGATCCCATCATCATGCACCGCACCGCCGAGATCGCGAAGGCCAAGGGCGTGTCGATCGGCGCCCATCCGGGCTTTGGCGATCTCTGGGGCTTCGGCCGCCGGGTGATCCGCGGCGACAGCATGAGCGATCTGGAAAAGCAGATGGCCTATCAGATCGGCGCCATGCAGGCCTGCGCAGCGCTGGCCGGCCACAAGGTCACCCATGTGAAGACCCATGGCGCGCTCGGCAACATGTGCAATGACGACGACGAGATGGCGCTGGCGGTTGGCCGCGCGATCAAGGCGATCGACCCGGCGCTGGTCTATGTGACCATGCCGGGGCTCGCCACCGAGCGAGCCGCCGAGAAGCTCGGCCTGCCGCAGGCCCTGGAAGTCTTCGCCGACCGCACCTATGAGGACAATGGCCAGCTGACCTCGCGCTCCAAGCCCGGCGCGGTCATCCATGACGCTCCGATGGCGGCTGAGCGCGTGCTGCGCATGGTGGAGGATGGTGCGATCGTTTCCACCTCCGGCAAGATCATCAAGGTGAAGATCGACACGATCTGCGTGCATGGGGATAACCCGGCAGCGGTGGCCATGGCGCGCACGGTGCGCGACACGCTGGAAAAGGCCGGCGTGACGGTGAAGCCGTTCAAGGTGGCGTGAGCCTGCCTCTTCAGGAGGGAAAGGGATCCTTCGAGGCTCGCTTCGCTCGCACCTCAGGATGAGGGTGGAGAGAGCGAGCCCGACGACGCGAGTGCGCGAGCGGGATCTTTCCTTTCCTCATCCTGAGGTGCGAGCGTTAGCGAGCCTCGAAGGACCTCTTCTCCTCGCCCACAGACCTAATCCTCAGCGCCCCAGAACCTGCGCAAGCGCTCCGCGCACCGGCTCGAATGTGAACCTCACACTCGCCTTGCCGGCCGGCACTTCCACGGCGCGGACCAGGCCATAGGCGCGGCGGATCGGTGTCTCTGCGTTATTGACGCTGGCGCGCCACCAGGGATGCCAGGCATCGGCGAGAACCAGAACGCCGCCCGAGACGGTCTCGGTTTCGATCTCCACGGCCGTATTGCCATAGCTGACGATCCGCGCGGTGCCGCCCGTCTCGCGCGGCGGCGGCAAGGCACCTTCCAGCTGCACGACGGTCGCGGGGTCGAGATCGAGCCGGTAGCCTGAGGTCGCGAGATTCGGCGGTGTCTGCTCGGCGACGCGGGCGATCCAGACGCGCGGCATAGCCCTGACATTCTCGTAGATGAAGGCCTCGTCGGTCTGCTGCACGAGAGTCAGCGCGCCGGGCGGCAGCGCCTTGTCGATCTCGGCCACGGGCACCCCGGTCACCACGAAGCGCAGGCCGAGAATGTCGGCCAGCACCGAGCGGTAGGACGGGAAGCCCGGCGGAAAGCGCCGCTGGCCCGGCAGGGCCGCGATGTCCTCGGCGCCGACCAGATTAGCATAGGCGCCCGAGCGGACGGGATTGAAGCCCAGCACGTCGTCGAGGCCGTGGACCATGGCGGCGTTCTGCCATTGGTAGCCGAGGCCGAGGAGTTCGACCCGGTCGCGGCGTGTTTCGTTCTGGACAATGCGCGGGCGGATCGCGGCGAGCGTCGCGTTGCGGCTCTGGGGCGTCAGCACCTCATAGCTCGCGAGGGGCAGAGCGGTGGATTCGCTCGGCCCATTGGTGAAGGCGAGGTCCTGGACGAGGACCGCCGCCAGCGCCAACGACAGCAGTACCGACTTGATGTGCCGCGCGGTCGACAGGAGGCCCAGCGACAGGACCAGCGTGACCACGCCAGTGATCACCGCTGTCCAGGCCGAGATCGGCGCTTCCTTGATCATGATCAGCATGATCGCAATGATCACCATCAGGAAGACGAGACCGGTCTCGACGATCCAGTCGGTATCGAGGGTGCGGGTGATCAGCCGGTGGGCGGCATAGCCGGCAAGAAGGGCGAACAGCCCGCCGATGATGAAGGTGCCATCGGCCGGGCGGCGGAACAGGTCGATGCCCGGCAGGTACCAGAAGAGATGCAGCGCCGGTGTGTAGCGGCCGAGCGTGAAGACGAGGGCTGCCGCCAGCGCGATCGTGACGAAGCGGATCTCGCGATCGAAGGCTGCGCCTGAGCGGAGCGCCGCGAGCACCAGGAACAGCGGGATCGCGCCGGAATAGAGCACGCCCATGTTGCGGGCGAGGAACAGGCCGGTATCGCCCCAGGTCGGGCTCGGCGGCCCCCAATGGTTGGCGAGGGGGCCGGCGGCGCCATAGATGTTGCCGATCACCCAGGTGAGGAGATGGGCCGGGTGCAGCGAGCCGCGGCCCGCGCCCTCCATGTCGATGACGATGCGGTTCGACTGCGCGCCCCACAGCGCCGACATGACGACGGGCAGCGTCACGATGACCGCGCCGACCAGGGCTGCCGCGATCAGCGGCTTGAGGCTCCGGCGGAAGGCGAGCCCACGATCCTCGGCGGTGAGCCAGTGGTTCAGCACGGCGCCAGCCAGGATATAGGCGAGGATCAGCGCCACCTGGTCGCGTCCCAGCATCATGAGGCCTGCGGCCAGGCCTGCGGCCAGGCCATAGCGAAGCGACGAGCGGTCCAGCGCGCGGGTGAGCAGCCACCAGACGATGGGGAACCAGCAGAGCGAGAAGACCTGGCTCAGATGCTGCACGCGCCAGGCGGCGGAGGCCCCGAAGGCAAAGGCAATGGCCGCGACCAGTCCGCCCCCCCAGTGCCAGCCGCGATCACGGAAGATCAGGATGCAGCCGGCGCCGCCGGCGAACAGCATGAGATAGGTCGCCCAGTCCATGGCGGTGAGCGATGGCTGGCCGTTGAACAGCGCCAGCGCCAGCAGCGGCAGCGAGAACAGGACGGATTGCGGATCGGCAATTTCCGGCGATCCTGCAAAGATGTTCGGCGTCCAGGCGAAACCGGCGGCGGAATGGATGGCGCGGGCGGCAAAGCCCAGATGTGGGTACCAATGCGCCTTGGCATCCCAGGGGATGGTGACGCTGCCGATCAGCCAGGGGCCGGCCAGCACGAACCAGGCGACGGCGAAGAGGCCGAGCGTGACAGTGAGCGGAAACGAACGGGGAGGGGATGCTGACATGGCGCGCCGGGTTGCCGAAGGCGGTCACCATAGCCGGTTCGGCGTTGCGGCAGAATGAATGAAAAAGATCGGAGTTTGTGCCGGGAATGAACGGAGGATTGGTGGAGATGGGAAGGGGACGGGCGCCCTGACCGGACGGGGGCTCCCTCTCCGTACCTCATCCTGAGGAGCGAGGCGGAGCCGAGCCTCGAAGGACCCTTTTAACGTGACCGCTGGCGGAGATTGGTCCTTCGAGGCTCGCTCGCTGCGCGATCTCGCACCTCAGGATGAGGAAAGGAGGGGCCGATGCTTGAACAGAGACAAGACCGGCCGCTACTCGGCCTCACGCCAGAACCACTCCACCGAACACGGCGCCATACTGGAAGCCAGCCGCCACCAGCACGAAGGCGTGCCAGATGGCGTTCTGGAACCTCAGGCTCTGCCAGAGATGGAACACGACACCGCCGGAATAGATCAGCCCGCCGACCACCAGCATGATGGCGGAGGAGAGCGAGATGACGTGGAACACCTCGTGGGCGACCAGGATGCCGCTCCAGCTGAGACCCAGATAGAGGCCGACGGCGAGACCGTCATAGCGGCCGGGTGCCAGCAGCTTCACAGCCGCGCCGACAATGGCGACGGTCCAGACAAAGCCGAGAACCATGTAGGTCAGCGTCGAGCCGGCATGGATCATGAACGGCGTATAGGTGCCGGCGATCAGGAAATAGATCGCCGCATGGTCGAAGCGCCGGAGCAGCCACTTGGTGCGCGACACCGGCCACATGTTGTAGGCGGCGGAAATGCCGATACCGAGCACCAGGGACGCCGCATAGATCGCCACCGAGGCGATGATGCTGGCCTCGGCGCGAATGGTCGCGATCACGATCATGGCGGTGGCGGCGGCAACAGCCGCCACGGCGCCGAGGATGTGCACAGTGCCGTCGGCAATCAGTTCGGCGCGATCATAGCGCCAGTTCATACCATGCGGCCGGCCGTCATGCGTCGTCATGGAGATCCTGCTCCCTCATTCCCGCGCCAGTGTGACGGCAAATGATGGATCAAGCATGACCAGCGCAGACCTTACGTCAAGGGTCAGGCGGCGAGCTCCGGCTTCGGACCGACATAGACCGATTGCGGCCGGATCAGCCGGCCGGAGGCGAGCTGTTCGCGGGCGTGCGCGATCCAGCCGGCGGTGCGGCCCATGGCGAAGACGCAGGTGAAGGCCTCGGGCGGGAAGCCCAGCGCCTCCAGCAGCAGGGCCGTGTAGAATTCGACATTGGTGTCGAGCGAGCGGCCGGGCTTCTCGGTGCGCAGCACGTCGAGCGCTGCCTGTTCGACCGCTTCGGCGAAGGCGATGCGGCCATCGCCGGTGCCCTTGGCGGCGAGCTTGCGGACGGCGGCCTTCAGCGCGTCGGCGCGGGGATCGCGCACCTTGTAGATGCGGTGGCCGAAGCCCATCAGCCGGTCGCCGCGCTTCACCGCCCCCGACAGCCAGGGGCGGGCCTGGGCAACCTCGCCGATTGCGTCGAGCATCTCGATGACCGGGCCGGGCGCACCGCCATGGAGCGGACCTTTGAGCGCGCCGAGCCCGGCCAGCACCGCCGACATGAGGCCCGCGCGCGTCGAGGCGACGACCCGGGTGGCGAAGGTCGAGGCGTTGAGGCCGTGGTCGGAGACCGTCACCAGATAGGTGTCGAGGGCCGCCGCGAGGTCGGCCTTCTCCGCGCCCTGCAGCATGCGGATGATATCGGCGGCATGGCCGAGGCCGGGCAGGGGCGCCACGGGTTCAAGCCCGCGCTTCACCCGGATCAGCGCCGGCGTCAGCACGGCGGGGGCTGCCAGCAGGCGATAGGCGGTCGCGAGGTCGTCGCCATCGGCGATGCGGGCGGTGCCGGCGCGCATGGCGTCATAGATCGAGCCCTCGGCATCGAGGCCCGCTGCCACCAGCCGCTGGAAGATCTCGGCGCGCGCCTGGGCGAGGCCCTTCGCGACCGCCGCCGCATCCGGCGCATTCTCGAAGAAGCCGTCGAACAGCAGCGCCACCAGATCCTCGAAGCGGGTGCGCCCGGCAAGCTCCGCCACCGAATGCCCGCGGATGGTCAGGCGGCCCTCCAGGCCGTTGACGTCCGACAGCACGGTTTCGGCGGCGATCACATCGTCCAGTCCATTGCTCATGGCGGGTCTCCCTTCGTGTTCCGCCTTCTGATATGACTGCGGCTCACGATGAATCAATCTTGATCAACTGAATCAATATAAGAGAGCCCCATGGCCGGCTGGATCACGCGGGAAGAGGCTTTGCACCGGCTGAAGGTCAGGCCGCAGACGCTCTACGCCTATGTCAGCCGGGGCCGGGTGGGCACGCGGCCCGACGAGGCCGATCCGCGCCGGAGCCAATATTCCGCCGACGACATTGCAGGCCTGGTCGGGCGGCGGGCGCGCGGAAAGCGCCCCCAGGCGATCGCCGCCAGCGCCATTGCCTGGGGCGAACCGATCATCGAGACCGGCATTTCGACGGTGGCCCATGGCCGCCTGTTCTATCGCGGCCGGGATGCGGTGACGCTTGCCGCCTCGGCCAGTCTGGAGGAGGTGGCGGCGCTGCTCTGGGAAGCGCCCGGGCCGGTCGTCTTCCTGGCCGATGCGGGCCTTGCCGCCGCCGACAGCCGGTCGGTGCAGGTGCGCGCCTTCTCGACGCTGGCGCTGGCCGCTGCCGAAGCACCGCCGAGCCTTGGCCGGAGGCCCGAGGTTTTGAGGGCGGAAGGGGCCGCGCTGGTTGCGCGGCTTGCGGCGGCCTATCAGGTGCCGTCGACCTCAGGCGTCGCGTTGCACCAGCGGGTGGCTGAGGCCTGGTCGCTTTCGGGCGATGCCGCGGACTTCGTGCGCTGGGCGCTGGTGCTGCAGGCCGAGCACGAGCTCAATGCCTCGGCCTTCGCCACTAGGGTGGCGGCCTCCACCGGTGCGCCGCTGGCGGCCTGCGTGCTGGCCGGTTTCTCGACCCTGCAGGGGCCGCTCCACGGCTATGCCACGGCGAATGTCGAAGCACTGGCGGAAGATGCCCGCCGCCTCTCGGTGGCGCGGGTGATCGAGCCCTATCTCACAACCGGCCGGCGCGTGCCGGGTTTCGGCCATCCGCTCTATCCGGACGGCGACCCGCGGGCGGCAGCCCTGATCGAACGGTTCGGCCTGCCGGATATCCACCGCGACCTCATGGCCGCCGTGGTGGCGGCCACGGGGATCGCGCCCAATGTCGATTTCGCGCTGGTGGCGCTGGCCGAGCGGTTCGGCCTGCCGGGCGGCACGGCGTTCCAGCTGTTCTCGATGGGGCGGGTGGTCGGCTGGCTTGCCCATGCCATGGAACAGGGCGCGCAGGGCTCGCTGATCCGCCCACGCGGGCACTATGTCGGGCCGCCGGTGGAGGCGTGACTGAGCCGAGGAGGCCCATCAGCCAAATGGCTCGGAGGGATGGCCGGGTCCATGGTTCACCTCTCCCCGAGGGGGAGAGGTGAGGATCGCGCTGGCTGCGACCGCCCATCACTCGCCGGCGGTCAACCTCGCGACCAGCGCGTCGGTATCGATGAAATGGCCGGCGCGCTCGCGCTTGGAGGCGAGATAGCGGACATTCTCGCGGGTCGGGCGGCCGATGACGCGGCGCTCGGAGACGACATGCAGTCCGGCCTCGCGCATGGCGGCGATCTTGACCGGATTGTTGGTCATGATGTCGACATTGGTGATGCCGAGCTGCTTCAGCATCTCGGCGGCGAAGTCGAAGCGGCGCTGGTCGAGATCGAAGCCGAGCACCTCGTCGGCGTCATAGGTGTCCCAGCCTTGAGACTGCAGCTTGTAGGCGCGCATCTTGTTGGCGATGCCGTTGCCGCGGCCTTCCTGGTCGAGATAGAGCAGGATTCCGCCGCCGTTCTTGGCCATCCACTCGACCGTGTCGCGCAGCTGGTCGCCGCAATCACATTTCAGCGAGCCGAACAGGTCTCCCGTCAGGCAGGCCGAATGGAGGCGGACGGGAACCGGCGCGCTCACGTCGGGTTTGCCGATCATGATCGCCACCTGGTCGCGCAGACCCTCGCCGCCGCGAAACACGACGAACTCGGTCTCCGGCGCGCCTTCCAGCGGCACCGGGGCACGGCCGACAATGCGCAGGTGCTTCGCCGCCTGGCTGCGGAAAGACGCGACATCAACCGCCTGCACCCGCTCGATGAAGCCAAGCGCCGGGTCGGCCGGATTGACCGGCACCACCAGCACGGCCGGCACGGTCAGTGCGATGCGGGCGAGTTCGAGCGCCGTCTCGTCGAGCGGGACGACGGGCGCGACGGGCGCATCGACCTTGGCCTCGATCTGCAGGGCGAGCTGCTCGATCCGCTTGAGGTCGATGGTCGGCAAGGCAACGCTGCCTGGTGTGGTGCGCTCCAGGCCAAGCCGGCGCAGGCGCGCGGCCGGCAGGACCAGCCTTGGCGTGGCGATCGCGGCATGAGAGAGAGCAGCCGCGAGCGGCGCTTCGAGCCCTTCGACGCCGGCGACCAGCACCGCGGTGTCGCGGCACAGGACGAGAACCGGGCGGGCTGCGCGGAACTCGGAGACCGCACGTTCGACGCTGGTCAGGCTCATGCCGGACTGAAACTCTGGAAACCCGGTGACATCCGCCATAGAAGTGCTTTCACGCCTGGGTCCGGCATTCACCGGGGACAGCCACAGATAGGAGCTTCCGCATGACGATCAAGCGCGCCAACGGCGCTCAAGATCCGATCCTGGGGGCTCCCGTGCCACATCCTGCTGCCGGAACGGACCTGACGCCGATGTTACACAGCGACAGTTACGGAAGCGAGGGGGGATCGGATCAGCCTTGCGAGGCAGCCTTCGCGGCGATCGCAGCGGCGCCAACCGACCGGCCATTCGTGGTGGCCCAGCTTGGCCAATCCCTGGACGGCCGGATCGCGACGCTCAGCGGCCATTCCCGCTACATCAACCGTTTCGCCGCGCTGGAGCACCTGCATCGGCTGCGCGCCCATGTCGACGCGGTCGTGGTGGGGGTGGGGACGGTGGTTGCCGACGATCCGCAATTGACGGTTCGCCGAGTGAAAGGTCGCAGTCCCGCGCGCGTGATCATCGATGCCAATGGCCGGCTGCCCCAGGACGCGAAATGCCTGGTCGATGACGGGGTCGCGCGGATCGTGCTGCGCGCGACGAGCCGGCCGGTGCCGCCGGGCGTGCAGGAAATCCTGGTCGCAACCGCCGCCGATGGCGGCCTCTGCCCGCGTTCCATCGTCGAGACGCTGTTTGCCGCCGGCTACCGGCGCCTGCTGATCGAGGGCGGCGCCCGGACGATCTCGATCTTTCTCCAGCATGGCGCCGTCGACCGCTTGCATGTTCTGGTTGCGCCGATGATCATCGGTTCGGGCGTACCGGGCATCGAACTGCCGCCGATCGCCGTCGTCGACGATGCGCTGCGTCCGGTGACGCGGGTTCATCTGCTCGCCGATGGCGACGTGCTGTTCGACTGCGATCTCCGGCTGGCCGTGA
This sequence comes from Phreatobacter aquaticus, assembly GCF_005160265.1. Taxonomy (NCBI): domain Bacteria; kingdom Pseudomonadati; phylum Pseudomonadota; class Alphaproteobacteria; order Hyphomicrobiales; family Phreatobacteraceae; genus Phreatobacter; species Phreatobacter aquaticus. The sequence continues at coordinate 4,883,718 of NZ_CP039865.1, read as the reverse complement.
GCGGAGAGAGCGAGCATGTCTGACCCGACCGTCTATTCGACGCCGCATCGCATCATCCACTGGGTCATGGCGCTTCTGATCATCGCCATGGTGCCGGTTGGCATCTACATGACCAACATACCCTATCCGCCCAATCCGGCCGCCAATCCGGCGCTGAAGGACAGCCTCTACGAATGGCACAAGTCCTTCGGCATCATCATCTTCCTGCTGGCGGCGCTGCGGGTGGTCGTGCGCCTGATCAAGGGCGTGCCGGCGCCGGTCCCAACCTTGACGACGATCGAGCGGATCGCCTCCTCGTCGGTCCACCACCTGCTCTACATCCTCATTTTCGCGGTTCCGTTCGCCGGCTGGCTCGCGACCTCGATGTGCTACGGGCCGGTGAAACTGTTCTGGACCGTGCCGGTCACATTGCCCTTCTCGGGCGCCGAGGCCACCTGCAGTGCGATCTACAAGGTGCATTTCGGCATGGCCGGCCTGATGACGCTTCTGGTCTTCGCCCATATCGGCGGCGCGATGATGCATCTCGTGATCAAGCGCGACGGCGTGTTCCGCCGGATGTGGTTGTCCTGATCGTTTGAGGTCAGACCCCGGATAAAACGAAACCGCCGGAGACCTTCTGGGTCTCCGGCGGTTCGCTAAGGCAGCTCGGCCGCGCCGTGCGCGACCATGATCCGGTGGCTCATCCTTCAGTGCACACTCGGTGCGGCAGACTTCAGCCGCGTGATTTCATCCTTCAGGACCAGTTTCCGTCGCTTCAGTTCGGAGATTTCGCGATCATCGGACGACGGCCGCTGAACAACATCGGCCAGTTGTCGGTCCAGCGCCTGGTGACGCCGTTCCAGTTCCATCAGGTGGGATTGCATGCTCATCCATTGCTCCTCGTTCACGAGAATGGGACGCGCCGATCACCGTTCGGACTAGGCCCGAACGCTTCGGACATTGATGAGTGTGCGCCCGTCCCTGCGGAAGTAAAGTCACGGAGTGTTACGAGTCACAGCCGGAATGGGTGAAATTCGGGCTGTCCGATCTGCGACATCGAGGCTTGGTTCTTGCCCTCGGCGGTGGCCGGGGCGATAGTCTCACTTGTGCGAAATGCGGCGGCGCCGATTCCGATGAGCCTGGTGTGCAGATGCCCTTGACCGAGGACGAAGAGCGGGACTTCTCGCTCGAACTGGAACGGTTGAGGCAGGAGCATCGCGACCTCGACACGGCGATCGAGGCGCTCGCCAACCTCGTTGTGGCCGATCGCCTGCAGCTGCAGCGGCTGAAGAAGCGCAAGCTCGCGCTGCGCGACCGCATTTCCTATCTCGAGGATCTGATGACCCCCGACATCATCGCCTGACGGCGCGCCGCTCCAGCTTGCGCGCATACATGGCGGCGTCGGCCTGGGCGATCACAGCATCCACGCTCTCGCCCTTCTGCGCGATCGCGATGCCGCAGGACGCACCGATCGACAGGTGTTCGCCGCTGGCCTCCACCGATGCCGCGGCGATCGCCGCTTCCAGCGCCCAAGCCTTTGCGGATGCATGGGTTTTGTCGATGTTCCAGAGGATGACGGCGAACTCGTCGCCGCCAAGCCGCGCGACGCGGTCGGAGGCACGGACTTCCGAGATCAGGGTGGCTGAGACCATGCGCAGCACGGCATCGCCGGCTGCATGGCCGTGGATGTCATTGACCGGCTTGAAATTGTCGAGGTCGATCATGGCCAGGCCGATCGTGCCGCCATAGCGCTCGACATGCTTCAGAGCGCGGGTCAATTCGCGCTCGAAGCCGCGGCGATTCAGCACGTCGCAGAGGGCATCGGTTTCGGCGCGCGCTTCCATCTCGCGCATGATCAGCCGGGAATCCTCGAGCTCGCGGCTCAGCCGTTCGATCTCGCTGACGAGTTGGCGCTGCATGGCGTCCTGGTTCAACGCCGCACTGCTCGCCGCACGGGCGCGGCGCGAGCGGGCGGCGGCCGGTGCGAAGGGAAGGATTTCCGCGGATTTGGTCATTGCGGGGGACAGCTCCTGACCCGATAGCCTTCACTGGTTATGGTTAAGTCCAGGTAAACGAAAGTTCGCTCCGCCCGGCCTTGCCGCAAGGGGGGCGGCTGCGTATTGTCCGCCGCTTCTTTCGCGCCGCCGCTCTCACGTCGAGCGGCCTTGAGGGGGCGTCGCATGCCGGATCGTGCAGCGGGCGGAACCGTACCGGTCGCCATCATCATGGGGTCCCAGTCCGACTGGGCCACCATGCGCCATGCAGCGGAGACGCTGGAGGCGCTGGGAATTGGCCACGAGGCGTTGATCGTCTCGGCCCATCGCACCCCCGACCGCCTCTGGGACTTCGCCAAATCGGCCAAGGCGCGCGGCTTCAAGATCATCATCGCGGGTGCCGGCGGCGCTGCCCACCTGCCGGGCATGACCGCCGCGCTGACACCGCTGCCTGTGTTCGGCGTGCCGGTGGAGAGCAAGGCGCTGTCCGGCGTCGACAGCCTGCATTCCATTGTCCAGATGCCCGGCGGCATTCCGGTCGGTACGCTGGCCATCGGCAAGCCCGGCGCGATCAATGCCGGCCTGCTGGCCGCCGCCGTCCTGGCGCTGACCGACGAGGCGCTGGCCACCCGTCTCGACGCCTACCGTGCCAAGCAGACCGCGGCGATCGCCGAGCGTCCCAGCGATGTCTGAGCGTTCGGCGGGTCCTCAGCCGATCGTCGGCATTCTCGGTGGCGGCCAATTGGGCCGCATGCTGGCCATGGCGGGGGCGCGGCTTGGCCTGCGCTGCCAGGTCCTCGCGCCGGAGCCGGAAAGCCCGGCCTTCGACGTGGTGCGCCGGGTGACCCAGGCGGACTATTCCGACGAAGTGGCGCTGGCGCGCTTCGCCGAGGATGTCGACATCGTCACCTATGAATTCGAGAACGTGCCCGACAAGGCGGCGCGCTTCCTGTCGAGCCGGCTGATCGTCAGGCCGGGTCCGCGGGCGCTGGCCGTGTCGCAGGACCGGGTGATCGAGAAGACCTTCGCCCGGGATTGCGGGCTTTCCGTGCCGGATTTCGCGCCCGTCGACGATCTGGACGGGCTGGAGCGCGCGCTGGCGCGGCTCGGCCGCCCGGCCGTGCTGAAGACCCGCCGCTTCGGCTATGACGGCAAGGGCCAGGCGGTGATCCGCGAGGGCGACGATGCCGCCTCGGCCTTCTCATCCATCGGCCGCCAGCCGGCGATCCTCGAGGCCTTCGTGCCCTTCGTGCGCGAAATCTCGGTCATCGTGGTGCGCGGCGCCGATGGCGAGATCCGCCATTACGATCCAGTCGAGAACGTCCATTCCGGCGGCATCCTGCGCACATCCACCGTGCCGGCCCGGATCACGCCCGAGCTTGCCGCCGAAGCCGCCCGCATGGGCGAGACGCTGGCCGAGAAGCTCGACTATGTCGGCGTTCTTGCGGTGGAGCTGTTCGTCACCGCCGATGGCCGGCTGATGGTCAACGAGATGGCGCCGCGCGTGCACAATTCCGGCCATTGGACGGAAGCCGCCTGCCATTGCTCGCAGTTCGAGAACCACATGCGCGCGGTCGCCGGCCTGCCGCTCGGCTCGACGAAGCGCCATTCGGACGCCGTCATGCAGAACCTGATCGGCGCGGACGTGGAAGCCTGGAGCGACATCGCGGCGGAAGAGGGCGCGGTGCTGCATCTCTACGGCAAGCGCGACCAGCGCGAGGGCCGCAAGATGGGCCATGTGACGCGGCTGTTGCCGCTCAGCCCAGGCTGACCAGAACGCCGACGCCGATGACGATCAGCACGATACCGGCGGCGTCGCGCGGGCTCGTCGCCTGCTTGATGATGGCGCCCGAGACGAGGCCTGCGAACAGAACCTCGATGAGCGCCAGCGTGCGCACCTTGGCGACCGTTTCCAGCGCGAAGGCGAGGAACCAGAACTGCGAGGCGAAGGCCCCCAGGAACCCCGCGCCGATGGACGGTCGCCAGGCGCGGAAGATCGCCATCAGCCCGGCGCGGTCGGTGACCAGGAGATAGGTGGTCAGGATCAGCGTCTGGATGCCGAGGCCCCAGGCGAGCGTGGTGGTGGCCGCCGTGATGAAGCTCTCGGCCTCGAGCGAGCGGATCGCGCCGCGAAAACCCACCGCGGCCAGCCCGAACAGGGCTGCCGAGGCAATGCCGAGGATCGCCGGCCTGACCGCCATTTCGGCGCCCGGCTTCCACGACATCAGCACGATGCCGGCGGTGGCGATGATGATCGCCACCCAGGCGGTGGCGGCAAGATGGTCGCCCAGCACGAAGACGCCGACGAGCGCCACCAGCACCGGCTCGGTCTTCATATAGGCGGTGGTGACGACGAAGGAGCGCTCCTTCATCGCCGCCAGCATCAGGGCGGTTGCGCCGATCTGGGCGATGGCGCCGAAGGTAGTCCAGAGGAGAAAGCTGCCGTGGATCTTCGGCGCCGCGCCGGGCACCGCCGCATTGACGATGCCGAGGAAGATCAGCGCGAAGGGAAAGCCGTAGAGGAAGCGCACATGGGTGGCGCCGATCGTGCCGAGCGTGGCGATCAGGTTGCGCTGCATGGCGTTGCGGGCGGTCTGGGCGGCGGCCGCGACCACGGTGAAGATGGCCCACAGGCCTGGCAGAGCGAACATGGCGTTTCCTTGCGAGCCTCAAGCTTTCGCAGGGCGTGGCGGACGCGGTCAAGGTCGAGGGCGTGCAGGGCAGTGCTGCCAGCCGCAAAGCCCTCTTCATCCCGCAGTGCGAGAGCAGACCAGCCCTCGCAAGCCACACCTTTCTCGCCGGAACATTTGTCTCTATTGGCGAAGAACCATGGAATTTCTTGCCAGCCTCGGGGCACCCCCGCCCGTTCCGCTTCTCGTCGCAGCCCTGATGGCCGGCGTGGTGCGCGGCTATACGGGCTTCGGCTCGGCCATGATCTTCATGCCGGTGGCCGGCGCCTATCTCGGGCCGACCACCGCCATCGGCATCATGTGGCTGGTCGATTTCGCGCTTCAGCTCGGCATGGTGCGCTCGTCCTGGCGCTATGCCCGCTGGGGCGAGATCGGACCGCTGTTCATCGGCTATGTCGTCGGCCTGCCGATCGGCATGTACATCCTCGTTACCGCCGATCCGACGCCGATCCGCTGGGTGACCTCGCTGTCGATCGCGACCGTGCTCACCCTGCTCCTGTCGATCAAGCGGATCGAGGCCTCGCCCAACCTGCCCGTGACGATCGCCACCGGACTGACCTCGGGCCTGATATCGGGGGTCGCAAGCCTCGGCGGCATGATCCTGTCGCTGTTCTGGCTCGCCGGTCCCTCGCGCAACGAGGCGGTGCGCGGCTCAACGGTCGCCTTCTTCATCCCGGCATCGGTGATTTCCGGGACACTGATCTGGGCGAACGGCCTGTTTACCGCCGAGGTCTTCCGCCTCTCCGCCTTCACCGTCGGCCCCTATGCGATCGGCATCGGGCTGGGCTCGATGCTGTTCGGCCGGGCCGATCCCCGGCTCTTCCGGCCCTTCGCCTTCGGCGTGATCGCGACGGCGGCCGTCACGAGCCTGCCCTTGTTCGACAGGCTCCTGCGCTAGACGCGAAGAGGCCGGACGGTTGCCCGCCCGGCCTCTCGCAGGTTCGTTCAGAGGTCAGCGCTGTCCCTGGGCACTGACGCAGGCGTTCAGCTCGTCCCAGAGCGCGCGGAAGCCGGCCATCGGCACCGACGACATGCCATCGGGCGCTTCGACGAACATCTCGCGCAAGGGGCGCTCGACCATGGTGCGGGCGACCGGCGGCGGGACGGTGAAGCCGAGGCGTCCCTCGGCATTGACCGATCCGGGCACGCTCTCGCGGTCGCTGCCGGCGCGCAGCGTCACGCTGGCGCGGGTGCCGGGAGGCGCCATGGCGGCGTCGGCGGGCACCGACATGGTCATGTCGAGCTGGGCGTTGAGGCCGACGCGGATCTCGCCGCTATTGCTCATGCCAACCGCGCGGCAGGCGCTGAAGCCCGACTGGGTGCGGGAGGAATCGATCGTCCAGGAGCCAGACCGGCCCCATGGCGAGCGCATGAGCCCGGCCGGCCCCTGCGCTGGCATGGCGCCGCCAGGCGCGCCCATACCCGGAGCGCCCATGCCCGACCTCGGCATGCCCGGCGCGCCCATAGCCGGCGAAGGCATCGACGGCGCCGGCATGGCGGAGGGCCCACGCGCGATGGCGTTGGCCGGCGTGATGAAGAAGTTGATCTGCGCGGTCCGCAGCCGGCGGCTGTTGCACGGCTCGGCATAGATCGGCTCGCGGCGGTTGCGCTGCGGGCCCACGTAGAGGCAGAAGCCGTCGCGCTCTTCGCGGTTGTCCTCGGTCAGGGCGACGATGCGCTTCGAGCCGCGGTTGTAGGTGTAGAACTGGCCGAGGCCATTGGGAGCGCAATCCCGCGCGATGGCATCGAAAGGCGCGTCGCCCGCACCGGTCGTGTCGCCCATGCAGAGACTGGGACGATTGGCCGGCCGGATGCGCTTCGCGCGCTCGTCGAAGACGAACAATGCGGCCGGGCTGTCGCAGCGGCCGATGACCAGCTTGTCATAACCGCCGTCGCGGTCGCGCTCGGAGACGATGCAGCCGTGCTGCGGTTCCGGATTCTCGAAGACGGCAAAGACCACGGCATTGCCGGGTGCCGATTGTGCGAGCGCTGCGCCCGTCAATGCCAGAACGGCGATTGTCGCCGATGCAACCGTCTTCAACATAGAAACCCCTCCACCCGGCCCACCATGTTTCCCGTGGGCGCTCAGGTCCTGTTAACTATTCCAGCACCGCGATGAACGGCGCATGAAACAAAAGACGGGATATCGCGTTACTGGCGGCGAGTCAGCCGGATGATTGCGTAACCGTGGCACTGGAAAGGCAATCTATAGTCGGCAAAGCTCGCGCGTTGCACGCGGAAGGTGCTTTCCGGCGGACCGGGCGTTCGACGGTGTGACGGCAACACTTGGGGAAAGTCCGAATGCCCTCGTGCGGCACGCGCAGGCCGACTGCCCCGCGCGCGCTGGCGCAGCGACGGGTCCAGTGATCGGCCGTCCGCAGTCCTGAATTGTCAGCCTGGATCAGGCGCTCATCTTGGCGACGAGGGCGTCCGACAGCTCGAAATTGGAGAAGACATTCTGCACGTCGTCATTGTCGTGGAGATTGTCCATCAGGCGCATGAGCTTCTCGCCGGTCTCGTCGTCGACCGCGATGGCGTTCTGCGGCTTCCATGTCAGCGCCGACTTGCGCGGCTCGCCGAACTTGGCTTCGAGCGCCTTGGAGACCTCCGCCAGCGCTTCCACCGACATGGTCACCTCGTGGCCGCTCTCGGACGACTGGACATCATCGGCGCCGGCCTCGATGGCCGCATCCAGCATGGCATCGGCCGAGGCCTTTCCGGCATCGAATTCCACCACGCCGACGCGGTCGAACATGAAGGCGACCGAGCCGGTTTCGCCGAGATTGCCGCCGGACTTGGTGAAATAGGAGCGGACTTCGGAGGCGGTGCGGTTGCGGTTGTCGGTCAGCGCCTCGACGATGACGGCAACGCCGCCCGGACCATAGCCCTCGTAGCGGATCTCTTCGTAGTTTTCGGCATCACCACCGGCCGCCTTCTTGATGGCGCGCTCGATCGTGTCCTTGGTCATGTTCTCGGCGCGGGCGGCGAGAATGGCGGCACGCAGGCGCGGATTGAAGGCCGGATCCGGCTGGCCCATCTTGGCCGCGACGGTGATTTCCCGCGACAGCTTGCCAAACAGCTTCGAGCGGACCGCATCCTGGCGGCCCTTGCGATGCATGATGTTCTTGAACTGTGAATGTCCGGCCATGTCCGCCCCTCGTCGCGCCTCTTGGCGTTCAACAGCCGCCTTGGCAGCGCTTGGGATCAAGCGCCGCGCGAGACCGGCTTGCAAGTCGGCGGTCTTATAGGCGGGGGCTCGCCTGAAATAAAGGGAGGCCGTTCAGCGGCGTCCGAAGGCGGCCGCCAGGCGGTCCATCTGGCCGGCGAGGGGGCTTGCCTGCTCGAGCGGGGCTTCCAGCGAGCCGAACAGCAGGCGGTCCATGTGAACCACGCGCTCCTGCAGCCGCATCGCCTTGGCGACCAGATCCTGCAGCGACTGCGGCAGTTCGACGAGCGTTGCGCTGGGCGTCGGTGCGCCGACCGACGACAGCCGGACCTTCGACTTTTCCTGGGCGGCCTGTTCCTGGGTCAGCTCGCCCTCGTTGACGGCGCGCTGCAGGAGGAGCCAGGAGGCCAGCTGCATCAGGCGGGTGGTCAGACGCATGCTCTCGGTGGCATAGGCCAGCGCCGCGCCGCGCTCCAGCCCCTTGCTCTCCTCGCGGCCTGCGCCGTCGAGATAGGCCGCGGTCTCTTCCACCAGTCCCATGCCATCGCGGAACAGCTCCTTGAAGGCCGGCGATGCCGCAAGCCTAGCACCGAAGGCGAAGGTGGGGGCGGCGGCGGACAGCACGGGTTCGTTCGACATGACGCGGAAACTCCTGAGGATCAAATCACTGCCGACGTTGGCCCTCGCTGTAAAGACAATGCTTAAGCGAAGGTAAACGCAGGGCCTGGCCTTGAACCAGCAAGCCGGGTGCCAAGCCGTTTCCGTGCCGTTCTGGCACAGTTGGGCTGTCCGGACGGGGTCGACGAGGGAAATCGAAGGGTCAGCCGTCATAAGCGACATCGCGCCGGGACGGGACCTGCAAATCGGGACACCCCCTGTGGAAACCCCTTGAGGGTTAATGATCGGTGAATGCCCGGTGCCGGGGAGGGACAGGCGGGGCGTCGCCTCCTGGGTGCCTCCCATCGCCTCGGAGCGACCCTTGTCCCCAAGAAAAAAGGGCCGCCCGAAGGCGGCCCTGAAGTCGATTTAACAGGGAGGCGTCAAACAAGTGGACAGGACCCACTCGCGTCCGGCAAAGCCGAACGTATCCAGTGATAATCTGGAAAGGTTAACTCTGCGTTAACCACGGCTGGCGCAGCGCGATGACGTGATTCTAACGTTACGGCAGGTGAGGGGCACATGGAGTTGCAGTGAGCAGCGGCCGGTGTGTTGGAAAGTGGTTCACACTTCTGCACCGGGGTTCCGAAAGCGCACTCAATACCCTCCCCCCACGAAGTGGCGGGGAGGGTTAGGGTGGGGGGCTTCCCCGGAAACAGCGCACTCTTCCCCCCACCCCCATGCCCTTCCCCGCCGCAAGCGGGGGGAGGGGAGCTGGAGCGCGCCCAGCAAGGACGATTTCGGCCCTGTTGGCGGGCCTGCTACACTGGAACGCCCCTTCAGAACTTGAACACGCTGTCGGCCGCGTTCTTGCTCGCCGATTTCGACTGCACCGCCGCCTCGAGCCGGACGATCTCGTCCTTCAGCACCTCGACCCGCTCCTTCAACTCGTGGATCGACAGCGCCGCCAGATCCTGGCCGATCACATGGGCGGGCGGTTTCGGGCGCGGCCGCAGGTCCTCATCCATGGCGCATCACTCCTCTGGCGCATCCGGCGGACTGGCGCCGCCTCCGCGCCGAGGTTACACCGAAGCCCCCGACGCCCGAAACCCGGACCATTGCCATGACCGCGCTTCCCCCCACCATGACCGCCATCGCCATTCCGGTTCCCGGCGGCCCCGAGGCGCTTGTTCCCGAGACGCGGCCCATGCCCCAGCCGGGCAAAGGCGAGATCCTGGTGAGGATCGCCGCGGCCGGGGTCAACCGGCCCGACGTTCTGCAGCGCGCCGGCGGCTATCCGCCGCCGAAGGGCGCGTCCGACATTCCGGGCCTCGAATTTTCCGGCGAAGTGGTGGCGCTCGGCGCTGGCGCATCGCGCTTCGCCATTGGCGACAAGGTCTGCGCGCTGGTGGCCGGCGGCGGCTATGCCGAATATGCCGTGGTCGACGAGACCAATGCGCTGCCCGTGCCGAAGGGCCTCTCCATGGCGGAGGCCGCCGGCGTGCCGGAGACCTTCTTCACGGTGTGGTCCAATGTGTTCGACCGCGGCGGCCTGAAGGCCGGCGAGACCATCCTGATCCATGGCGGCACATCGGGCATCGGCGTCACCGCCATCCAGCTTGCCAAGGCCTTCGGCGCGACCGTGCTGACCACCGCCGGTTCGGATGAGAAATGCGCGGCGGCCAAGGCGCTGGGCGCCGATATCGCGATCAACTACCGTACGACCGACTATGTGCAGGCGGTGGCGGATGCGACGGGCAAGAAGGGCGTCGACCTCATCCTCGACATGGTCGGCGGCGACTATGTCCAGAAGAACCTCGCCTGCGTGGCCGCCGATGGCCGCATCGTCCAGATCGCCTTCCTGCATGGTTCGGAGGTGAAGGTGGACCTGCGCTGGCTCATGCTGAAGCGCATCACCTTCACCGGCTCGACCCTGCGCATCCGCGATCTCGCCTTCAAGGCGGCGCTGGCCGAGGCTCTCAAGGCCAAGGTCTGGCCGCTGCTGGAGGCTGGCCAGGTCAAGGTGGTGATGGATTCGACCTATCCGCTGGCCGAGGCCTCCAAGGCCCATGCGCGGATGGAGACCAATGCGCATATCGGCAAGATCGTGCTGACGGTGTGAGGGGATAGGGAAGAGGTCCTTCGAGGCTCGCTCACGCTCGCACCTCAGGATGAGGAACGGATAGGCACGATCTCTCCTTACCTCATCCTGAGGTGCGAGGGCTGAAAGCCCGAGCCTCGAAGGATCGCTGCTCATCCGCACCCGCCCTTCCCGCTCCCATCGATTCTGGTCTAGAACCCACCATCATCAGGCACGGGGACCGACATGGGCACGCTCGACGGCAAGGTTGCGATCATCACGGGCGCCGCGCGCGGCATCGGCAAGGCGATTGCCGAGCGCTTCGTCGCCGAGGGCGCGAGCGTGGTCATCTCCGACATCATGGAGGACGCCGGCAAGGCGACCGCCGCCGAACTGGCGAAATCCGGCAAGGCCGTGTTCATCGCCGCCGATGTCGGCGATGCCGCCTCGGTCGCAAAGCTGGTCGAGGGTGCGAAAAAGGCCTTCACCGGCGAGATCGACATTCTCATCAACAATGCCGGCATCGTGCATTCGGCCGAATTCCTCGATCTCGCCGAGGCCGATTTCGACAAGGTGCTGCGGGTCAACCTGAAGGGCTCGTTCCTGGTCGGCCAGGCGGTCGCCAAGGTCATGGTCGAGCAGGTCAAGGCCGGCAAGACGCCAGGCGCCATCGTCAACATGAGCTCGGTCAACGCGCGCCTCGCGATCGTCAACCAGATCCCCTATTGCGTGTCGAAGGGTGGCGTCAGCCAGTTGACCAATGTGATGGCGCTCGGCCTCTCCGAATGGGGCATCCGAGTCAATGCCATCGGCCCCGGCTCGATCGCCACCGAAATGCTGGCAAGCGTCAACACCGACAAGACCGCCCGCCACCGCCTGTTCTCGCGCACGCCGCTGCGCCGCCTCGGCGAGCCGGACGAGATCGCCAAGGTCGCCGTGTTCCTCGCCTCCGACGCGGCGAGCTATGTGACGGGCCAGACCATCTATGCCGATGGTGGCCGTCTCGGCCTCAATTACACGGTCCCGGTGGCCGATTGAGCGGCGAGCTGCCGGCAGCGCTCCGATCCGCCATCGAGGCGCTGGCCGCCGGCCATCCCGGCCGGGCGCTGGCCGAGGCCGCGACGAAGCTCTCAGCCGATTACCGGTCGGGCCGTGGCACCAGGCTGGCCCAACCCGTCGACCTCGCCGCCTATGCGGTGGCGCGCATGCCCGCGACCTATGCCGCGATCCGTGCCGTGCTCGACGAGGTGGCGGAGCGCACAGCGTTCGCGCCGGCGAGCCTGATCGATGCCGGCTGCGGACCCGGCACGGCGAGCTGGGCGGCGCTCGACACGTTCGACGGGATCGAAGCCGCGACGCTGGTCGATGCCCATGACGGCATGATCGGCCTTGCCCGGACCCTCGCAGGGCAGGCGCCGGTGCTGGCGCAGGCGCGGTTCACCAAGGCATCCCTCGACCGCTCGCTTGGCGAGGCGGGCAGCGCCGATCTCGTCGTCGCCGGCTATGCGCTGAACGAACTGCCCGCGGCCGAGGTGGGAGCCGCAGCGCTCCGGCTCTACCGGGCGTCCACCGGGCTCACCGTGATCGTCGAGCCTGGCACGCCTCAGGGCTTTGCGGTGGTCGCGTCAGCCCGCGCGGCGTTGATCACGGCCGGAGCGCGCATCATCGCGCCTTGCCCCCATGACGGCTCGTGCCCGCTCGCCGCCCCCGACTGGTGCCATTTCTCCGCCCGCCTGCCGCGGCTGAAGGCGCACAAGGCTGCCAAGGGCGCCGACGTACCCTTTGAGGACGAGCGCTATGCCTATGTCGCGGTGGCAGGCCCCGGCATCGCGATCCATCCTGCCGAGGCTCGCGTGCTGCGCCCGCCGAAAGCCAGCAAGCCGGAAACCACCTTCCGGCTCTGCACGGTCGACGGCCTGGTTGATCGCAGCGTGCCGGTGCGCGACAAATCCCTCTCGCGACTGACCCGCCATACCGGCTGGGGCGACGCTTTCCCGACCGAGACCTGAGGAGCCCCCGACATGACCCGTCTCATTCTGATCGCCGGCCTCGCTCTGATCGCGCCCGCGGCGCTCGCCCAGGAGCCCAATCTCTCGTTCAGCCAGAAGGTGCAGATCTATCGCGCCTGCAAGCCCGATCTCGACCGCCATTGCCCGGATGCCGGGCGCGATTCGACCCGCGTCAACGCCTGCCTGCGCGCCAACCAGAACCGGCTGGCCTCCGGATGCGTCACGACGATCCGCGAGGCGGGGTTTCGCTGACTGGCTGCGATGGGCTGTCGGCAGAGACCGGCGCGAGCCGAACACTCGCCGACTGCGCTACAACTGCCCCCATGTCCGAGACGATTCGCATTCTGGGCCTCGATCCGGGGCTGCGCCGCACCGGCTGGGGCGTCATCGACGTCACCGGCAACCGGCTGGCCTTCGTCGCCTGCGGCACGATCACCTCGGCCGACAAGGCGGAGCTTGCGGTGCGGCTCGCGACGCTCCATCGCGGCATCGAGGACGTGATCCGCACCTGGTCGCCGGATGAGGCGGCGGTGGAGTTCACCTTCGTCAACAAGGACCCGATCTCGACGCTGAAGCTCGGCCAGGCGCGCGGCATCGCCATGGTCGTGCCGGCGCTGGCCGGCCTGCCGGTCGGCGAATACGAGCCGAACAAGGTCAAGAAATCGATCGTCGGCGCGGGCCATGCCGACAAGAACCAGATCGCCATGATGATCGGCATCCTGCTGCCCAAGGCCGATCCCAAGACCGAAGACGCGACCGACGCGCTGGCGATCGCGGTGACCCATGCCCATCACCGGGGACCGGGGGCGCGGATTCCGAAGGCGTGAGGCTCGGCCCGGTTGCTCCTGTCAGATCGTCATGCCCGGCCATGTGCCGGGCATCCACGCCTTGACCTTTTCCGACGCCAAGACGTGGATGGCAGGCACGAGGCCTGCCATGACGCTTGAACGCGGTCTGACGTGTAACGAGAGGGACCCATGACACCCTTCGCCACCATTCGCGCACGCGCTGCCAAGCGCAAAGGCGGCGAGGCCGTGCTCGCCACGCTCTTGCCCGAGATCCGGCCGCAGGCCGCGCTCGCCGACATTCCGGATTCGCGCTTCCTCGCCGAGATGGCCAGGCGCGTGTTCTCGGCAGGCTTCGTCTGGCGGGTGATCGACGCGAAATGGCCGGGTTTCGAGGAGGCCTTTCTCGGTTTCGAGCCGAAGCCGCTGCTGTTCCAGCCGGACGAGTTCTGGCACGACCTGTCGCGCGACAGCCGCATCGTGCGCAATCCGCAGAAGATCAAGTCGGTGCGCGAGAACGCGGCCTTCGTCGCCGACATCGCCGCCGAACACGGCTCCTTCGGGCAATTCCTCAGCCGCTGGCCCGTCGACGACCAGATCGGGCTCACCACGCTCATGGGCAAGCGGGGCTCGCGGCTCGGCGGCAAGACAGGCCAATATTTCCTGCGCTTCGTTGGCTTCGACGGCTTCGTCACCTCGGGCGACATGGTCGCGGCGCTGCGCGATGCCGGCCTCGATGTCGCGGCCGATCCGACCTCGAAGGGCGACCTCGCGAAGGTGCAAGGCGCGGTCAACGCCTATGCCGCCGAGACCGGCCTGCCGCGCGTCCATATCTCGCGGATCCTGGCGATGTCGGTGGGTGAGAACTATGAGCCGGAGCGGCTCCTCGCCGCCATGGGCGAGGAGTGAGGCTCAGGGACCGCGAATCTCCTATGATCATCTGATGGCCGGTCCCCTCCGTTCCTCATCCTGAGGTGCGAGGCGGAACGCCGAGCCTCGAAGGATCGTTCGCTGACCCGCGCGATCCTTCGAGGCTCGGTCGCATAGGCTCCCTCGCACCTCAGGATGAGGCAAGAGCGGGCTTTCGGCATCGAGGGGATAGGGTCTTGGCATGATCGGCAAGCTCAAGGGTGTGATCGACAGCTACGGCCCGGACTGGGTCATCGTCGACGTGCATGGCGTCGGCTATGTCGTCCATTGCTCGTCGCGCACCTTGCAGGCGCTGCCGGCGGCGGGCGAGGCGGCTGTGCTCTCCATCGAGACCATGGTGCGCGAGGACATGATCCGGCTCTTCGGCTTCGCCAATGACCTGGAGCGCGAATGGTTCCGCCTGCTGCTCGGCGTGCAGGGGGTGGGCGCGAAGGTGGCGCTGTCCGTGCTCTCGGCGCTGAAGGCGTCCGACCTCGCCAATGCCATTGCGCTGCGCGACAAGGCGGCGATCGGACGCGCCAATGGCGTCGGGCCGAAGGTTGCCGAGCGCATCGTCACCGAACTGAAGGACAAGGCGCCGGGCTTCACCGACATCGATCCGATGCTGTCGAAGCTTGCCGGCGATGTCGACGAGAAGCGCGCGCCGGGCCCGATCCAGGATGCGATCTCGGCGCTCACCAATCTCGGCTATGGCCAGCCGCAGGCCGCCGCCGCCGTGCATGCCGCGGCGCAGAAGGCCGGCGAGGGGGCCAATACCCAGCAGCTGATCCGGCTGGGGTTGAAGGAACTGAGCTCCTGACGCTCACGCCACTTTCTTGGCCAGCCAGTCCTTCAGCGCCTCGTCGATGCGGGTCTGCCATCCCGCTCCATCGGCCTTGAAGGCGTCCAACACCTCCGGCGACAGGCGGATCGATACCGGCACCTTGGGCTTGGGCTTCTTCGGCCGGCCACGGCGGATCAGCGTCTCGCCGTGATAGAGATCGGCCGCCTCGAACATCTCGTCGGTCCATTCCGGGGCGTCGTCAGGGTCGACCCAGGTGCTCACCGAAACGGGCTCTTTCCCGGTCATTGGCATGTCTCATTGAGATGATGCGGCGGGTTGCGCCGCGGGGTGTCCAGACCAGCGTGACCATCCGGCCGCGCAGGGTTCCGAAAGTCGCTATCCTCGGCTCGCCATAGTCCATGCGCTCGTCGGGGACATCGAAATGGACATCATCGAAAACCAGAATAGCATCCGCGAAATCGAGTCCCCGCTCGTCGAGGGTTCGCTGGCGCTTGTTCTCGTCGTATGAGATGTCCACCGACGGATAAACGTATATACAATAATTTGAGCGTTCAAGCGAATCATTGATGACCGAGCCCCGCCGCATCCTCAATCCCGACCGCCGCGACGATGACGTGGATACCCATCTGCGTCCGCAGCGGCTGACCGAATTCATCGGCCAGGCGCAGGCGCGCTCCAATCTCGAAGTGTTCATCTCGGCTGCCAAGACCCGCGGCGAGGCGCTGGACCATGTGCTGTTCGTCGGCCCGCCCGGCCTTGGCAAGACGACGCTGGCGCAGATCCTCGCCAAGGAGCTCGGCGTCAATTTCCGCTCGACCTCGGGCCCGGTCATCGCCAAGGCCGGCGATCTCGCCGCGCAGCTGACCAATCTCGAAGACCGCGATGTGCTGTTCATCGACGAGATCCACCGGCTCAATCCGGCGGTGGAGGAAATCCTCTATCCCGCCATGGAGGATTTCCAGCTCGACCTGATCATTGGCGAGGGACCGGCGGCGCGCTCGGTGAAGATCGATCTCGCCAAGTTCACGCTGGTTGGCGCAACCACCCGTGCGGGCCTGCTCACCACGCCGCTGCGCGACCGGTTCGGCATCCCGATCCGCCTGCAATTCTATACGGTCGCCGAGCTCGAATATATCGTCACCCGCGGCGCCCGCGTCATCGGCATCGGCATGGCGCCGGATGGTGCGAACGAGATTGCCCGGCGCGCGCGCGGCACACCGCGCATTGCCGGCCGTCTGCTCCGCCGTGTCCGCGATTTCGCGGTCTATCGGGATAGCGACACGATCACCCGCCAGATCGCCGACGAGGCGCTGACCCGGCTGGAGGTGGACGAGGCCGGCCTCGACGCCATGGACCGGCGCTATCTGAAGGCCATCGCGCTGAACTATGGCGGCGGCCCGGTCGGCATCGAGACCATGGCGGCGGCGCTGTCGGAGCCGCGCGATGCCATCGAGGAGATCATCGAGCCCTATCTGATCCAGCAGGGCCTTCTGCAGCGCACGCCGCGCGGGCGGCTTCTGACCTCCAATGCGTTCAAGCATCTGGGCCTCGCCGAACCCAGCCGCGAGGGCGCGCAATTCCATCTGTTCAAGGGCGACGAGGATGAGTGAGCCCCGTCCGCTCGCCGGCCATATCGAGGCCGAGACGCATCATCTGACCGTCCGCGTCTATTACGAGGACACGGACTTTTCCGGCGTCGTCTATCACGCGAGCTATCTGCGCTTCATGGAGCGCGGGCGCACCGATTTCCTGCGCCTATTGGGCGTTGCCCAGGGCGACCTGTTCGACAAGGCGAAGGAAGAGGCCGGGGCCGGTTTCGCCTTCGTCGTGCGCTCGATGGGGATCGAGTTCCTGCGCCCCGCCCGGATCGACGATATTCTGACTATCGAGACCCGCACGCTGGAGGTGAAGGGCGCCACCCTCAACCTCGAACAGAAGGTGAAGCGCGGCGACGAAGTGCTGGTGGAAGCCAAGGTGCGCGTCGCCTTTGTGGCCGGTGCCCGTCCCATGCGCATTCCGGACTCGCTCCGCCGCGTCATGACGCCGTCTGCCTGATGACCCTTCTCGGCTTCGGCCCGGGCGAGCTTGCCGCCATCACCGCCATCATGACGCTCGCCACCCTCGTGCAGATGGGGCTCGGCCTCGGCCTGTCGCTGGTGATGATACCGCTGCTCGCCCTGGTCTCGCCGACGCTGGTGCCGGGGCCGGCGGTCTGCTGCGCCTTCGTGCTCATGCCGCTGATGATCCATGGCAACGGCCATCTGATCTCCCGGGTCGAGATCGGCTGGGGCGCCTTCGGGCTGGTGCTCGGCACGGCGGTCGGTGTCGTCGCGCTGGTCTGGATCGATCCCGTTCACCTGCCGCGCGTGTTCGGCGCGATGATCCTGATCGCGGTCGGGCTTGCCCTGTCGGGCCTCAGGCTGAAGGTCCAGCCGCGCGACATTGCCGGCGCCAGCATCGTGTCCGGCGTGATGGGCGGCATGTCGGGCATCCACGGGCCGCTAATCGGGATCGTCTATGCCGGCGAGGACCCCGCCAAGATCCGCGCAACCCTCGCGCTCTACTGGATCATTGCCTATGCGATCATGATCGCCATGCATGTGGTGGCCGGGCGGTTCGGCTGGATCGATGTGGCGCGGGCAGGGGTGCTGATGCCGGGACTGCTTATCGGCTACTGGCTGGCGCCGCTGATCGTGCGCCATATCGACCGGCAGCGCATGCGCTGGGGCATGCTGACGATCGCGACGCTCGGCGCGCTGATGCTGCTGATCCGGGGGTGAGAGGCGGTCAGGTTAGGGAAGTATCCGCTGCTCCGCTCGACTGCTCCGCCCGCACATCCGTCATCCCCGGCGAGCGAAGCGAGGGAAGGGGATCCAGGGGCCACCAGGTCCGTTCCATCCACGGGGTTGCGAGAGTGTGACGAGCGCCCCCTGGACCCCCTTCCCTCGACGCCTTCGGCATCTCGCCGGGGGTGACGTCAGTGTGGTTGCGGGTAAACTCCGCGAGGGGACCGGCAGCGGCGTGTCGGCAATTCCCCACCCGCCGGCCATGCCAACCCTGCATCTCACGCATTTTTATGTTGCAGTGCAGTCCTAACCCGTCATTAACCTCAATGATGGCTTGGTAGGACACCACGCGGATGCACGTTCCGCGCCACGGTCAAGACACATTCAACGGGCATTTCGACCCTTCAGGGGACGATTGGGCGCAAAAGATCAGGGATCGCGCCTGCCGTCCGTGGGTCTTCAGCCGTGGCGGGAATTGTTCTGCGACCTCGAAGCCGGACCCGTGCCGAACAAGGATCGCCGCTCATGAACCCCGCTGATGCAGCGCAGACAGCCCTCGCCGCCCACGACGCCTCGCTCTGGAACCTGTTCATGCAGGCGCATTGGGTGGTGAAAGCCGTGATGCTCGGCCTGATCGCCTCGTCGATCTGGGTCTGGGCGATCATCGTCGAAAAGATCATCATGTACCGGCGCACGCGCAACCAGATGGACCGCTTCGAGCAGGTCTTCTGGTCGGGCCAGAGCCTGGAAGAACTCTACCGGACGCTGGCCCAGCGGCCGACGACCGCCATGGCCGCCCTGTTCGTTGCCGCCATGCGCGAATGGAAGCGCAGCCATGAGACGGCGGCGCGCTCGTTCGCCGGCCTGCAGCAGCGCATCGACCGGGTGATGAATGTCACCATCCAGCGCGAGGTGGAA
>NZ_CP039865.1:300000-570000 GCF_005160265.1 Phreatobacter aquaticus | reverse complement strand
CGTTTCTCTTTCCTTGCGGATATGATCGCTTGGCCGGTCCCTTAGGGGTTGGCTTTGAGCGGTTTTGAAGGGATGTTCGAGCTTCGGGCTTGTAGCTCAGTTGGTTAGAGCGCGCGCTTGATAAGCGTGAGGTCGGAAGTTCAAGTCTTCCCAGGCCCACCATGCCTCGGCAAACCCAGAAGGTTTGCCGACCGGCGCGTCAGGCGATACGGCTTCGTATCGCCGAGAGCGCCCCATGCAGTGCGATCTCGTCTTCCTCGGGGCCTTAGCTCAGCTGGGAGAGCGCGTGCTTTGCAAGCATGAGGTCGTCGGTTCGATCCCGACAGGCTCCACCAGGAGGCTTTTGAGCGCCCTGTTTCATCCGCAAGTGAAAAATGGTTTTGCCAGCCGACCCATCGGGGTCAGCAGGTCAGAAGTTGTCCGACATCGTGAAGAGGTGATTTGACCGGTCGTGTCCGGGGTTCCTGTTACAGGGGATCTTTGGGCCAAGCCGTCTCCAGTGTGACTGTGCCTGACCGCCAGTCCTGGTCAAATCATGAAGCAAGCTGGTCAAATTCCGTTCGATGCCCGTGATATCCGATACTCGTACTCAGGAGTTCGGAACCCTTCTGCCGAGGGGTGGGCATCGATCATGAGAGCGATCAAGTGTCGTAAGGGCGTTCGGTGGATGCCTTGGCACTGAGAGGCGATGAAAGACGTGGTACGCTGCGATAAGCCATGGGGAGCCGCGAACAGGCTTTGATCCGTGGATTTCTGAATGGGGAAACCCACCTCCGATGATTGGAACTCCGAGCCCGTGCTTGAGCAATCAAGTGCGGTCTTTGGCTTCCAATTGTCAGTAGCGAGGTATAAAGCCCTGAATAAAATAGGGGTTTTAAGCAAACCCGGGGAACTGAAACATCTAAGTACCCGGAGGAAAGGACATCAACAGAGACTCCGTTAGTAGTGGCGAGCGAACGCGGACCAGGCCAGTGGCATACGAAAGATAAGCCGAACCGGTTGGAAAGCCGGGCCTTAGTGGGTGATAGCCCCGTAGGCGTAAACTATCGTATGTCCTCGAGTAGGGCGGGGCACGTGAAACCCTGCCTGAACATGGGGGGACCACCCTCCAAGCCTAAGTACTCCTCAGTGACCGATAGCGAACAAGTACCGTGAGGGAAAGGTGAAAAGCACCCCGACGAGGGGAGTGAAATAGTTCCTGAAACCGGACGCTTACAAACAGGTGAGGCCCGCAAGGGTGACACCGTACCTTTTGTATTATGGGCCAGCGACTTAGCGTGACGAGCAAGCTTAAGCCGATAGGCGAAGGCGCAGCGAAAGCGAGTCTGAATAGGGCGTTCAGTTCGTCGCGTTAGACCCGAAACCTAGTGATCTAGCCATGTGCAGGCTGAAGGTGAGGTAACACTCACTGGAGGGCCGAACCGGTGTCTGTTGAAAAAGACTCGGATGACGTGTGGCTAGGGGTGAAAGGCCAATCAAACTAGGAGATAGCTGGTTCTCCGCGAAAACTATTTAGGTAGTGCCTCGAGTGAATACCCTGGGGGGTAGAGCACTGGATGGGCTAGGGGGTCCTACAGACCTACCAAACCTAACCAAACTCCGAATACCCAGGAGTAATACTCGGGAGACAGACGGCGGGTGCTAACGTCCGTCGTCGAGAGGGAAACAACCCGGACCTACAGCTAAGGCCCCTAATTCGTGGCTAAGTGGGAAAGGATGTGGGAATCCCAAAACAACCAGGAGGTTGGCTTAGAAGCAGCCATCCTTTAAAGAAAGCGTAACAGCTCACTGGTCTAAATAAGGGTTCCTGCGCCGAAGATGTAACGGGGCTCAAGCCACGAGCCGAAGCTTAGGATGCGTCGCAAGACGCGTGGTAGCGGAGCGTTCCGTAAGCCTGTGAAGGGCGACCCGTGAGGGCGCCTGGAGGTATCGGAAGTGAGAATGCTGGCATAAGTAACGACAAACAGTGTGAGAGACACTGTCGCCGTAAGTCCAAGGGTTCCTGCGTAAAGTTAATCTGCGCAGGGTTAGCCGGTCCCTAAGGCGAGGCCGAGAGGCGTAGTCGATGGGAACCACGTTAATATTCGTGGGCCAGTGGGTAGTGACGGATGTTTACCGTCGTTCGGGATTATTGGATTTCTCGGGCGGCCGCGATGTCCCAGGAAATAGCTCCCACATTAGACCGTACCCGAAACCGACACAGGTGGACTGGTAGAGTATACCAAGGCGCTTGAGAGAACTATGCTGAAGGAACTCGGCAAATTACCTCCGTAACTTCGGGATAAGGAGGCCCATGTGCTGCGCAAGCAGTATGTGGGGGCACAGACCAGGGGGTGGCGACTGTTTACCTAAAACACAGGGCTCTGCGAAGTCTAAAGACGACGTATAGGGTCTGACGCCTGCCCGGTGCCGGAAGGTTAAGAGGAGGGGTGCAAGCTCTGAATCGAAGCCCCGGTAAACGGCGGCCGTAACTATAACGGTCCTAAGGTAGCGAAATTCCTTGTCGGGTAAGTTCCGACCTGCACGAATGGCGTAACGACTTCCCCGCTGTCTCCAGCATAGACTCAGTGAAATTGAATTCCCCGTGAAGATGCGGGGTTCCCGCGGTCAGACGGAAAGACCCCATGAACCTTTACTGTAGCTTTGCACTGGTATTCGTGTTGGCATGTGTAGGATAGGTGGTAGGCTTTGAAGCTTGGGCGCCAGCCTGAGTGGAGCCATCCTTGAAATACCACCCTTGTAGACATGGATATCTAACCGCGGCCCTTCAACGGGGTCCGGGACAGTGCATGGTGGGCAGTTTGACTGGGGCGGTCGCCTCCCAAAGAGTAACGGAGGCGCGCGAAGGTAGGCTCAGACCGGTCGGAAATCGGTCGTTGAGTGCAATGGCATAAGCCTGCCTGACTGCAAGACTGACAAGTCGAGCAGAGACGAAAGTCGGTCATAGTGATCCGGTGGTTCCACGTGGACGGGCCATCGCTCAACGGATAAAAGGTACTCTGGGGATAACAGGCTGATGACGGCCAAGAGTCCATATCGACGCCGTCGTTTGGCACCTCGATGTCGGCTCATCACATCCTGGGGCTGGAGAAGGTCCCAAGGGTTCGGCTG
This sequence comes from Phreatobacter aquaticus, assembly GCF_005160265.1. Lineage (NCBI taxonomy): Bacteria > Pseudomonadati > Pseudomonadota > Alphaproteobacteria > Hyphomicrobiales > Phreatobacteraceae > Phreatobacter > Phreatobacter aquaticus. Next base: position 566,889 of record NZ_CP039865.1, on the reverse strand, counting down.
TTCGCCGATTAAAGTGGTACGTGAGCTGGGTTCAGAACGTCGTGAGACAGTTCGGTCCCTATCTGCCGTGGGTGTTGAAGACTTGAGAGGATCTGTCCCTAGTACGAGAGGACCGGGATGGACACACCTCTGGTGGAGCTGTTGTCGCGCCAGCGGCAGTGCAGCGTAGCTATGTGTGGAATAGATAACCGCTGAATGCATCTAAGCGGGAAACTAACCTCAAAACGAGGTCTTCCTTGAGAACCGTGGTAGACCACCACGTTGATAGGCCGGGTGTGGAAGCGCAGCAATGTGTGTAGCTTACCGGTACTAATCGTTCGATAGGCTTGAACGCTCTCATGACCAATGCCCTCCCTATTGGAGGATTGGTCGAACGGAATTTACGTCAAAAAACCAGCTTGCTTCTCTTGTCCTTCGCCGGCCTGGTGGTTGTTGCGAGGAGCCTGAACCCGATCCCATCCCGAACTCGGCCGTTAAACTCCTCAGCGCCAATGGTACTTCGTCTCAAGACGCGGGAGAGTAGGTCGCTGCCAGGCCTGCAAAGGACAAGACTCACACACCATCACGTTCGTTCAGACAACAGACCGCGCCCCCAAGGCGCGGTCTTCGCGTTTGAGGGACCGGCCCACGCGCCCGTCCCTCCCATGGTGGCGCGGGGTGGAGCAGCCCGGTAGCTCGTCAGGCTCATAACCTGAAGGTCGTCAGTTCAAATCTGGCCCCCGCAACCAATCCAGAAAGCCCGTCAGCCCCAAAGCTGGCGGGCTTTTGGCGTTTGGGGGGGCTGGTGACATCAATCAGGTGAACGGTCGCTGGTGGTTTGCGCGGCCGGCAGCGGCAAAGCGCCAGGCTTGGCCTGACGCGCATTCGCCCAAGCCATCTTATTTCGTGCCGAACATCCGGTCGCCGGCGTCACCCAGGCCCGGCACGATATAGCCGTGATCATTGAGATGGCTGTCGATAGAGGCGGTCCAGATTGGCACGTCCGGATAATGGTCGTGGAACTTGGCGATGCCCTCGGGCGCCGCCAGCAAGCAGACGAAGCGGAGGTTGTTGACGCCGCGTTCCTTCAGGCGCTCGACGGCAGCGATCGCCGAATTGGCGGTGGCAAGCATCGGATCCATGACGATGACCAGACGGTCGGCGACATCCTCAGGCGCCTTGAAATAATATTCGACCGCGGTGAGGGTGGCGGGATCGCGGTAGAGGCCGATATGGGCGACGCGGGCGGAGGGCACGAGCTCCAGCATGCCATCGACGAAGCCGAGCCCGGCGCGCAGGATGGGTGCGAAGACCAGTTTCTTGCCGCCGATCTGAGGCGCCATCATCTTCTGAAGCGGCGTCTCGATCTCGACCATTTCCAGGGGCAAGTCGCGCGTCACCTCGTAGCAGAGCAGCATGCCGATCTCGTGCAGCAGCTGCCGGAAGCCCTTGGTCGAGCGGGTCTTGTCGCGCATCAGCGACAGCTTGTGCTGGACCAGCGGGTGGTCGACCACGGTCACGTTCTTCATGCTGCCCCTCCGGTGCTTTGCCGGCTTTGTGGAATCACTATCGCGTCTCAGAACACGGTACCGTCGCTGACGACCCGGATCGGTGGCCCGCCATCGGCTCTGGCTTCGCGTGCAAGCCTGCGCCCCGCCGACCATGTCCCGCCTTCCAGCACGCGGGCAAGGGGGAAGGCTTCGGCCGAGAGCCCCAGCCGGTCGCGCACCAGCGGCGCAATGGCGTCGAGCAGGGCAACCGTCAGGCCGCGCCACTCGACGACCAGAAGGGATTCGACACTGTTGGCGGCAGCTGCCGAGGCCGGATCGCGCAGAGCCAGCACGCCCATGTCCACGAAGAGCCCGCCATTGCGATATTCCGGCAGGCCGGTGAGGCCATCGACATGGGTGACGGTGATACCCGCCTGTTCCAGCGGCTCGATCAGCGAATAGGACAGCCATTGCGAGAGCTTGTGGAACGGGATCAGCCCGTCCGAGGCATCGCCCGCGCGGATCAGCGGATAATGCCAGCAATCACCGAGCGGCACGCCGCCCAGCACCACCCGGCTTGGCCAGATGGGTCCAAGATGGGCGAGGACAGCGGCCAGGATCTTCGTTGCCGGCAACGCGCCCGATTCCACCTGTGCCACGAGGTGGTCGAACAGGCCGCCGGGCCGTGGCGTATCGGCAGAGGCGAAGACAGCGGGATTGGCGGCGACGACGGAACCGAGCCGGCTCAGCAGCGACGCGCGGCCTTCAAGGCCCACGAGGGGATTGGCATCGCTCACCTGAAAACCGGTGGCGATGTCGGCGGCAGTCAGGCTCGAGAGCCGGGCTGCGTCTGCACGCAGGCTCAGGCCGTCGTCGGCGAAGGCACCCGCTTGCGCCATGCGCAGCGAGGCGATGGCGAGACCTTCGGATTTCGAGAATTCCAGCCCTGTCCCAGCATCGCGATAGCGCCAGCCCATGCCGGCACCAGCATCGAGCAGCACCGAGACGATCGCGAGGTCGAAGGCGGCGCGGCCGCGGGCTGCGGGATCGGCGATGCCGGCCAGCACCTCCTGGCCGAGATCCCGGCCGCCGGCGACGAAATGGCGCCAGCGGGCATGGAAGGGGATGTTCAGGTCGGGATAATTGGCGCGGATCACCTCGACCACCAGGTCGGCCGTCGCGGGCAGGCGATCCATGTCGACCGTGAAGGCAGAGAGTTTGTCGTCGAGGCCGAGCGTCAGCATCTTCTGCGCGCGCTCCCGCACGGCGGAAGCGGTCATGAGGGAGCGGGCGGCGCGTGGCGCGTCCAGTTGGGCGAAGGCCATGATGTCTTTTTCGCTCAGAAGTCTTCGATCTTGCGGCCGACCACCCTGGTGAGGTCGTCCTTCGAGGGCGGAAGCTCGGGCGTGAAATAACCGGCGGCCTTCTTGGCCTCCATCTCCACCGAGGCATCCTGCGGGATGAGGTCGGCGGGGATCGGCACGCGCTCGACAATGTCGATGCCGGCCTCCACCAGCGCGTCATGCTTCATGTTCGACATGGACATGAAACGGTCGATGCGGCGAATGCCCAGCCAGTGGATGACGTCGGGCATGAGCTGCTGGAAGCGGGCATCCTGCACGCCGGCCACACATTCGGTGCGCTCGAAATAGGTGGCTGCCTGGTCGCCGCCTTCCTGGCGCTTGCGGGCATTGTAGACGAGGAACTTTGTGACCTCGCCCAAGGCCCGGCCTTCCTTGCGGTTATAGGCGACGAAACCGACGCCGCCCTTCTGTGCATCGCGGGCGGCTTCCTCGATGCCGTGGACGAGATAGGGCCGGCAGGTGCAGATGTCGGAGCCGAACACATCGGAGCCGTTGCATTCGTCGTGCAGGCGGCCGGAGATGAAGGTCCTGGGATCGCCGAGCTTCGAGACATCGCCGAACAGATAGACCGTGGTGTTGCCGATCGGCGGCAGGAAGACCGAGATGTCGGGCCTGGTCACCAGTTCCGGATACATGCCGCCGGTCTGTTCGAAGAGCGTGCGGCGCAGGTTCGTCTCGGTCGTCTTGAAGCGCTCGGCAATGCCCGGCAGGTACCAGACGGGATCGATGGCAATCTTGGTGCAAGCGATGTCGCCGCTCTCGCGGACGATCTGACCGTCGGGCTTCAGCCGCTTGCCGATATCGTGCTGCAGCTCGGGAAGGGTCAGACGCGCCTTGGTGATGGCGATGGACGGGCGGATATCGACGCCCTCGGCAATGTCCTTGCCGAATTTCTCGCCGACCAGGTGGCCCCAGGGGTCGATGGAGACGATGCGGCCGGGCTCCGACCATTGCGGGAAGGGGCCGATCTCGACCACCGGATGGGTATTGGTGAGGTCCGGCCGCTGGATCGGGTTGAGCGCGCCGGCGGAGACCGCGAGCGCGCGATAGAGCGCGTAGGAGCCGCCATGGGTGCCGATGGCGTTGCGGTCGGCGCCGGCATTGACTGTGGCGACCACCGGTCCGCGCTGTTCCGCCGTGCCCGCGCCCCAGTGAATGGCGAAGCGCGAGGCCTGCCCGGCTCCTGGATGCGAGGTGATCCGGATATGGCCTGACTTGTTGACGCTCATCCTGTCCTCGATTGCCCTCACGGCCTTGGAACGGACACGGCCCCCCGGTGTGGCGGAGGGCCGTCGATAAGCACTTGATGATGGCAAAGGTTCAGGGGCTCGGCAAGCGGTGTTTTTACGTGCGGGTGGGGTGGATCGTGGGAAGGCGCATGTCAAAGACGCCGGGGAGCGCCCCCGGCGTCTTGGCTGTTCCGGACAAGAAGCCGGCTCAATTGTTGCGCAGCAGGTCGAGATCGCTGCGGTCGCGCTGGCTCAGCTGGCTCTGGGCGGCAGGCGCCTGGATGGTGGTGAAGGCCTGCGGGCGGGCATGGGGACCGCGGAACTCGCGGGGCGAAGCCTGCAGGCTGATGTCGCGCTCCGGCGTGCCGGCGAAACCGTTGTCGATGCCGCCTTCGGCGAGGGCGGGGCCAGCCGAGACAAGAGCAGTGACGGCGAGGGCGAGCAGGGACTGGGTGAGGGTCTTGGTCATGGTCTTACTCCTTCAGACCGATTGTTGGGTTGCCGCTGGGCGTCCTCGGTCGGAGACGGCAAGCGGAGGGCGTGCGCGGACCGGGGTGCCGGCCGCGAAAGGGAAAGTCAGGGACTGGAATGACAGGGAACGGGATCAGGTCAGGCTGGCGAGGCGATCCCTTGGGACGTGGTTGTCAATGGCTGTCCTTGTCTGTATGTTGTCACTGTAAATATGCTTGTAGCGATGACCCGACAGGGCGTCAACAAAAATATTTACAGTGACAACATTTTTTGAAGGGCGTCATGATAGAAGCCAAGAAGGCCAAGGGCGCGGCCCCTGCTGCTGCAAAGGAGCGGGCGGCGCCCTATCACCACGGGTCTCTGCATGAGGCACTGATCAAGGCAGCTGAAGACATCCTGCGCACCGAAGGGCTTCAGGGCCTGACGCTGAGGGCGGCGGCGCGCGCCGCGGGCGTTTCCCATGCGGCGCCGACCAACCATTTCGGCGATATCCGGGGCTTGCTCAGCGAACTGGCCGCCGTGGGCTTCGTCCGCTTCCACGACGCGCTGGAAGCCAAGGCCAAGGGCGCCGCAACGCCGGCCGAGCGCGGCCTGGCGTTCGGCGAAGCCTATGTCGAATTCGCCACGGCGCAGCCGGATCTGTTCCTGCTGATGTTCCGGGGCGAGCGGCTGGATCTCGAACGCCCGGCGCTCAAGGCTGCCATTGACGCATCCTTCGTCCAGCTGGCCCAGTCAGCCGATCGCCGGCCGAATCCCGCCTCGGTCCTGGACCTCGATCAGGCGGCGCAGATCGCGGGCGCGTGGTCGCTCGTTCACGGCTTCGCTATGCTGATGATCGATGGCCGACTGAAACCGCTGCTCCAGCGGACCGGGCCGGGAGTTGACGAGATGACCCTGCTCCGGTCGATGCTCCGGCAGCCGCGCGGTCAGACAGGCGGCTAGCTGCCCAGCCTCGAGCGCACCGCCTTGCTGACCCGGCCCGGGTCGGCGCCGGCCGCCTGCAACTCCTTGCGGAAGACGTCGCGGCGTTCGTGGACCGAGGCGATGACGAGGCCAGCGGGTACGCCGAGGTCGAACAGCACGGCTTCGGAGAGCTGCAGGCTCGCCTCGATCGTCTCCGGAACCGCATCGGTGACGCCGAGCTTGTAGAGCGCCTTGGCGTGGTCGGCATCGCGGGCGCGGGCAACGATCGTCAGGTCGGGGCGGATTGCGCGGGCAAGGCTGGCAATCTCGTCCAGAGCGCCGGCAGTGTGCAGCGTGAGGACCAGGGCTGCGGCCTCCCTGATGCCGCAGGATTCGAGGAAGGCCTGGTTGTTGGCATCGCCATAATAGACGGGGTGACCGTGGCGGCGGAGGTCGCTGATCTCGCGGGCATCGCGGTCGACCGCGACAAAGGGCACCTTGTGGGCCTTGAGCATCTCGCAGACGAGCTGGCCGACCCGGCCGTAGCCGACCACGATCACGCGCTTTTCGGCACTGGTCGGCGGCCTTTCCAGCAGAGCCGGATCGACAGGCACGGCGCTTTTCATCCGGTCGGCATAGAGCTGGCCGAGCTTGTCGAGCAAGGGCACGGTCGCCATCGAAAAGGCGGTCAGCGTGGTGATGAAGGCGGCCAGCGGTTGGGAGATGATTCCTGAGCCAGTGGCCTGCCCCATGATGACGAAGGCGAACTCTCCGGCTGGCGCCAGCAGCAGCGCGGTGCGCAGCGACACCGTCCAGCTCTGTCCGAACAGCCGCACCAGCGGAACGAGGAGAGCGATCTTCGCGGCAATCAGCCCAATGAAGGCGGCTGCGAACAGCAGCGGCATCTTGATGATGATGGCGATATCGATGGACAGGCCGACAGAGAGAAAGAACGCGCCGAGCAGCAGCGTCTTGAAGGGCTCGAGCGTCGCTTCGATCGCGCGGCGGTATTCCGTCTCCGCAAGGATGAGACCGGCCACGAAGGCGCCGAGCGCCATGGAGACGCCGAAGGCGGCCGTGACCATGCCGGTTCCGACCACGATGAGAACGGCGGCGGCCATGAAGGCCTGCGGTTCGTCGACGGATGCGACATGTTTCAGCAGCGGGCGCAGCATGAGGCGGCCGACCAGGACGACGACCGCGATGGCCACCACGCCCTGCAGCATCGCGATGGCGAGGCCGCCGAGCACCGAGCCGCCGCCACGGGTCGCCAGTGCACCGACCAGAAACAAGAGCGGAATGACCGCCAGATCCTGCATCAGCAGGACAGCGAATGTGGCGCGCCCGGAAGCACTGGACAGCCTGCGCTTGGCGGCGAGGTGCTCGACCACGATGGCGGTGGACGACAAGGCCAGCGCGCCGCCGATGATGATGGCGGCGGCGCCGCTTGCCCCCGCCCACCAGGCGACAAGTCCAATGACCGTCATGGCGCCGACGATCTGTGCCGAGCCGAGGCCGAGCACCAGCTTCTTCATGCGGGTGAGGCGCTCGTAGGACAGCTCGATGCCGATGAGAAACAGGAGGAAGACGACGCCGAGCTCGCCGAGCATGGCGAAGGTGGCCTCGTCCGTCACGGCGATATAGCGGAGCCAGGGCAGTGCGGAAACGAGCTGGCCGAGCCCATGGGGGCCAATGATGGCACCGATGCCGAGGAAGCCGAGGGCGGAGGAAATGCCGAGCCGCCCGAGGATGGGAACGGCGACCGCAGTCGTGCCGAGGATCAGGACAACATCCTTGTACGCGCTGAGGTCGACGGTTGCTGCCATGCGGGGGAGGGCCTTCGAACTGGAGGGGGGATCACACCGTCAGACGGTAGCCTGCGACGGATTGTCCTGTCCACCGGCGATGCCTTTCTGAACCTTCGTTAAGCCGATGATCGGCCACACAAAAAATCTTGTTCCGGGAGGCATGAAAGGTCTTGCACGGGGGGCGGAATCTGCTATCTACCCCTTGCCCAATTTCGCACGTGCCTGTGGTTGCGTGCCGGTTGGTGGGCATTCGGACAAGAGGCCGAACAGCCGCCCGAAGACTTGGGAATGCGCCGGAGATCTGCCGGGCCGTGTTCCAGGGGCGTCGCAAGACGCGGGGTCTTCGATACCTAACCGGCAGCCGGAGGCAAACCGGCGAACTCTGCCCTCCGCAGAGGACGCGACTTGAAGCAACGACGATCGGGCTTTTTTGGTCTCAGCCGGTGTCCAGAGCCGGCGACTGAAGAGGCTTGTTCTTCTTGCCGGCCGTGCGGTCAGGGTTCCCCCCTAGCCAAACGAAGGCGTTTCACCCGGTGGCAGGCATCAGCCTGGTCCAGCGGTGATCACGTCTCGGCGAACGTCATCGGGTGATGACCGTTACCGGTGTTCCGTCTCCAAAGCGGCCCCGGGAAGCGCGATTTGCCCATGGGTTCAACCCTTTTCGGGTCCTTGAAGGGACCTGTGGGGAGGCTATCATGACCGACCGCATCCGCGAGTTCCTCCGCAACCGACGTGAGGACGGCCCGATTCTCGTCGTCGACCTTGAGGTCGTCGCCGAAAACTTCGCGACTTTCGCCAAGGCTCTGCCCGACACGCGCGTGTTCTACGCCGTGAAGGCCAACCCTGCGCCCGAAATCCTCAACCTGCTCGCCGAGATGGGTTCCTGCTTCGATTGCGCCTCCGTGGTGGAAATCGAGCAGGCGCTTGCCACCGGCGTTGCCGCCGACCGCGTGTCGTTCGGCAACACGATCAAGAAGGAAAAGGACATCGCCCGGGCGCTTGCCTATGGCGTGCGCCTCTTCGCGGTCGATTGCGAGCCGGAGGTCGAGAAGATCGCCCGCCAGGCCAAGCTGATCGGTGCCCAGGACGTCAAGGTGTTCTGCCGCTTCCTGCAGGATTGCGAAGGCGCGGAATGGCCGCTGTCGCGCAAGTTCGGCTGCGCTGCCGAGATGGCGCCGCAGGTGCTGGAGCATGCCCATCGTCTCGGCCTCACCGCCTATGGCCTGTCGTTCCATGTCGGATCGCAGCAGACCAATCTCGGCGCCTGGGATCAGGCCCTGACCACCGCTTCGTCGATCTTCCGCACGCTCGCCGAGCGCGGCATCGAGCTGAAGATGGTCAATATGGGCGGCGGCTTCCCGACCAAGTACCTGAAGGACGTGCCGGCGGCGGAAGCCTATGGCGCATCCATCTTCGATGCGCTGACCAAGCATTTCGGCAACCGCATCCCGGAAACGATCATCGAGCCGGGTCGCGGCATGGTCGGCAATGCCGGCATCATCGAGGCTGAGGTCGTCCTCATCTCGAAGAAGTCGGACACCGACGAGGTGCGCTGGGTCTATCTCGACATCGGCAAGTTCCAGGGGCTCGCCGAGACCATGGACGAGGCGATCCGCTATCCGATCCGCACCATCCACGACGAGGACGCCAAGGTCCCCTGCGTGCTGGCCGGGCCGACCTGCGATTCCGTCGACGTGATGTACGAGAAGTCGCCCTACATGCTGCCCTTCTCGCTCTCGATCGGCGACAAGGTGCTGATCGAAGCGACGGGTGCCTATACGACGACCTATTCGACGGTCGGCTTCAACGGCTTCCCGCCGCTGGACAGTATCTGCATCTGAAGACTTTTCCCGCCCGGTGATGCCGGGCGGGTTTTCCTCACAATCAAAAAGTCCCGACCGGCCAAGCGCGTCTTGGTACGAGGGCTGTCGTCTGTCTCTTGCCCAGAGAAGGACCGCGGCCATGAGCCTGCATGTCTCCGATTTCACCCCCGCCGCCATCGTCGTCGCCGACGAGCAGGCCCGCCATGTCTCGGCCCGCGACGCGCTGCTCGATCAGGCCTTCGGTCCGGACCGCTCTGCCAAGACGTCCGAGCGCCTGCGTGAGGATCGTCTGCCGGCCGAGGGACTGGCCCTTGTCGCGCTCTCGGCCGAGCGGCTCGTCGGCACGGTGCGCCTGTGGAACGTCACGCTCGGCGCTGGCCGGCCGGCGCTGCTGCTCGGCCCCATCGCGGTCGATGGGCAGATCCGGTCGGCTGGCATCGGCGCTGTCCTGATGCGCGAGGCGCTGGCCCGTGCAGCCGATCTTGGCCATCGCGCGGTGATCCTGGTCGGTGACGAGGCCTATTATCGCCGGTTCGGTTTCTCGGCCCAGGGCATGGACCGGCTGTGGATGCCGGGACCGCTCGATCGCGCGCGGTTTCTCGGCCTGGAACTGGCACCCGGCGCGCTTGCCGGTGCCCATGGCCTGGTCGGTGCAACGGGCAGGGCGGCGGTACGTTGGCCGGATGTCGAGATCTTCGGCCGGGGCGAGCGGGGCGATGTCCGGATGGCCGCGTGAAAGCGCGGCCTTTCGGTCACACATCGTCAACGAGTGGTGTCCATGCTCTCGACCGGGACACGCGGCAGGGTTAAGCTTGCCGCGACGCATCGGGAGTCGTTCATGAACGCCAAGCTGGCCGCCGGCCTTTTCGCAGCTATCGCCGCCCTCACCGTTGAGGCCGCGACCCAACAGGCCGAGGCGCAGCAGCGCCGGCGGGCGGTTCCCGAAGTGCGTGTCAACCGTCCGAGCTGGCTGGTGACGCCGAAGGTCGCCTTCCCGGGCGACAGCATGTCGATGCGGCCCGACATTCTCTACTCGCCCTACACGGTCAATGGCGATCCGGTCGCGCTGTCATCGAGCATGCGTGGCAAGGTCGGTCGCGATCGCTTCTGGGGCGCCCCGGGCTACACGGTTCAGTGGCCGTGGCCGGCCGCCTTCTATGGCAGCAACAACTGAGCCTCGACGAACAGGATTTCGAAAGAGCCGGCCTTTGGGCCGGCTTTTTTGTTGGAATGACCTCTTGTCACATCGTTCCGGGCCGGCTCACGTCCGGCGCAGTTCCCGGCCCAGGCCCTTGTTGACGAAGCGCGCGTCGAAGGCCTGCCGCCAGTCGGTCGCGGGCTTGGCGATCCCGACCCGCACCATCATGTCGAAGAAGCCCTTCACCCGGGCCTCCGTCATGGCGCCGATGCCGAGTGACAGCGTGTCGCCGGAATCGGCAATGCCAAAGTCCCGCATCCGGGAGGTCGCATAGGCGATCCGGTCAGCGGTCATGTCGGGGTTCTGCTTCATGATCAGCTGATTTGCCGACGACGCATCGCCATAGAGATAGGCGTACCAGCCGAGGATCGACGCCTCGACGAAGCGCTGCACCGTCGAGGGCTTGTTGGCCAGCGTGTCCCGCCGCGTCTCGATGGTCGTCGCATAGGGATCGAAGCCTGCATCGGCGAGCAGGAATACCTTGGGCGCGAAGCCTGCCGCCTTCTCGATCGAATAGGGTTCCGAGGTCACATAGCCCTGCATGGCTGAGCGCTTGTCGACGAGGAAGGGCTGCGAATTGTAGGTGTAGGGCTTCACCTGTTCGTCGCGGAAGCCATGCTCGGCCTTCATCCAGCGCCAGAAGGTGGCGACACCCGCTTGCGCGACGAACAGGGTCGGCAGCGTCTTCAGGTCGGCGAAGCGCTCGATGCCCTGGCCGGGGTGAGCCAGGAAACATTGCGGCTCCTTCTGGAACATGGCGGCCACCGCCAGCGTCGGCACGTTCTGCTCCACCGCCGAGACGGTCTGGATCAGGTTGCCGCCCATGAAGAAGTCGAGGCGGCCGGCGGAGAGCAAGAGCCGATTGTTCACCTGCGGCCCGCCTGGAACGATCGTCACGTCCAGGCCGTGGCGGGCATAGGTGCCGTCGGCGACGGCCTGGTAGAAGCCGCCATGTTCCGCCTGCGCGACCCAGTTGGTGCCGAACGTCACTTTCTCCAGCGGCTGGCCAAGGCCGATGCGCGGCGCGGCGAGCGTCGATGCGAGGCCGGCAAGGAAGGTGCGGCGGGTGGCCATGGGGGAGTGCCTCCAGACATGAGGAATCCTGACAGACTAGCCGATCTGTTGCGGCGCACAATGGACCGCTGGTTGCCGCCGGCCCCGGAGATGATGGTCAGCCGATGGCCGCTCTCGCCATTGGCCGGGCGACGGTCTAAATCTGAGGGCAGCCGCACCGTTTCGGTCAAACTTTGGGATCATGGGCCCGTCATGGACGATACCGACCGCCGCATCCTCCAGGTCCTCCAGCAGGACGCCTCGCTGTCGATCGCGGAGATCGCGTCGCGCGCCGGCCTGTCGACCACGCCGGCCTGGAAGCGCATCCAGAAGCTCGAGGCAGAAGGCATCATCCGGGGCCGGGTTGCGTTGCTCGATCCGAAGAAGCTTGGCCTCGGCCTTACCGTCTTCGTCTCGGTGGAGACGTCCGATCATTCCGAGGGCTGGCTTGCCCGCTTTGCGGAACTCGTCTCGGCCATGCCGGAGGTGATGGAATTCTACCGGATGGCCGGCGATGTCGATTACATGCTGCGCGTGGTCGTGGCCGACATGGATGCCTATGATGCCTTCTACAAGCGGCTGATCGCCCAGGCGCCGCTGAAGAATGTCACGTCGCGCTTCGCCATGGAGCGCATCAAGCAGACCACCGCCCTGCCGCTCCAGCCGATTGTCAAATGACCATGCTCGACAAGCGCACGCCCGCGGCGCTGCCCGCGCCCTTCGCCAAATATTCCCATTCGGTGATCGTGCCGGCCGGCACGCGCATGCTGTTCTGCTCGGGTCAGCTCGGCATTGCTGCCGACGCGACCGTGCCGGAGGGTTCGGAGGCGCAGGCCGATCTCTGCTTCCAGGCGATCGGTCACCTGCTCGCCGATGCCGGCATGGGCTTCGCCGATATCGTCCGGATCAATGCCTTCGTCACCGACCGCTCCGAGATGGCCGGCTACATGGCCTCGCGTGACCGGCACATGCCGACCCCGCCGCCGGCCTCCACCCTGATGATCGTGTCGGGTTTCACGCGGCCCGAGTTCAAGGTGGAGATCGAAATCGTCGCGGCGAAGAAGGACTGAGGGCCATGTTGCCGCGACAGCTCTGGGCCGAGATGACGACGGAGGAGTTCCGGACCTCCGACACGTCGCAATGGATCGCGGTGCTGCCGATCGCGGCTGTCGAGCAGCATGGGCCGCATCTGGCTGTCGCCGTCGATACGGTGATCGCCGAGGGCAATCTTCAGGCTGTCCGCGACATCCTGCCGAAAGGGCTGCCAGTCACGTTCCTGCCTGTCGTCTGGATGGGCAAGTCGGACGAGCATCTGTCGTTTCCCGGCACGCTGACCATTTCGGCCGAGACCCAGATCCGGCTCCTGACCGAGCTTGGCGACAGCGTGGCGCGGGCCGGCGTGAAGAAGCTGATCATCGCCAATTCCCATGGCGGCAATGTCGCGGTGATGGAGATCGTCGCGCGGGAGCTGCGCCAGCGCCATTCCATGCTGGTGGTGCAATGTTCGTGGACAAGGCTCGGCCAGCCCGACGGGCTGTTCGCGGACGCGGAGACCCGCCACGGCATCCATGGCGGCGCCATCGAGACGTCGCAGATGCTGCATTTCCGGCGCGACCTCGTCCACATGGCGAAGGCGCGCGATTTCGTCTCGGCGGCGGTGGCGATGGAGGCGCGCTACGAGCGCCTGCGGGCAACCGGCCCGATCAGCTTCGGCTGGATGAGCGAGGATCTCTCTGTTGCGGGTGCCATCGGCAATGCGGCGGCAGCCACGCCGGCGGACGGGCGGCTCCTGACCGAGCACGTGGCGAAGGCCTTCGTGGCGCTGCTGGAGGATGTCCGGCGGTTCCCGGTGGACAAGCTCGGCAGCGGCTCGCTGGGCTGAACGGACCTCTTCCAATCCGGCCTATTTGTGCAGGAACGGCAGGTACTGGCCGAGATAATTGCCAGGCAGCAACAGCGCGCCGGCCCAGATGAAGGCCGAGACGACATTGGCGATCTGGAACTTCACCTGCGGCATGGCGACCATGCCGGCGATCAGCGGCACGGAGGCGCGGAGCGGCCCCGAGAAACGGCCGAGGAAGATCGCCCAGACGCCCCATTTCTCGAAGAAGGCATGGCCCTTGGGCAGCATGTCCGGATATTTCGACAAGGGCCAGATCTGGCCGACCTTGTCCTTGAACACGTAGCCGAACCAGTAGGAGATCCAGTCGCCGGCTGCGGCGCCGAGGGCGGCCGCGATCAGGATCGGCGTGAAGGGAATTCCGGCCGTGCCCATCAGCGGGCCGAAGGCGACGATCATCGCCCAGGCGGGCACGATCAGCGACAGCACGGCGAGGGATTCGGCAAAGCACAGCGCGAAGATGATGGCGGGGGCCCAGGCCTGGTTGGCCTTGACGAACTCGATGAAGGGGCCGACGAGCGTATCCATTGGGCTCTCGCGTGTGAGGGTGCCGGAGCGAAGACGGTTCGAGCCTGCTGGTCAAGCGTTTCGACCGCAACGCGCCCGCAAGCCGCGTGGATTTCGCGGTGGCATGAGGTCGCGGCCTTGTCCTCCGGGACCATCAGGCTCTATGAGGGCCGCGGCGGCGGACAGAGCATGATCCGCCGCGACGGGAGACGGACATGGATCTGGCGGACCTCAAGCGGCGCGCGGGCGAAGTGCTCAACGACGCGACGATCCCCGAACTGCCGAACCATTACCGTGGCAAGGTGCGCGACAATTACGACCTCGCCGACGGCAGCCGGATCATCATCGCGACCGACCGCATCTCGGCCTTCGACATCATCCTCGCCGCCATTCCCTTCAAGGGCCACGTACTGACCCAGACGGCGCGCTACTGGTTCGAGCAGACGGCCGACATCTGTCCGAACCACGTCATCGCCTATCCCGATCCGAATGTGGTGGTGGGCAAGCGGCTCGACATCCTGCCGGTGGAGATCGTGGTGCGCGGCTATCTGGCCGGGACCACCGGCACCTCGGTGCTGACCATGTACAACAAGGGGCAGCGGCAGATGTACGGCATCACACTGCCCGACGGCATGAAGGCCAACCAGAAGCTCCCCGCGCCGATCATCACGCCGACCTCCAAGGCCTTCGATGGCGGCCACGACGAGCCGCTGACGCCCGACGAGATCCTGGCCAAGGGCCTGCTGACGAAACAGCAGTGGGAGACGCTGCAGACTTACGCCTTCGCGCTGTTTGCGCGCGGGCAGCAGAAGGCGGCCGAGCGGGGGCTGATCCTGGTCGACACGAAATATGAGTTCGGCACCGATGCCGACGGCCGCATCGTGCTGGCGGACGAGATCCACACGCCGGATTCCAGCCGCTACTGGCGCGCCTCGACCTATCCCGAGCGGTTCGAACGTGGCGAGAAGCCAGACAGTTTCGACAAGGACTTCGTGCGCAACTGGGTGGTGGCGCGCTGCGACCCCTACAAGGATCCGGTGCCGGCTATCCCGCAGGATGTGATCGTGGCGACGGCGGCGGTCTATATCGAGGCGTTCGAGACGATCACCGGGAAGAGGTTCGATCCGGCGGAAGAGACCGGCCCGGTGATCGAGCGGATCCGGGCGAACCTGAAGCGGTATTTCTGACGGCTTGGTTCGAAGGGGAACCCCGCCCCAGCCCTCCCCGCAAGCGGGGAGGGGGGGCTAGCGCGCTCGTTGGTCCCTGTCGCCCACCGCAAATCCCTATCGCATACAGGACCGAACCATCCGCTGGCGGCATCCGCCCCCTCCCCGATTGCGGGGAGGGTTGGGGTGGGGTGCCTGCGAGAGGTGAGGGAAAAGCGCTCGCTTACCCCTCCAGCACCTGCTTCGACGCCACCGTCGTATCGGCGTTCAGCCGGTAGACCAGCGGCACGCCGGTCTTCAGTTCCAGTGAGGGGATCGTCGTGCTGTCGAGATGGTCGAGCACCATGATCAGTGCGCGCAGCGAATTGCCGTGGGCTGCCACCAGCACTCGCTCGCCGCGCATCACCCGCGGCAGGATCGTCTCGACATAATAGGGCAGCACGCGGGCCACCGTGTCCTTCAGGCTCTCGCCACCCGGCGGCGGCACGTCATAGGAGCGGCGCCAGATGTGCACCTGCTCGTCGCCATATTTATCCGCCGTCTCCTTCTTGTTGAGGCCGGAGAGGTCGCCGTAGTCGCGCTCGTTCAGCCGCCAGTCGCGGATGGTCTCGAGGTTCGGCTGGCCGATCTCGCTGAGGATCAGGTCGCAGGTGCGCTGCGCCCGCGACAGGTCGGAGGTAAACGCGATGTCGAAGGAGATGCCGAGCGCCTTCAGACGGCGCCCACCGGCCTTGGCTTCCTCGACGCCCTTGTCGGTCAGGCCCGGGTCCTTCCAGCCGGTGAACAGGTTCTTCAGGTTCCACTCGCTCTCGCCATGGCGGGAGAGCACGAGAAGCCGCTCGGTCATGCTGGATGTCCTTCAGAGATCAGTGAGGCCGAGAACGTCGGCCATGGAATAGAGACCGGCGGGCTTGCCCTTGGCCCAGATCGCGGCCTTGAGCGCGCCGCGGGCGAACAGGCCGCGGTCCTCGGCGAAATGGGAGAGCGAAATGCGCTCGGCGGGGCCGGCGAAGGTGACGGTGTGGTCGCCGACCACGGTGCCGCCGCGGAGCGCCGCAAAGCCGATGGCGCCGCGCTTGCGCGGACCGGTATGGCCGTCGCGGCCGCGTTCCGACTGTTGGGCGAGATCGATGCCGCGGCCGGCGGCGGCGGCCTCGCCGAACATCAGCGCGGTGCCGGAGGGCGCATCGATCTTCTTGTTGTGGTGCATCTCGACGATCTCGATGTCGAAATCCTCGTCGAGGGCGGCGGCGGCCTTCTTCACCAGCGCCTGCAGCAGGTTCACGCCGAGCGAGTAATTGCCCGACTTCATGATGGTCGCCATGCGCGCCGAGGAGGCGATCGCCTCTTCCTCGGCGACCGAGAAACCGGTCGTGCCGATGACATGGACCTTGCGGTGCTTGGCGGCGAGGCCGGCAAGCTCCACCGAGACGGCGGGAATGGTGAAATCGATGATGCCGTCGGCCTGGCCGAGGGCCAGATCGGCATTGGACGAGATCTGCACCAGCGCGCGGCCGGCGCCGGCCAGCAGTCCGGCATCCTCGCCGATCGCGACATGCCCCTCGGGCTCGATCGCGCCCGACAGTTTCAGCCCCGGCGTCTCCTGGATGAGACGGACCAGCACGCGGCCCATGCGGCCGGCGGCTCCGGCAATGACAAGGCGCATATCGGACATGGATTCCTCCGCGGCAACGCTCGGCAGCGCGGTCTAGCAGCCGGGGAGAGCGATGGGAAGCGGGTGGGAGAGGGGGGGATGGTCAGGCCAGCACTCCCGAACGTCATGCCCGCCCTTGTGGCGGGCATCCACGTCTGCCCTTGGGGCCGTTCGCAAAGAAGGCGTGGATGGCCGGCACAAGGCCGGCCATGACGGTGGAGAGGTTGCAACCGATAAGCCGCGTTCCGACGGCTGCAAGAGGTCCTTCGAGGCTCGCTTACGCTCGCACCTCAGGATGAGGACGGGATCGTGTCCGCTCCCCTGTCGGCTGAAACCTGGGCTCGGCCCTCTCCCCACCTCATCCTGAGGTGCGAGGCGAAGCCGAGCCTCGAAGGATTACGTCAGCCTCACCTCGCGTCGTAGGCGATCAGCGCTTCCAGCAGAACCTGCGTGCCATTGGCGCATTCGTCCTGCGTCGAGCTCTCCTCCTCGTTGTGGGAGAGGCCGTCCTTGCAGGGCACGAAGATCATCGCGGTCGGGCAGACGCGCGCCGTGTAGGCGGCATCATGGCCGGCGCCCGAGACCATGTCGCGGGTCGGCAGGCCGAGCTTGTCGGCAGCGGCCTTGACGGCTGCGACGCAGCCGGCATCGAACACCACAGGCGGGGAATCCCAGAACTCGCTGACCACGGCCGTTCCATGGTGACGCTCGGCCGCCTTCTCGATGACGGTCAGCGCCTTCACCTTCATGGTCTGCAGCTGGGACGCGTCGGGGTGGCGGAGGTCGAGGGTGAAATCGATCTGGCCGGGGATGATGTTGATCGAGGCGGGCTTCGCCTCGACGATGCCGATGGTGGCAAGCCCATAGGGCGCATGGTCGAGGGCGATCTGGCGCAGCGCCACAGCGGCTTCAGCGAAGGCCGCCAGCGCATCGCGGCGATAGGGCATGGGCGTGGTGCCGGCATGGCTCTCGCGACAGGTGATCGAGACGTTGAACCAGCGCATGCCCTGCACGCCCTTGACCACGCCGATGGGCAGCTTCTCCTCCTCGAGGATCGGCCCCTGTTCGATATGCAGCTCGAAATAGGCGGCGAATTCCAGCGAGCCCGGGGCGACCTTGCCGCGATAGCCGATGGCGTCGAGCGCCTCGCCCAGGGTGACGCCGTCGCGGTCCTTGATCGCGTCGGCATGGGCCTGGGTGAACGTGCCGGCATAGACGCCGGAGCCGACCATGGCGGGCGAGAAGCGCGAGCCTTCCTCGTCGGTCCAGTTGACGAGGGCTATCGGGTGGTTGGTCTCGTAGCCGGCCTGGTGCAGCGTCTTCAGCACTTCAAGCCCGCCGATCACGCCGAGACAGCCGTCGAACTTGCCGCCGGTCGGCTGGGTGTCGAGATGGCTCCCCATGGCGATCGGCTTGAGCGAGGCATCCTTGCCCGGCCGGATCGCCGTCATGTTGCCGACGGTGTCGATGTGGATGGTGCAGCCGAGAGCCTCGCACTCGGTCTTGAACCAGTCGCGGATCTGGCGGTCCTCGTCGGTCAAGGTCAGGCGCTTGATGCCGCCCTTCGGCGTGCCGCCAATCTTGGCGGTGTCCATGAGCATGTCCCAGAGACGGCGGCTGTCGATGGTCAGGTTGCCGATGGTCGGGCTGGGCATGGAATCCTCATGAGGTCGCGCTAGGTCAGGTGGGCCGACCATTTCACCGGCGATGGGAGCAGGCAAGGGGCCTGGATCAAGGGAGCCGTGCGCAGCGGTCCCGATGTCAGATCAAGGCGGCGGGGCCGGGCGGCCCGGCAAGCAGCGCGTCGATGCGGCGGGCGCTGCGGCGGAGCGAGCCCAGATCGTCGAAAGCGCCCAGCGACAGCCGCGCGGCACGGGGTGCGTCCGGCGTGGCGGCGAACGCCTCGGCCGGTACGACCGACAGACCGCCCGTTCCAATGGCGGCGGCGAGAGCCATCGGCGTCCAGCTCTGCGGCAGGGAGAGCCAGGCATGCGGACAATGCGGATCGGCGCGAAGGTCGTGCCCGCCAAGGACCTCGACAAGAATGGCATGTCGCGCCGCCGTTTCCCGCAGGATCGCCTGGGTGATCTCCGCCAGCGTGCCTGTCTTCAGCCAGAGCGTTGCCAGCGCCGCATTGAGCGGCGGCGCCATGATCGAGGACGCGTGGATCTCCGAAGACAGCCGCAGCGCGCTGCCGGCCGTGGGCGCCACGACATAGGCGATCCGCAAGGCGGGGGTCGCGCATTTGGCGAGGCTCGCGATGTGCCAGGTGCGCTCCGGTGCCAGCGTGGCGATCGCGGCAAGCGGGTCGGGGACAAGGGCGCCATAGGCATCGTCCTCGATGATCGTCAGGTCATGAGCGCGGGCGATCTTGGCAATGGCCTGCCGGCGTTCGACCGGCAGCGTCGCGGTCGTCGGGTTGTCGAGGGTCGGCACGCAATAGAGCGCCGCGGGTCGCTCCGTTCTGCAGAGCTGTTCGAGATGGTCGGGATCGAGCCCGGTGCCATCGGCTTCACAGGCCACCGCCCGGTAGCCGCGCGCCTCGATCAGCGCCTTCATGCCGGGGAATGTGGCGCGACCGACGATCACCGTGCTGTTCGGTGCCAGGATCTGATGGCAGATCGCCGACAGCGCGGCCTGCGCGCCACCGGCCACCATCACGCGATCTTCCTCGATCGCACCGAGCCTCGGCCTGAGCCACTCGGCGGCGGCCGATCGGTCAGTCAGCGCGCCGCCGGGTTCCTGATAGTGCAGGCGGGCCGCCGCATCGGGTGCCTCCAGCACGGTGCGATAGCCGTCCCGCAGGCGTTCGCAGAGATGCAGGCTCGCCGGGTGGGGCGTCAGATTCATGGAGAGGTCGACAGCGGCACCGATGGCGGGCGCAGGGCTGCGGGTCTTCGTATCGCGGACAAAGCTGCCGCGCCGACCGGCCGCCTCGATCAGACCGTCGCGTCTCACCTCGTTCAGCGCGCGCGTCACCGTGGTGAGGTCGATGCCGAGGCGGGCTGCCAGTTCGCGCTGCGGCGGCAAGGGGGCGCCCGGTGCGAGCCGGCCGGACGCGATGTCTTCGGCCAGTGCTGCCGCCAGCGCCAGATATTTCGGGCCGCGCCTGCCGGCGAGCGACGGCATCCAGTCCGCCATCGCGGCTGTTCTCCTTGACATTGTCTGCAATCGAAATACATACAAAATACTGCAAGTCAAGAGTTTGTATGGATTTTATCCATGCAGGGAGTTTCCACCATGACCGAGCATGAATGGCCGCCGCTGTCGCCGATGAAGACCGGGCCTTTCGGACGGTGTCCGCGCTGCGGTGAGGGGCATCTGTTCGACGGCTTCCTGAAGATCGCACCGAGCTGCGAGGTCTGCGGGCTGGACTACAGCTTCGCCGATCCGGCCGATGGTCCGGCCTTCTTCGTCATGATGTTCGCCTGCGTGCCCTGCGTGATCCTGGCGCTCTGGCTGGAGGTGAGCTTCCAGGCCCCGGTCTGGGTGCATCTCGTCACCACCCTGCCGTTCGGCCTGCTGACCTGCATTCCGCCGCTCCGGCCGCTGAAAGGCTGGCTGGTGGCGTCGCAATTCTTCTTCAAGGCCGAGGAGGGACGCCTCGTCACCAAGGACAATCCGGCCTGAGGCTGCTCACCTTTCGGTGCGACGGCATCGCCGCTGGTCACGGGGCGCGACATTCGCCATATCTTGGCCGTGTTCAGCGCCTTTGTCTGGCGCTTCACTGCCGAGGACATCCCGTGCCGCGATTCCAGCCGATCACGCTGGCCCTTGCCGCTCTTGCCACCGTCCTGTGGTGGCAGCCGGTCAGCGCCCATCCGCATGTCACGGTGGAGACCGAGGCGCATCTGGTGTTTGACGCCCAGGGTCAGGTCGTCGGCCTGGAGCATGCCTGGACCTTCGACGAGATGTATTCGAGCTTCGCGCTGCAGGGGCTCGATACCAACCGTGACGGGCAATATTCCCGCGAGGAACTGGCCGAGCTCACCAAGATCAATGTCGAGAACCTCGCCCAGCAGAAGTTCTTCACGGTGATGCGCCATGAGCGGCGGTTCGTGTCCTTCGGTACGCCGCGCGATGCCTGGGGCGAGGTGAAGGACGGCAAGCTGGTCCTGCATTTCACCGCGCCGATCGCAACCCCGTTCAAGGGCGCAGGGCGGCCGATGACAGTCGAGATCTACGATCCCGACTTCTTCGTCGCGTTCACGCCGGCCGAGGGCGAGCCGATGCGGCTGGTCTCGGCGCCGGCCGAATGCCGGATCGACTATACCGCTCCGCGCGGCGGTGCCGCCAATCCCGGTACCCTGTCGGAGAGCTTCTTCCAGTCGCTGAATTCCAGTGCCAATTTCGGCCAGCAATTCGCCGGCAAATTCACGGTGCTGTGCCCGTGATGGCTCGTGCCTTCGGCCGGGGTGCCGCATGCCTCGTTCTTGCGGTCTGCGTCCTCGCACTCATCGATCCGGCTCTGGCGCAGGCGCCCCGCTCGGCTTTCGGCGGTGCGCCGCCAGCGCCAGGCCCCGGCGGCCTGGTCGGCTGGATCATCGAGCAGCAGGCGATGTTCTATCGCCAGCTCTCCGGCACGGTCCGGGCGATCCGGCAGGGCAATTCCGGCGCCTTCGCCTCCCTTGTCGGGTTGTCCTTCGTCTATGGCGTGTTCCATGCCGCTGGCCCCGGCCACGGCAAGGCGGTGATCTCGTCCTATATCGTGGCGACCGGCGAAACGATACGCCGGGGCGTGATCCTGGCCGCCCTGTCCTCGCTGGTGCAGGCTGTCACCGCCATTGCGCTGGTTGGAATCCTGGCGCTCGTGCTCGGCGCAACCGCCCGCACGATGGGGCAGGTGGTCAACTGGATCGAGATCTTCTCCTACGGGCTGATCGCCGCCATCGGTCTCAGGCTGCTCTGGTCCAAGGCCTCGGCCTTCTGGGTGCGCTTCCAGGCCTGGCGGCAGGGCCGACCGGTCTCCGGGCTCGCCTGCGACGACAATTGCGTCCATCTGCCCGCCGCCGAACAGGTGGAGCGCCTGTCGAGCTGGCGCGAGACGCTGGCCATCGTGCTGAGCGTGGGCCTCAGGCCCTGCACCGGCGCCGTGCTGGTGCTGGTCTTCTCGATGGCGCAGGGCATCGTCTATGCCGGGGTCGCCTCGGCTTTCGCCATGGCGGTGGGGACCGCCATCACGGTCGCGGTGATCGCCTCGATCGCCTCCAGCGCCAAGGCGCTCGCCGTCAGGCTTGCCTCGGCCAGGCCCGGCGCGCTCACTGTTGCCATGAGCCTCGCCGAAGTGGCGGCAGCTCTGGTGGTGGTGATCTTCGGCCTCGCGCTGCTCGCCGGCTATCTGGTGGTCGAGCGGATGGGGCCGTTCTGAGCGCCCAATAAAAAAGGGCGCGCCCCTTGCCGAGGCGCGCCCTGTTCATTCCGACAGTCGATGACGATCAGCGGGCGCCCATGGCCCGGCGGTCGCGCCTGCGGTCGACGACCGGCTGGTAGGCGATGCGCGCGTGGTAGGCGCAATAGGGCATTCCGGTCGACGAGCGCGCGCCGCAATAGCGGAACTCGTCCTTGCCCGGATCGCCGATCGGCCAGCGGCAGGAGGATTCCTTCAGCTCCATGATCGTGCAGCGCTCACCCATCGGCACGACATTGTCGAACTCGGGCAGCGGCTCGACGTGAAGGTCGGGCATCATGTCGGGTGCGGGCCGCGGCTTCAGCGCGGTGTTGCCGCGCGAGGCCGGCATGGACGGGCGCGGCGGCGCCGAGGGCGCCGATCGGACGGTCTTGCGGGGGCGCGGGGCCGACGAGGAGGGTGTCTTCGCCCTGCCCGAGAGGCCGAGCCGGTGAACCTTGCCGATGACGGCGTTGCGGGTGACCGAGCCCAGCTCGCCAGCGATCTGGCTGGCGCTCAGGCCGTCGTTCCAGAGCTTCTTCAGGAGCTCAACCCGGTCGTCGGTCCACTGCAGCTGCATATGCTGTCTCCTCACTGGGCATACGCCCGGGTGGCTTTGAATCGAACAACGCGCGCCGGCACCAATGGTGCCGTCACTGAAGACGCCGTTACGTGAATGATGTGGCCGCCACACGAGATGTCGTATGCCGACGGCCGGACACTACGCTATCGATTGAATCTGGTGCAAGAGTCCGGGGTCGGGAACAGCCGTTTTCCCCAAGGGGTTCGGGCTGTCGGCGAATCCATCCACAGGGGTGGTCGGGCATGCGGGACTCGAAGCGAGAGTCTTACCAATGTGTTAGCGAGGGTGTGCTTTTTGAGTCACATTCCCCGAATTTGATGAGACAGCTTGGAGTCTGCACGCGACGCCGGTTCAGCGTCGGCTTGGTGTCATGGGCTCGTCATATGGATCGGCTTATCTGGATATATGGAAAAATCCGAAGCCATCAAGGTTCTGGCAGCCCTCGCCCAGCCGACCAGGCTTGATGCGTTCCGCCATCTGGTGGCGGCCGAGCCCAATGGTATCGCCGCGGGTGATCTCGCCAGGCTTGCCGGCGTGCCGCAGAACACGTTGTCCGCCCATCTCGCCATTCTTGTTCAGGCGGGGCTTGCCCGGTCGCAGCGGCATAGCCGATCGATCGTCTATCACGCCGAGATCGACACGCTGCGCGCCGTGACGGTCTACCTGTTCCGGGACTGCTGCCAGGGACGGGCGGACCTGTGCATGCCGCTGATCAACGAATTGTCGCCCTGCTGCGCCGTCACGGAACCAAGCTCATGACAACACGCATCTTCAACGTCCTGTTTCTCTGCACCGGCAACACTGCCCGGTCGGTCCTGGCCGAGAGCATTCTGCGCAAGGAAGGCATGGGCAGGTTCCGTTCCTACTCGGCCGGCAGCCAGCCGAAGGGCGTGGTCAATCCCCTGGCTCTTAAGACGCTGGAGGCCTTTGGCTATCCAACCGAGGGCATGCGCTCGAAGAGCTGGAACGAGTTCGCCAATCAGGATGGTCCGAAGTTCGATTTCGTCTTCACCGTCTGCGACAATGCCGCCGGCGAGGCCTGTCCGGTCTGGCCGGGCCAGCCGATGACCGCCCATTGGGGCATTCCCGATCCGGCAGCGGTCGAGGGCAGCGAGGTGGAGAAGGAGCGGGCCTTCAACGAAGCGTTCCGCTACCTGAAGAACCGGATCTCGGTCTTCGTGGCGCTGCCGCTCGACACCCTCGATCGCATGGTGCTGAAGAGCCGGCTCGACGAGATCGGGCGGCTTGAGGGTGCGACCTCTCCCATGGGTGGGGACCGGTCGTGAGTGTGTTCGATCTGCCGCGCCGGCTCGCCGCCGAGGCGCTGGGCACCGCGGTGCTGGTTGCCACCGTGGTCGGCTCCGGCATCATGGCCGAGACCCTGACGCGCGATGTGGCGCTGGCGCTCCTCGCCAATACGCTGCCAACCGGTGCGATCCTGGTGGTGCTGATCACCCTGCTCGGTCCGATCTCGGGCGCCCATTTCAATCCGGCCGTGTCGATGGTCTTCGCCGTCCGGGGCGAATTGCCGGTCCGCGAGGCCGGGCTTTATGTGCTGGCGCAGATCGCAGGCGGCGTCGCTGGAACTCTCATCGCCCACCTGATGTTCGCGCTGCCGCTGTTCGAATTCTCCACCAAGGTGCGCACCGGCGGGGCCCAATGGTTCGCGGAAAGTGTCGCCGCCTTTGGCCTGGTCATGACGATCCTGGGCGGGATCCGCTTCGCGTCCCATGCGGTGCCCTGGCTGGTCGGCCTTTACATCACCGCCGCCTACTGGTTCACCGCCTCGACATCCTTCGCCAATCCGGCGGTGGCGATCGCCCGGTCGCTGACCAACACGTTCTCCGGCATCCGGCCGGTCGATCTGCCGGGGTTCATCGGCGCCGAGCTTGCCGGCGCGCTCATCGGTCTTGCCGTGATGGGCTGGCTTCTTGGCTCCCGGAACACCCATGAAAAGGTGTCATCATGACCATCACGATCTATCACAACCCCTCCTGCGGCACCTCGCGCAACACGCTCGCCATGATCCGGGCTGCGGGCGAGGAGCCGGTGGTGATCGAATATCTGAAGACCCCGCCGAGCCGGGAGAAGCTCGTGTCGCTGATCGCGGCCATGGGCCTCACGCCGCGCGCGCTTCTGCGTGAAAAGGGCACGCCCTATGCCGAACTGGGCCTCGATGCGGCCGATCTGACCGATGACCAGCTGATCGACGCCATGATGGCGCATCCGATCCTGATCAACCGGCCCATCGTCGAGAGTCCGAAGGGGACCCGTCTCTGCCGGCCTTCGGAGGAGGTGCTGGCACTGCTCGACGGGGCGCCCGAGACCTTCGTCAAGGAAGACGGCGAGGTGGTGGGGCGCCGCGGCTGACAGCCGTTCGCAGCCCGCGCCAATCTTGACTTTAACCAGTCTCGACCGCATAAATTTCAGTGCCGAGCCGCCCTTGAGGGCGGCCGTATTGTTTCTGGAAGTCTGGTTTTCCAGGCGACCGGTTTGATCTGGAAGCTCCCGGGAGTTTCGACAGGAGGTCGACGTGATTAGCCCGTTGATGCCGAACTATGCGCGGTCCGAACTTGCTTTCGAGCGGGGCGAGGGTAGCTGGCTGGTGACGGCGGACGGGCGACGAGTGCTCGATTTCGGCTCCGGCATCGCGGTCAATTCGTTGGGTCATGCCCATCCCCATCTCGTCGAGGTGCTGACCGAGCAGGCCAAGAAGCTCTGGCACGTCTCCAACCTGCATCAGGTGCCCGATGGCGACCGGCTGGCCCGTCGGCTGGTGGACGCGACCTTTGCCGACAGCGTGCTGTTCTGCAATTCCGGTGCGGAAGCCAACGAGGGCGCCATCAAGATGGCGCGCAAGTACCACGCCGTGCGCGGCGAGGAGAACCGCTTCCGCATCATCACGTTCGAGGGCGCCTTCCACGGCCGCACGCTCGCGACCATCGCGGCCGGCGGCCAGAAGAAGTACCTGGAAGGCTTCGGCCCGAAGGTCGAGGGCTTCGACCAGGTGCCCTTCGGCGACCATGAGGCGCTGGAGGCGATGATCGGGCCGGACACCGCCGCCCTGATGATCGAGCCGATCCAGGGCGAGGGCGGCTTGCGCGTCGTGTCCAACGAGGAGCTGCGCTATCTGCGCGAGCTCTGCGACAAGCACGGCCTGCTCCTGATCCTCGATGAGGTGCAGTCCGGCGTCGGCCGCACCGGCAAACTGTTCGCCCATGAATGGGCCGGCATCGAGCCGGACATCATGTCGATCGCCAAGGGC
Organism: Phreatobacter aquaticus; assembly: GCF_005160265.1. Taxonomy (NCBI): domain Bacteria; kingdom Pseudomonadati; phylum Pseudomonadota; class Alphaproteobacteria; order Hyphomicrobiales; family Phreatobacteraceae; genus Phreatobacter; species Phreatobacter aquaticus. The sequence goes on along the minus strand of NZ_CP039865.1, from coordinate 541,110 downwards.
ATTGGCGGCGGCTTCCCGCTCGGCGCCGTGCTGGCTGTCGAGAAATGCGCGGCGAATTTCACGCCCGGCACCCACGGCACGACCTTCGGCGGCAATCCGCTGGCCATGGCCGTCGGCAATGCCGTGCTGGACATTGTCCTGGCGCCCGGCTTCCTCGACGACGTCCAGCGCAAGTCGCTGCTTCTGAAGCAGAAGCTTGCCAGCGTCGCCGACCGCCATCCGAAGATCTTCGACGAAGTCCGCGGTTTCGGTCTGCTGACCGGCCTACATTGCGTCGTGGCCAATACCGAGGTCGCGGCGGAACTGCGCAAGGAGAACCTGTTGTCGGTTCCGGCCGGCGACAATGCGCTGCGCCTCATCCCGCCGCTGACCGTGACCGACGAGGAAATCGGACTCGCTGTCGATCGGCTGGAGACCGCCGCGCGCCATCTCGAGGCCGGCCTTGTCAGGGGAGCGGCCGAATGACCAGCCCCGCCAAGTCCCTCTCCGTTGTCGGCGGAAGCGCCGGCACCGGAACCCCCAAGCATTTCATCGATATCGGTGACTTCAATGCCGGCGAGCTCAAGGCGATCCTGGAGCGCGCCCGCAACCTGAAGCGCACGCGCCGTACCCCGGAGGCGGAGAAGCCGCTCGCTGGCAAGGTGCTGGCGATGATCTTCGAGCGGCCCTCGACGCGCACCCGCGTGTCGTTCGATGTCGGCATGCGCGAGCTTGGCGGCGAGACGATCACGCTGACGGGCGCCGAAATGCAGCTCGGCCGTGGCGAGACGATTTCGGACACGGCGCGGGTCCTGTCGCGCTATGTCGATGCGATCATGATCCGCATGCTCGACCACAATGCGGTGCGCGAGCTGGCTGATGCGGCCACCGTGCCGGTGATCAACGGCCTCACCAAGATGTCGCATCCCTGCCAGATCATGGCCGACATCATGACCTTCGAGGAGCACCGGGGCCCCATCCGTGGCAAGACCATTGCCTGGACGGGTGACGCCAACAACGTGCTCGGATCCTGGATCCAGGCCGCGCCGCGCTTCGGCTTCAAGCTGAACATCGCGACGCCCGAGGAACTGGCCCCGCGCCGCGAGATCATCGCGGCCGCCCAGCGCGAGGGCGCCGACGTAACCTGGTCAGCCGATCCCTATCATGCGGCGGCGGCGGCCGATTGCGTGGTGACGGATTGCTGGGTGTCGATGGGCGACGAGGATGCCGGCCGTCGGCACAATCTCCTCAAGGCCTATCAGGTCAACAAGCAGCTGATGAGCGCGGCGAATTCGGATGCGCTGTTCATGCACTGCCTGCCGGCCCATCGCGGCGAGGAAGTCACCGACGAGGTGATGGACGGCCCACAATCCGTGGTGTTCGACGAGGCCGAGAACCGTCTGCACGCGCAGAAGGGCGTGCTCGCCTGGTGCTTCGGGGTCTGATCTCACGGGGTTCACCCCACCCCAACCCTCCCCGCAAGCGGGGAGGGGGCTCAGTGCGCCGCCGTTGCGAGCGCGTCGGGTCGCGGTGAGGGGCGACCTTCCCCCTCCCCTCGTGAGGGGAGGGTCGGGGTGAGGTTCTTTCATCTCCCCGTCACAGCCGCCAGCAGCCAGAGCGAGCCCTCGCTCCTGTTCCACATCGGCTCTGCCATGCATCGGTCTTGAGGCCTCTTCTCTCGAGAACCATTCAAGGCTATGAGACCCGCCACCTTTTGCTGATCCGGAGGCCCAATCCATGGCCAAGGCCCGCACGCTCTACGACAAGATCTGGGACGACCATGTCGTCGAGACCCAGGAAGACGGCACCGCGCTGCTCTATATCGACCGCCACCTCGTCCATGAAGTGACGAGCCCGCAGGCGTTCGAGGGGCTGCGCACCACCGGCCGCAAGGTCCGCGCGCCGCAGAAGACGCTCGCCGTCGTCGACCACAACATCGCGACCACGCCCGACCGCAAGTTCGGCATCAAGGACGAGGAAAGCCGCACCCAGGTGGAGGCGCTCGCCCAGAACGCCCTCGAGTTCGGCATCGAGTACTATGACGCCGCCGACATCCGCCAGGGCATCGTCCATGTCATCGGCCCGGAGCAGGGCTTCACCCTGCCGGGCACGACGATCGTCTGCGGCGACAGCCACACGTCCACCCACGGCGCCTTCGGTGCGCTCGCCCACGGCATCGGCACGTCGGAGGTCGAGCATGTGCTCGCCACCCAGACGCTGATCCAGGGCAAGGCCAAGAACATGCTGGTGCGCGTCGACGGCCAGCTGAAGGACGGCGTCACCGCCAAGGACATCATCCTCGCCATCATCGGCGAGATCGGCACCGCCGGCGGCACCGGCTCGGTCATCGAATATGCGGGCGAGGCCATTCGTGCGCTGTCGATGGAAGGCCGCATGACCGTCTGCAACATGTCGATCGAGGGTGGCGCCCGCGCCGGCCTGATCGCGCCGGACGAGAAGACCTACGCCTATCTCAAGGGCAAGCCGAAGGCGCCCAAGGGCATGGCCTGGGACATGGCGCAGAAGTACTGGGAGACGCTCTTCACCGAAGAGGGCGCCCATTTCGATCGCACCGTGGTGCTCGACGCCAACGCCCTGCCGCCGATCGTCACCTGGGGCACCTCGCCTGAGGACGTCATCTCGATCAGCGGCGCCGTGCCGAACCCCGACGACATCCAGGACGAGAACAAGCGCAGCTCCAAGTGGCGCGCGCTCGACTATATGGACCTGAAGCCGGGCACCAAGATCACCGACATCCGCCTGGACAAGGTGTTCATCGGTTCCTGCACCAATTCGCGGATCGAGGATCTGCGCGAGGTTGCTCGCGTCGTGCGCGACAAGAAGGTGGCCTCCACCGTCTCGGCGATGATCGTGCCGGGCTCCGGCCTGATCAAGGAACAGGCCGAGCAGGAAGGCCTCGACAAGATATTCATCGCCGCCGGATTCGAGTGGCGGGAGGCCGGTTGCTCGATGTGCCTCGCCATGAACCCCGACAAGCTGAAGCCGGGCGAGCGTTGCGCCTCGACCTCGAACCGCAATTTCGAGGGCCGTCAGGGCTACAAGGGCCGCACCCACCTCGTCTCGCCGATCATGGCGGCGGCGGCGGCGGTCGAAGGTCATTTCGTCGACATCCGCAGCTGGGGCTGACCTTCCAGCATCCCTGGTTGCCGCGTTATTCCTGCAAGCGCCCGGTCCCTGGCCGGGCGTTTGTCGTTAGGGAACCGGTTCCGCCATCGTCTTGCCCGCTTTGGCTGGTGATTAGCGCATCCAACGCGCTGGATCGAGGCTTTGCCGTCTTGCCTTTTGCGCGCCCGTTCGTCAGGAATCAGGCCGTTCTTTACCGCATGTTTACCTTGATCTCCGAAAGCTTACGGGGTGTTACCGGCGGAGCCGCCTTTCTGGCGCCCTCGAGCTGCCGCGCCCCATGATCATGCCGAGTCACGCGATGCGCCCAATCCGTCTTCTTGCCCTTCTCGCCGTTCCGGCTTTCGCCCTCGGGATTGCCACCGAGGCCTCGGCCCAGGCGCAGACCCAGCCGCGACAGCCAGCGCAGGCGACCCAGCCCGCGCGGCCCGCTGCGGCTGCAGCCCGCCCAGCCGCCGGCACTGCGGCCAGGCCCGCCGCCTCGGCGGCCGGTGGCCAGCAGGGCGCCGCTGTCGCCCAGTTCGGTGATTGGGGTGTGTTCACCTCCACCACGGCCCGCGGCAAGGTCTGCTACGCGGCCTCCCAGCCGAAAACCCGCGCGCCCGGCAATCTGCAGCGCGATCCGGCCTTCTTCTTCATCACCTCGCGTCCCGGTGAGAATGTCCGCAACGAGATCTCGCTGACCCTCGGCTTCGCGCTGCGCGGCGACGCCACCGCCACCGTCGGCACCACCAGTTTCGCGCTCTACACCCAGGAGAAGGGCGCCTGGATCAAGAACGCCGCGGAAGAGGGCCGTATGATCACCGCCATGCGCGGCGGTTCCCAGCTCACCGTGCGCTCCACCTCGGGGCGCGGCAACACCACCACCGACACCTATTCGCTCAACGGCCTTGGCCAGGCGCTCGATCGCGTCGCCCAGGAATGCCGTTGAGCGCATGCGCCTGATCGCCTGATCCCCGACGGCTCACGCCGTCGTCATGGCCAAGATGTCGAAAGGCTGCCTTCGGGCGGCCTTTCGTGTTATAGGCCGCGCCTTGCCGGGAACCCCCAAAGCCATGCCGACGCTCGATCTGTCCAAAGCCAAGCCTGCCGCCGCCGTCGCCCCGCCCGCCGAGGCGCCGCGCCCGCTGCCGGCCAAGCGCTCGCTGGTCGGCCTCGATCGCGCCGAGATCGCCGAGGCGCTGGCCGCCATCGGCATCGAGCCGAAGGAGATGCGCATGCGCGTCGGCCAGGTCTGGCTCTGGCTTTACCAGAAGGGCGCGAAGAGCTTTTCGGAGATGTCCAACGTCTCCAAGACGCTGCGCACCGTGCTCGAAGAGAATTACACGCTGGATCGCCCGGAAGTGGTGGTGGAACAGGTTTCAGCCGACGGCACGCGCAAGTGGCTGATCCGCATCCCGCCCTCGGTTGCCGGCGAGAAGTGGCACGAGATCGAGACCGTCTACATTCCGACGCGCGACCGCGGCACGCTGTGCATTTCCAGCCAGGTCGGCTGCACGCTCACCTGCTCGTTCTGCCACACTGGCACGCAGAAGCTGGTGCGCAACCTGACCTCGGCCGAGATCGTCGCCCAGATCGTGGTGGCGCGCGACCAGCTCGGCGACTGGCCGGGGCAGAGCGCACCGGAAGGCGCCTTCGTGCCGAAGGATGGCGGGCGCTTCGTCTCCAACATCGTGCTGATGGGCATGGGCGAGCCGCTCTACAATGTCGACAATGTCGTCCAGGGCATCCGCGTCCTGCTCGACCAGGACGGCCTGCAGCTCTCCAAGCGGCGCATCACGCTGTCGACCTCGGGCGTGGTGCCGGAGATCGAGCGCGTCGGCCACGAGACCGGCGTGTCGCTGGCGATCTCGCTCCATGCCGTGCGCGACGACCTGCGCGACGAGCTGGTGCCGATCAACAAGAAGTACGGCATCGCCGAACTGCTCGATGCCTGCCGGCACTATCCGGCGGCCTCCAATGCGCGGCGCATCACGTTCGAATATGTGATGCTGAAGGGCGTCAACGACTCGATCGACGATGCCAGGCGTCTGGTGCGCCTGCTCAAGGGCGTTCCCGCCAAGATCAATCTGATCCCGTTCAATCCCTGGCCCGGCACGCAATATGAGTGCTCGGATTGGGAGCAGATCGAGAAGTTCTCGGAAGTGGTGTTCGAGGCTGGCTATTCCTCGCCGGTGCGCACGCCGCGCGGTCGCGACATCCTCGCCGCCTGCGGCCAGCTGAAGAGCGAGACCGAGCGCCTGCGCGCCAAGGATCGCGCCGAGCTGATGTCGAAATCCGAACAGGACGCCTTCAGGGCGATGGCCTTCGTCGATTGAGGCGGTGCCTCAGGGGCGATCCTGGTTCAGGGGTTTCATTCCCAAACTCCCCGCGTCATGCCCGCCCTTTTGGCGGGCATCCACGTCTTGAGGCCCTGCGTGCAGAGGCAAAGTCGTGGATGGCCGGCACAAGGCCGGCCATGACAGTGGGGACAGCCGCCCTGCGGTCGAGCCTTCGCGATGCGCTGTCCTGCATAGGCTGCGCTTGACCCTTCCGCCCTCGCGGGTGTCAGCTTGGGTCCATGCCGGCACCAAGACCGGCCTGACCGACACCCAACGATCCCGGGAGGATCCCATGACGTTCTGGCGCCCGAGCGCGGCTGCGCTCTGTCTTGCCGTCTCCACCCTAGCCATCCTGCCGATCGCCGCGTCCGCCCAGCCGAGCCCAGGCTTCGAGCGCGGCCGCGGTCCCGATGATCCCCGTGGCTTCGACCCGCGACAGGGTTCGGAGGGTGGGCGCGGCTTCGAAGACCGGCGCGGTCCGGACGGCCGGCGCGGCCCGGACCAGCGCGGCGGTGGCCAGATCATGGGCATGGACCGCGCGCGGCTCGGCCGCATCGCTCCTGCCATGACCCAGCAGGTTGACCGCGGCATGTTCCCCGGCGCCGTGACGCTGATCGCGCGGGGCGGACGCATCGTGCATTTCGAGGCCCATGGCTTCCGCGACGCCGCCAAGACCGTGCCGATGACCCGCGACACGGTGTTCATGCTGGCGTCGATGACCAAGCCGATCGTCTCGACGGTGGCGGTCATGCTGATCGAGGAGGGCAAAATGAAGCTCTCCGATCCGATCACCACCTGGCTCACGGAACTGCGCGACCTCAAGGTCGAGGTGCGGCGGACCAATGCGGACGGTACCACCACCACGGAGAACGTGGCGCTGGCGCGTCCGATCACCGTGCAGGACCTGCTGCGCCACACATCCGGCTTCTCCTATGCGGGCTCGGTGCGCTCGTCGGCGATCAAGGAGCTCTACGACAGCCAGAACATCGAGGCGCGTGAGCAGAACATCACGGGCGACGAGATGCTGCGGCGGCTCGGCCAGATCCCGCTGGCCCATCAGCCGGGCACGGCCTTCGAATATTCGATCTCGGTCGATGTGCTCGGCCTGCTGCTCGAGCGGGTCACCGGCAAGCGGCTCGACGTCCTGGTCAAGGAAATGCTGCTCGATCCCCTCGGCATGGCCGACTCGGGCTGGTTCGTGCCGGAGGGCCGCCGCTCGCGGCTGGCCGAGGCGCTGGACGCCGATCCCTTGAAGGCGGCCATGCTGAAATCCTACCGGATCTTCGAGAACCCGGCGGATCACGGCCAGTATTTCAAGGGCGGCGCCGGCATGGTCTCGACTGCCGAGGACTATTTCAAGTTCGCCCAGATGATCCTGAACGGCGGCGAGTTCCAGGGCCGGCGCTACCTCTCCAAGAAGTGGGTGGAGTTCATGCTGTCGAACCACACGATCGGCATGGGCGGCACCACGGCGGCCTCGACGGGACCAGGCTATGGCTTCGGCCTCGGCTTCGCGGTGCGCCTGCAGCAGGGCTTCGCAGTGGCTCCGGGCTCGACGGGTGACGCCATGTGGGCGGGCGCCTGGGGCACCAGCTTCACCATCGATCCGACCGAGCAGATCGTCGGCATCCTGATGGCGCAGGGCCCGTCGAACCGCGGGCACACGCGCATGCTGTTCAAGAACCTGATCTACGGCGCGGTGGTGCGGTGAGGGGTGTCATGCCGCGCGCTGGTCTTGTCAGCGCGTCATTCTGACGACAGGCCAGTGCGCTTCTCGAAAGCGGCATGTGGGGGTGGGGGTGGGGGGCCATTTGAGCTTGGTGGAGCCACCCCCCCACCCTAACCCTCCCCACCGCAAGCGGGGGGAGGGGACTCAGGTCCGCCCGGCGGTACGGTTCGCGACACTTATGACAATGCCTAAGCCGGCCCCGCTTACCTGCCTTGCGCTTCCCCGTTGATGGTCCGACGGCTAACGTCGCCGACGATGAATCGCTATCTCTTCCTCGCTACCCGGCTGTTCCGCGTCGCGCTCGGCTTTCTCGGCGCGCTCGCCATCGCGTCCGCCATCGTGCTGGTCTTCGACCTCAACAAGGGGCGGGTTCCCGATGCACTGGCGGGGGCCGCCATTGTCGGGCTCATCACCTTCCAGGCGGCGGCCGTGCTCTGGCCACTGATCCTTGTCGAGTGCGTCGCTGAGTGGCGGCGCTGGCGCTCGGTTCTCGTGCATGGCGCGCTGGCGCTGGCGGTGGCCGGCGGCGTGCTCGCCTGGCAGGTCGTGCAGGCCGGTGATGACCCCCCCGATCCGCTCCTCGGCGAGGAGCCGGCCTTCACGGCGAAGCGCCTTCTGATCTACGTCATCGCCGGTCTTGCCGCCGGCATCGTCTACTGGCTCGTCGCCGGCCGCTCGGCCGGGCTCGACCGCATCGAAAGGACCGATCCATGAGCCATTTCACCTGCCGCGCGCCGGCTACCCCGGACGTCCTTCTCGACAATGACAAGGTCAAGGTGACGCGCTGGAACTTCACCGATGGCGCCGAGACCGGCTGGCACACCCATGGCTGGGATTATGTCGTGGTGCCGCTCGCCGACGGCAAGCTGATTGCCGAACTGCCGGGCGGCCAGCAGTCGGAAAGCACGCTGACGCTCAACGTGCCCTATTTCCGCAAGGAAGGCGCCGAGCACAACATCATCAATGCCTCGGGCAAGGACTTCGCCTTCATCGAGATCGAGATCAAGCCGTAACCGGCTGACGCGGGGAAGGGCATTTTCTGTCCTTGCCCAAATCCGCGTCATTTCGTCCACTCGCGGTCGATGACACCGCGTGTGACGCTGGATATGATCCCCTCAGATCGGCCGGAGCCAACCGGCCGTCACAGAGATTGCAGGGGAACTTCATGCGTATCGGAACCTTGATGCTGGCCGGCGCCATGGCGCTGGTGGCGGGCCTCGCGACGACCACGGTCGATGCCCGCACCGTTCGCTGGGCGCGCTCGGTCGACGCCCAGACACTCGATCCGATGTCGGCCAATATCGGGCCGACCTCCAATGTCGCCCATCAGATCTACGAGCCGCTGGTGATCCGCGGCTATGACGGCAAGCTGGTGCCGACGCTCGCGACCTCCTGGCGCAACCTGCCCGACGACGCGACCATGTGGGAAGTGAAGCTGCGCGCGGGCGTCAAGTTCCACGACGGCTCGGCCTTCACCGCCGATGACGCGGTCTTCTCGTTCGAGCGGGCGCGGATGCCGACCTCCGACTACCGGGGCCTTCTGACCTCGATCGAGAGCGTCACCAAGGTCGACGAAACGACCATTCGCATCAAGACCAAGGCGGCCAATCCGCTCCTGTTCGAGAACCTGACCAACATCTTCATGATGTCGAAGGCCTGGGCGACCGCGAACAATGCGCTGCAGCCGCAGAACATCCGCGAGCGCCAGGAGAATGGCGCCACCCGCAATGCCATGGGCACCGGACCGTTCCAGCTGGTCTCGCGCGAGCCTGACGTGCGCACCGTCATGCGCCGCTTCGAAGGCTATTGGGGCCGCACCGAATTCCCGATGCAGGTGACCGAACTGATCGTCGTGCCGATCCAGCAGGATGCCACCCGCATCGCGGCGCTGCTGTCGGGCGAGGTCGATGTCGTCCATGACGTGCCGGTGCAGGACATTGCCCGCCTCCAGCAGAGCCAGGGCATCAAGGTGGTCACCGGGCCGGAAAACCGGGTGATCTTCCTCGGCTTCAACGTGGCGCCGGCCGAGCTGAAATCGTCGGATCTCAAGGGCCGCAATCCCTTCTCCGACCAGCGCGTGCGCGCGGCGATCAACATCGCCGTCAACCGCGACGCCATCACCCGCGTGGTGATGCGCGGCCAGGGCCAGCCGATCGGTTATATCGGGACGCCGTTCATCTCGGGCTACAACGCGGCGCTTGGCGCCGTGCCGCGCTATGACGTGCAGGCCGCCAACAAGGCCCTGGACGATGCGGGCTATCCCCGCCGTCCGGATGCGGCCAACACCCGCTTCTCGGTGTCGCTCCAGTGCACCAACAACCGCTATGTGTCGGACGAGAACATCTGCCAGGCGGTCGTCGCCATGATGGGCCAGATCGGCATCAAGGTGAACCTGGTTGCCAAGCCGGCGGCGCAGCACTTCCCTGAGCTGCAGCGCGAGGAGCTCGACTTCTTCCTCGTCGGCTGGGGCATTCCGACCTATGACGCGGAATATGTGCTGACCTTCCTCTACCACACGCGTTCGGCCAACAACGGCACCTGGAATGGCACGCGCTATTCCAATCCGGCGCTGGATGCCCGGATGATCGCGCTGCAGACCATGCCGGACGTCACCCGGCGCAATGCCGAGCTGGAATCGATCCAGACCCAGCTCAAGAACGAGGCGATCTACGTGCCGCTGCACGTCCAGTCGATCAGCCACGCGGTGCGCGGCGGGCTCGACATGGCGGTGCATCCGGACGCGGGTGCCTGGTTCAAGCTGTTCCGCTTCCAGGGCTCGTGATCGCTCCCCGACGGATCCGATCATGATCGCCTATGTCGTGAAGAGCCTGGCGCAGGCGGTCATGGTCATGCTCGCCGTGGCCCTGGTTGCCTTCTCCATGTTCCGCTTCGTTGGAGACCCCGTCTCCAATCTGGTGGGGCAGGAGGCGACCATTGCTGACCGGGAACAGCTGGCGCGGGACCTCGGCCTCGCCGATCCCGTGCCGGTGCAGTTCGCGCGCTTCGTCGCCAATGCCGCGCAGCTGCAGTTCGGCGTGTCCTACCGGCAGGGCCGGCCGGTCATCGACCTGTTGAAGGAGCGGCTGCCGGCAACCGTCGAGCTGGCGCTCCTGTCGGCCCTGTTCGCACTCGCGACGGGACTGGCGCTTGGCGTCTACACGGCGATCCGGCGTGACGGAATCCTGTCCCACATGATCCTGTCGCTGTCGCTGGTCGGCGTATCGCTGCCGACCTTCCTGATCGGCATCGGCCTGATCTGGCTGTTCGCGGTGGAACTGCGCTGGCTGCCCTCGTTCGGGCGCGGCGAGGTGGTCCATCTGGGCTGGTGGACAACCGGGCTCCTGACGGTGTCCGGCCTCAAGTCGCTGATCATGCCGGTGCTGACGCTGGGCTTCTATCAGGTGACGCTGATCATGCGGCTGGTGCGAGCCGAGATGCTCGAGGCTCTGCGCACCGATTATGTGAAATTTGCCCGTGCTCGCGGTGTGCCGGAGCGCTCGATCTTCTTCCGTCATGCACTGAAGAACACGCTTGTGCCGGTGACCACCGTGGTTGGCCTGCAGCTCGGCGGCGTCATCGCCTTCGCCATCGTCACCGAGAGCGTGTTCCAGTGGCCGGGCCTGGGCGCCCTGTTCATCAATGCCGTGCAGTTCGTCGATATCCCGGTCATGGCCGCCTATCTGATGTTCGTCGCCTTCGTCTTCGTGGTGACCAATCTCGCGGTCGATCTTCTCTATTTCGCACTCGATCCGCGCCTGCGCGGCGGTGCCGCAGCGAGGGGGCACTGACCATGGCCGAACCGGTCATCGCCCGTCCGACGCTCCGCCAGCGCCTGTCCAAGGCCTGGAACTCGGATCTCTCCTGGAGCTTCCGCCATTCGCCGGTGGCGATGGTGGCTGCCTTCACCACGCTGGTCATCCTGCTCGCCTCGGTCTTCGCCAATTTTCTGGCACCGCAGGATGCCTTCGACCCCTCGGCGCTCAACCTGCTCGACGCCTATACGCGGCCAGGCGATGCCGGCATGGGCTCGAACACGGTCTATTGGCTCGGCTCCGACAATCAGGGGCGCGACCTGTTCTCTGCCATTCTCTATGGCTCGCGCGTCTCGCTGTTCGTCGGCTTCGCGGCGGTGTCGATCTCGGTCGTCCTGGGGGTGGCGCTCGGCCTCACAGCCGGTTATCTCGGCGGCCGAACCGATGCCTTCATCATGCGCGTAGCCGATATCCAGCTCTCCTTCCCGGCCATCCTCATCGCCCTCCTGTTCTTTGGCGTGGCGCGCGGCCTCATCCCGGCCTCGCAGCACGAGCAGGTGGCACTCTGGGTGCTGATCGCGGCGATCGGCCTGTCGCACTGGGCGCAATATGCCCGCACCGTGCGCGGCTCGACGCTGGTGGAGCGCAACAAGGAATATGTCCAGGCTGCCCGCGTCATGGGCCGGCCGTCCTTCATCATCATGCTGCGCCATGTGCTGCCGAACGTGGTCGGCCCGGTTCTGGTGATCGCGACCATCAACCTGGCGCTCGCGGTGATCGAGGAAGCCACGCTCTCCTTCCTCGGCGTCGGCGTGCCACCGACCCAGCCTTCGCTCGGCACGCTGATCCGCTTCGGACAGCAATATCTTTTCTCCGGGGAATGGTGGATTCTGTTCTTCCCTTCTCTCGCCCTGGTGCTGGTCGCCTTGTCGATCAATCTTCTTGGTGATTGGCTGCGCGACGCGCTCAATCCGAAACTGCGTTGAGTCCTGTGATGACAACCCCCGTCCTGTCTGTCCGCGACCTGGTCGTCGAATTTCCCACGCGACGGGGAAAGCTGACGGCCGTCGACCACATCTCCTTCGACATCGCACCCGGCGAGGTGCTGGGGGTGGTGGGTGAATCGGGCGCCGGCAAATCGATGACCGGCACGGCCGTGATCGGCCTGCTGGAGCCGCCCGGCCGCATCGCCGGCGGCCAGATCCTCTTGAAGGGCGAGCGGATCGACAACCTGCCGCCCGACCAGATGCGGCGCATCCGCGGCAAGCGCATCGGCATGGTGTTTCAGGACCCGCTGACCTCGCTCAATCCGCTCTACAAGGTGGGCGAGCAGCTGATCGAAACGATCCAGACCCATCTGCCGCTCAACGCCGCGCAGGCCCGTGCCCGCGCCATCGACCTCTTGGCGGAAGTCGGCATTTCGGCGCCCGATAAGCGCATCGACAATTATCCGCACCAGTTTTCCGGCGGCATGCGCCAGCGCGTGGTGCTGGCGCTGGCGCTCTGTGCCGAGCCCGAACTGGTGATTGCGGACGAACCGACGACCGCGCTCGACGTGTCCGTGCAGGCGCAGATCATTTCGCTCTTGAAGAAGCTCTGCAAGGATCACGGCACCGCCGTGATGCTGATCACCCACGATATGGGCGTGATCGCCGAGACGGCGGACCGCGTGGCGGTGATGTATGCCGGCCGCATCGCCGAGATCGGCCCGGTGCAGGACGTGATCAAGCGCGCGCGCCATCCCTACACGTCGGGGCTTATGGGCTCGATCCCGACGCTCGATGGCCATGCCGACCGGCTCGTGCAGATCCCAGGCTCGATGCCGCGGCTCACCGCCATTCCGAAGGGCTGCGCTTTCAATCCGCGCTGCCCGAAGGTCTTCGAGCGCTGCCTGGTCGAGCGCCCCGACCCCATCGCCGTCGACAACAGTGCGGTCGCCTGCTGGCTCTATGACAAGGAGGCCGTGGCGTGACCGACACCCTCGTCACCATCCGTAACCTCTCGCGCACCTTCGACGTCTCGAAGCCCTGGCTGAACCGCGTGCTGGAGCGCGAGGAGAAGCGGCTGCTGCGCGCCGTGCAGGACGTGTCCTTCACCATCGGGCGCAAGGAGACCTTCGCGCTGGTGGGCGAGAGCGGCTCGGGCAAGTCGACCGTCGCCAACATGGTGGTGGGGCTCCTGGAGCCTTCCGCCGGCTCCGTCGTGATCGATGGCGTCGACATGGCGAAGAAGGACGATCCGGCGAAGCTCAAGGCGCTGCGCAAGAAGATCCAGATGATCTTCCAGTCGCCGTTCGCTTCCCTCAATCCGCGCTGGCGGGTCGATCGGATCATTGCCGAGCCGATCCGCGCCTTTGGCCTGATCACCGACAATCAGGAGATCGAGGCCGAGGTCGGCCGACTCCTGAAGACGGTGGGTCTCGATCCCGCCGATGGTGGCAAATATCCGCACGAATTCTCCGGCGGCCAGCGCCAGCGCATCGCGATCGCGCGGGCCCTGTCGTCGCGGCCGGAATTCATCGTCTGCGACGAGCCGACCTCGGCGCTCGACGTGTCGGTGCAGGCGCAGATCCTCAACCTGATGCGCGACCTGCAGGACGAGTTCGGCCTGACCTATCTGTTCATCTCGCACAATCTGGCGGTGGTCCGGCACATGGCGACGCGCATCGGCGTCATGTATCTCGGCCGCCTCGTCGAGGTGGCACCGGCCAAGGAGATGTTCCAGAACCCGCGCCATCCCTATACGCGGATGCTGCTGGATGCCGTGCCGGATCTCGAGATGTCCGGCCGCGCCCGCAAGCCGGTCGATGGCGAGATTCCCAATCCGATCACGCCGCCGCCGGGCTGCCCGTTCAATCCGCGCTGCCCCTTGGCCAATGGCCGCTGCAAGACGGAAATGCCGGCAGCCGTCACTGACCAGTTCGGCACGGTCGCCTGCCACGCGGTGAGCGAGGGCCGGCTGGCGGCATGAGGCCGGTCACCTCAGCCCAAACGGCCAGTTGCCGATATCGATAGGCGGCAACTGGTAGAATGGCGTGAACTTCGCGATGGCATAGGCGATGCCATAGGGGAATACCGACCATTTCGGTTCCCCTCCCCAGACCCAGATCCAGGGGACGAGCAGCCAGATCAGGAAGAGGCCTCCCACTTCCTTCCGCGTCAGGCTGGCGAGAAAATCCCGGTCGGCGAGCCAGAAGACGTAAAGCAGCGGGAAGGTGACGATCGCCAGTACGCGCGTCTGATCGCCAACGAAGGCGGCCAGGGGCAGGATCCCAAGCAGGCAGATGAAGAAGGGGATGCTGGTCCGGCCGCGATCGCCGTAGCGCAGCGCCACGAGCCAGCCAGTTCCCAGGATGGACCAGATGATGACCTGGGTATGCAGCCAGAACTGCTCCTGCTGGATGCCGAAATAGGCGAGGAACCACGCGCCGCGCCCTGCCACCTCCATCCCTGACAGGTGAAAGATCGTGATCAGCGCCAGCTTTCCAGCAGCCACTCCGGCAAGCGCGGCAAGGCCGGTGCGCCACGAATGGACCTGGCCTGCATACCAACGTTCGGTCGCGAATATCGCGATTGTCACGAGGGTCAGGCTGACCATGGCCTGTTCGAAATGCTGCATGCCGAGCGCAATGCCGATCACTGCGGCGGCGAGAGCCCGGTCGCCCAAAGCCATGACCGCCAGCAGCAGCAGGAGCGTCAGGCCGTCATTGCCGACCCAGAAATAGGCGGTCCCGGAAACGGGGAGCGCCGCAAAGATGACGATGGCGATGCGAGCCTCGCGCTCCGCCAATCGCGCGAAGGTCAGCGACAGGAAAAGCGTCGTGAACGCGACCGCAAAGCCCAGGTTCACGAGCAGGAACGGGCCTTCCGATGTCGCGCCCAGCAGCCTTGCGATGACCGGCGCCAGCCAGCTTGTCGTGAGGTACTGGCCGCCAGGATCGGCGATCGCGACGGCAAAGGGATTCTGCGCGATTTTGAGTGAGTAGTAGAGATTCGGGATATGCCAGATGCCCGTTTTCACCAGCATTGCTGCAAGGAGGACGGTCAGGAACCGGCTGCGCGGCCAGTCGAAGACGATGCGTTCGGTGATGCTAAGACATTTCATCGGGCTGCTGTAACAAGGGGGCTGCACCTGGGCCAGACCCTGCCATCCTGCACGCCGCAAGACCAGTTTGAAGTCACGTGACCGGTACGCAGGTCACGGCGCGCCAATACCGATCTGCAGTCTCGCTGGCGATCGGCACGCGCCCAGTGGCAGTGCGTATTGCGATACCAGAAACACACTGTTACGCACCTTCCGGGCTAGGGAAGGTGCATGTCGTCGATTACGTTGCCTCGATTGGACGCGGCAATCGCCTATCTGGGCGTTGCCGGGGTGAACGTGCTGGCGTTCGCGATCATCATCCTGCACCGCGTGCTGACGCCCGTGCCGGACTCCGAATATATCCACCGCCTGGTGACCTATGAGAGTGGGCTCATCCGCCGGGGACTGGTGGGCAACATCTATGCGCGCTTCACCGAAGAGGTCGCCCCCTGGGTCGTGCGGCTCGAGGGCGGCCTTGCGATCGCCGTCTGCATGGGCCTCGCCATCCTGATCTTCAGCCGTTGCTTCCGCGCGCGACGGGTCGACACGCTGGTGATCGCCTGCTTCCTGTTCGGCTCGCCGCTCTTGTTCAAGAACTTCATCGGCAATCTCGGCAAGTTCGACGTGCTCGGCGCCATCGTCGCCATGCTGGCCGTCCTGATGCCGCTGCGTGCCGCGACCCATGTGCTGATCGCCGTTGCGAGCGCGGCGCTGCTGTTCATCCATCATCTCCACGCGACGATCTATATCCCGACCATCTACGGCATCCTGCTGCTGCGCGCAGTCGCTCAGCCGGGCGGGCTGGCCATGCGCGACGGTGCCTTGATGGGCGCGTCGCTCATCGGATTGATCGGGCTGTTCTTCTACCTTCTGTGCTTCGCGGTCCCGACCGTCCCGGTCGATGTCTTCCTCGAGCAGGTCCGCGGGCGGGCCCTGCAGCCTGTGCCGGAAGACCAGTCCTTCATGTGGTACGCGACCATTGCGGATGAACTGCCGCGCACCTTCGCCATTCTGCCAGGCCACGTCGCGCGGCTGCCGATCTATGCGGCCATTGTGCTGATCCACTGGCCGGTCCTGGCCTTCCTGGTGCGGCGCCAGCGCGTCCTTCACGCGGCCAATCCGACGCTGGCGAAGGCCTATCTGGTGGTGGCCATCGCCGTTCTCGGCGGCTTCCTGGTGACGAACCTCATCACCTTCGACTATGCCCGCCATCTCGGCAACGTGGCGATGTGCTTCCTGCTGCTGTGCTCCGCGCAGATCCTCGCCACGACCGGCCCGATCGAGGACGCGTCCGATATCGACGCGTCCAGGCCCTGGGTCCTTGTGGCAGCGCTTGCCACTGGAGCGCTGCCCTGGGTCGGCGTGGTCTATCCGCTGATCTGACGGGGCTCCCGGTCAGGCCGCCTTTTCGCCAATGACGCCGCGGCGGATCTGATCCTCCTCGATGGATTCGAACAGGGCGCGGAAATTGCCCTCGCCGAAACCGTCATCGCCCTTGCGCTGGATGAACTCGAAGAAGATCGGGCCCAACACCGTGCCGGAGAAGATCTGCAGCAGCACCCGCGACATGCGGCCCTCCTTCTCGCCGACGGCAACCGCACCTTCGCCATCGATCAGGATGCCCGCGCGCTTCATGCGGTCCACCGGCTCGCCATGGCCGGGCACGCGGCCGTCGACCTTCTCGTAATAGGTGGCGGGTGGCGAGGGCATGAAGGGCAGGCCATTGGCGCGAAGGGCCTCGACAGTCTGGTAGATATCGCGCGAGCCGCAGGCGATGTGCTGGATGCCCTCGCCCTTGTATTCGCGGAGATACTCCTCGATCTGGCTCTTGTCGTCGAGGCTCTCGTTGATCGGGATGCGGATCTTGCCGCAGGGCGATGTCAGCGCCCGCGAGATCAGCCCGGTCAGCTTGCCCTCGATGTTGAAGAAGCGGATTTCCTTGAAATTGAACAGCTTCTCATACCAGCCAGCCCAGTGGTCCATGCGGCCGCGGTGAACGTTGTGGGTGAGGTGGTCGAGATAGTAGAGGCCGGCCTGTTCGGGATGGGGATCGCGCTCGCCCGTCCAGACGAAGTCGACATCCCAGATCGAGCCCTTGTTACCGTAGCGGTCGACGAAATAGAGCAGCGAGCCGCCAATGCCGCGCACGGCGGGAATGGCCAGTTCGTTCGGGCCAACGGCGGTGGTGTAAGGCTCCGCTCCCAGCGAGAGGGCGCGCTCATAGGCGTGCTTGGCGTCGGTGACGCGGAAGGCCATGGCGCAGGCGCAGGGGCCGTGCTCGGCGGCGAAAGCGGCTGCAAAGCTGTCCGGCTCGGCATTGACGACATAGTTCACGTCGCCCTGGCGATAGAGCGTCACGGCCTTGGAGCGATGGCGGGCGACCGCCGTGAAGCCCATCAGCTCCAGCACCCGGCTGAGTTCTGCCGGATCGGGATGGGCGAATTCGACGAATTCGAAGCCGTCGGTGCCCATAGGGTTTTCCGGGCTGATGGCGGCGGGCAAGGCATCGTGGGGGAACGGACCCATGGCGGGGCTCCTTGGCAAAGGTGACGAGAAGCCAGTGTCGTGCAGATCGGGCGCAATGAGTGTGAGAAAATCTGATTGAACCGACTCTTGTGCGCATGTTTCGTGCATGATTATGCTGATTGATGACCGAACCGATCACGCTCGATGAATTCGACCTGCGCCTGCTTGATGCCTTGCAGGCCGACGGGGCACGCACCAACCAGCAACTGGCCGATCTCGTACGGCTGTCGCCATCCCAGGTGTCGCGCCGCCGCCAGCGCCTCGAGGAAACTGGTGTGATCCGCCGCTACCGGGCCGATCTCGACGCGATGCGGCTGGGCTTCGGGGTCGTGGTGTTCATCTTCGTGTCGCTCGCCACCCATTCGGGCCTGAATGCCAAGCGGTTCCGCGACCTCGTGCGCATGATGCCGGAAGTGCAGGAAGCGCATGCGATGACCGGCGATGCCGATTACCTGCTGAAGCTGGTCGTGCGCGATCTCAAAGGCCTGTCGGCGCTGGTCAATGACGTTCTGCTGCCGCACGAGAGCGTGGCGCGGGTGCGCTCGTCCATCGTGCTCGACACTCTGAAGGACGATCCGCGCCTGCCACTGGAGCGTTGAACGCTCCAGAGCGTGCCGAAACTCCACCTTGCTTACGTAGATTCTCTCGCTTGTTCCGCCCCGGTTGGCCCCGATGATGCAGGGGTGACGTTACGCGCACGCCTGAGGGGGCCCCATGTCGAATCCATCCGTCCATCCCGTCGATGAGGTGCTGCCAGCACCGCAACTGGTGACACTCGGGCTTCAGCATGTGCTGGTCATGTATGCGGGTGCGGTGGCCGTGCCGCTGATCATCGGG
Organism: Phreatobacter aquaticus; assembly: GCF_005160265.1. Classification (NCBI taxonomy): domain Bacteria; kingdom Pseudomonadati; phylum Pseudomonadota; class Alphaproteobacteria; order Hyphomicrobiales; family Phreatobacteraceae; genus Phreatobacter; species Phreatobacter aquaticus. The sequence continues at coordinate 522,739 of NZ_CP039865.1, read as the reverse complement.
CGGGCGTTGAAGCTGTCGCCGGAACAGGTGGCGCTGCTGATCAATGCCGATCTCTTCGCCTGCGGCATCGCGACCCTGATCCAGGCCTATGGCATTCCCGGCTTCGGCATCCGCCTGCCGGTCATGATGGGCGTGACCTTTGCCGCCGTGACCCCGATGGTCGCCATGGCCAACAATCCGGAGCTCGGCATTCTCGGCATTTTCGGCTCGGTCATTGCTGCCGGCATCTTCACCATCGTGGTCGCGCCGTTCATCTCGCGGCTCTTGCCACTGTTCCCGCCGATCGTCACCGGCACGATCATCCTGATGATCGGCATTTCGCTGATGCGGGTCGGCGTCAACTGGGCCGCGGGGGCCGCCGCGCCGAACCTGCCCGGCTATGGCGATCTCACCCACCTGGCGGTGGCCGCCTTCGTGCTGGTGCTGATCCTCGCCATCACCAAATATGTGAAGGGCTTCTTCGGCAATATCTCGGTGCTGCTTGGCATCGTCATCGGCTGCGTCATTGCCTTTGCCATCGGCAAGATGAGCTTCACCAAGGTGGGTGAAGCCGCCTGGTTCGGCCTGATCCTGCCGTTCCAGTTCGGCATGCCGAAATTCGATCCGATCGCCATCATCACCATGTGCATCGTGATGATCGTGGTGATGATCGAATCGGCCGGTATGTTCCTGGCGCTCGGCGACATCACCGACAAGGAGATCACCCAGGACGACATGACGCGCGGCCTGCGCACCGATGGTCTCGGCACGTTGATCGGCGGCATCTTCAACACGTTCCCCTACACGTCGTTCTCGCAGAATGTCGGGCTGATCGGGGTGACGGGCGTGAAGAGCCGGTTCGTCTGCGTGGCCGGCGGCATCATCATGCTGGTGATGGGGCTGGTGCCGAAGCTTGGCGCGCTGGTCGAATCCGTGCCGCTCTTCGTGCTGGGCGGCGCAGGGATCGTGATGTTCGGCATGGTGGCCGCCACCGGCATCCGCATCCTCGCCGGCGTCGACTACAAGACCAACCGCAACAATCTCTACATCGTGGCGATCTCGATCGGTTTCGGCATGATCCCGCTGGTGGCACCCGACTTCTTCAAGGCGATGCCGAAGGACCTGAGCCCGCTCCTGCATTCGGGCATCCTGCTGTCGGCGATCAGCGCGGTGGCGCTCAATCTCTATTTCAACGGCATGGTGTCGGCGGACGAGGCTAAGCGGATGGCGGCTGCCAATACCCACGGCTCGGAATGAGCTGAGTGCGGCGCCGGTTTGTCCGGCGCCGACGCCCTATCCGCCGCAGGGCTTGTATGGTAGCTCCGAAGCTCCGAGCGGAGCTTTGCCATGCGTCACGACGGCCGTCCCATTCTCGCCCGTAGCCCGGTCATTCCGGTGCTGACCATCCACGATGTCGCGAGCGCCGTGCCGCTGGCCCGGGCGCTGGTCGCGGGCGGCCTGCCGGTCATCGAGGTGACGCTGCGCACCGAGCAGGCGCTGGCCGCCATCAAGGCGATCGTTCACGACGTGCCGGATGCGATTGTCGGAGCAGGAACGATCCTCAATCCCGCCGATATCGCCCATGCCCTGGCTGCTGGGTCGCGGTTTCTCGTCTCGCCCGGCACACCGCCGGATCTCGCCCGCGACCTGTCGGAAGTGGCGATTCCTGTCCTGCCGGGCTGCGCCACCGTCACGGAAGCGATGCAGCTTGCCGCGCGCGGCTTTACCGCGCTGAAGTTCTTTCCGGCCGAAGCCTCGGGTGGGATCGCCTTCCTGAAGAGCCTTTCAGGCCCCCTGCCGAACCTGCTCTTCTGCCCGACCGGCGGCATCGATCTCGCCAAGGCACCGGGCTATCTGGCGCTTCCCAATGTCGGGGCCGTCGGTGGCAGCTGGGTCGTGCCGGATGACGCGCTGAAGGCCGGCGACTTCGCCCGGATCGAAACGCTCGCCCGCGAGGCCGCCCTCCTGCGACATTGACGCCGCAGCGGCAGGCCGCAATCCCGCCGTCTTGTCGCAGGACAGTCGCGCTTTCCCACTATCCTGCTGCCGACATCGAGGGGCGCCCCATGACCGATATTTCCAAGATTCTCACGGCCGTCCTGTCGGGCGGCACGCAGAGCGGCGGCCAGGGCGGCCTGCTTGGACAATTGGCCGGCGGTGCCCAGTCCGGACAGGGCGGTGGCATCGGCGCCATCCTGAACAGCCTTGGCGGCGGCCAGTCCGGCCAGGGCGGCAGCCTCATCGACCAGGTCAAGGCGGCGATCGCCCAAGCGCAGGGCAGCCGGGGCGGTCCGAGTTCCGTGCCGTCGGTTCAGACCGGTGCGGCACCCATCGCACCCGGGCAGGGCGGTGGCTTCCTGGAGCAGATCACCAATGCGCTGCAGAGCGGCTCGGCCCAGGGCGGGCTCGGCGGCCTGCTGGGCCAGGCGGCCGATGTGCTGCGCAACCAGAGCGGCGGCTTCGCCGGTGGCGCTGCGGCCGGCACGCTTGCCGGTCTGCTGCTCGGCACCGGTGCCGGGCGCCGCATCGCCGGTTCGGCGGCGACCCTTGGCGGGCTCGCCGCGATCAGCGGCCTCGCCTATGTCGCGCTGCGCAATTACACGGCGGGCAGGCCGGTGGTGCAGGGGACGATCAACGACGTGACCTCGCTGTTCAACGGCGGCCAGCAGCCGCCCGCGGGCTTCACCCAGGCCGCCGGTTCGGCCGATGCGACCGCCGAGGTTCTCGTGCGCTCGATGGTGGCGGCGGCCTTCGCTGACGGCGTTCTCAGCGATGACGAGCGTCACGCGATTGTCGGCCAACTCGACGGCCTCGGCCTTGGCGCCGACGAGCGTGCCTATCTCGACGGGCTCTTGAACCATCCCGACGATGTCAGCTCGATTGCCGCTCTCTGCCAGACCGACGAGCTGAAGGCGCAGGCCTATCTCGCCGCCCATCTCGCGATCCATGTCGACACCGCCGCCGAAGCCCAGTTCCTCGGCAATCTCGCCCAGGCGCTCGGGCTCGACAGCCAGCTGGTGGCCCATCTCGACCAGGCCGCCGCCGAAGCCAAGGCCTCGGCTGCCGCCTGAGCGGCCAAAGCGCGGTTCGGCGCAACACTGACCCGCAAGGTTCCGTGTTGTCCGGGCCGCCCGGACCGCTAGGTTGCCGACATTGCGCGGCGCGTCCGCCGCGCCCTCCGGCTCATATCCCTTGGCGCCTTCCAATCCTCCCGCAAAGCACCGCAATTTCGTCGATGTCTCGACCCTGGTGGTTCTGGCGCTCGTGCTCATCGGCGCTGGCTTCGTCTATCGCCGCGACGGGCTTGCCGGCGTCTGGCATATCCTCGCCGAAGACAGCTGGCTGTTCGTCGACATCTTGCCGAAGGTGCTGGCCGGCTGCCTGATCGGCGCCTTTGCCTCGGCCCTCGTGCGGCGCGAACTGGTGGCGCGCTGGGTCGGGGCGGATTCCGGCCTTGTCGGCCTGATCATCGCGACCGCCATCGGCGCGTTCCTGCCGGGCGGTCCCTTCACCATCTATCCTCTGGCCGGCGCCTTCCTGGCGATCGGTGCCGGTGTCGGCCCGGCCGTCGCCTTCGTGACGAGCTGGACGCTGATCGGCTTCAACCGCGCGGTGATCTGGGAACTGCCGTTCTTCGGCATCGACTTCGTGGTGGTGCGGGCGCTGGCCTCACTGCCACTGCCGATCCTGGCGGGTCTCGGCGCGCATCTCCTCTCGCGCTATGTGCCGGGAGGTCCGCGATGATTGTCCTGGTGCTCACCTTCGCCCTCTGGGCGCTGGTCGTCGTGCTCGGCTTCATCGCGTGGCGCCGCGGCGGCGGCCTGCTGCCGGCAAGCCTGAAGGCGGGCGGGCTCGATTTCGTCTATCTCATTCCCCGGCTTGCCATCGGCATCATCGGCTCGGGCTTCCTCGCAGCCCTGCTGCCGGAAGATGTCATCCGCTCGTGGCTCGGCCCGGAATCGGGGCCGGCGGGCCTGATGCTTGCCTCGCTTGCCGGCGCGCTGACGCCGGGCGGGCCGGTCGTCGGGTTCGCCATCGGCTCCACCGCCCTGAAGAGCGGCGCCGGCTCGCCCGCCGTTGTCGCCTATGTCACGGCCTGGGCCTTGTTCGCGGTCCAGCGCCTGTTCGTCTGGGAATTGCCGGTCATGCCCGCGCGGGTTGTCTGGCTCAGGGTCGCGGCATCGCTGCCGCTACCCTTCCTGTCGGCCTGGGGCTACATGCTGCTCGGCGGCCGCTGAGGCCGGACGTCAGGGCGCGTTGCGCCGCTCCAGGAAGTTCTTCATCCGGTCGAGCGCCTTGAGGATGTTCTCCGCCGAATTGGCGTAGCTCAGCCGGATATAGCCCTCGCCGAACACGCCGAAATCCGGTCCGCCGATCGTCGCGACGCCCGCATCTTCCAGAAGAGCGGAGGCCAGCGGCTTGGCCTTCCACTTGGTCTCCTTGATGTTCGGGAAGGCGTAGAAGGCGCCCTTCGGAACGATGCAGGAGACGCCCGGCAGCTTGTTCAGCCCGTCGACCACCAGCTTCCGGCGGCTATCGAACTCGGCGACCATGCGCTTCACCTCGTCCTGCGGGCCGGTGAGGGCTTCCAGCGCTGCGAATTGCGACGGCGCGTTGACGCAGGAGAACGAGTTCACCGCGAGCTTGCGGGCATATTCGTAGAGCTTGCCCGGCCAGATCGAATAGCCAAGCCGCCAGCCGGTCATGGCATAGGTCTTGGACCAGCCGTTGAGCAGGATCGTCCGGTCGCGGATCGAGGGATAGGAGAGGAGGCAGACATGCTCCTCGCCGTCATAGATCATCTGGTCGTAGATCTCGTCCGACATGATAGCGACGTCGGGCCATTTCTCCAGGCCCTTCACCAGCTTGTCGATCTCCGCCTTGGGCGTCACGCCGCCGGTCGGGTTGGCGGGCGAATTGACGATGACCAGGCGGGTCGCCGGTGTGATCAGGGACAGGAGTTCGTCGGCGGAGAAGGCAAAGCCGTTCTCTTCGCGGATCGGCACCGGAATGGGCGTCGCGCCGGTATATTCGATCATCGAGCGATAGATCGGGAAGCCCGGATCCGGATAGAGGATTTCCGCGCCCGGCTCGCCGAACATCAGGATCGCCATGAACATGGTGACCTTGCCGCCCGGCACGATCATCACCTCTTCCGGCGAGACGGAGACCTTGAAGCGGCGGTCGAGATCGGCGGCCACCGCCTCGCGCAGCGGCAGGATGCCATTCGCCGGCGTGTAGCCGTGATGGCCGTCGCGGATCGCCTTGATCGCGGCTTCCGTGATGTTGGCGGGGGTGGCAAAATCCGGCTGGCCGATGCCGAGATTGATCACGTCCTTGCCCTGGCGCATCAGCGCCGTGGCGCGGGCGAGCACAGCGAAGGCGTTTTCCTCGCCGATGCGGTCGAAGTTCGGGACGGTGCGAAGGGCCATGCGGACGTTTCCTTGAGCGACGGGCTCTACGCCTGCATGGGCGCTGCCCGGTTTCCTCGTTGATTTCCCCGCGGCAACGGGTTCATCTTGTCTTCAATCACGACGCTCAGGCCGATTCAATCGATTTGAAGCCCGAGGGCGCGAACTGGAGGAATGCACATGGCCCGCCGGAAGATGAAGCCGCAGAACCTGCGCTCGAAGCAGTGGTTCGACAATCCCGACAATCCCGGCATGACCGCGATCTATCTGGAGCGCACGGTCAACTGGGGCCTGACGGTGGAAGAGCTCACCTGCGGCAAGCCGATCATCGGCATCGCCCAGACCGGCTCGGACATCTCGCCGTGCAACCGCCATCACATCGAGCTCGCCCAGCGCGTGAAGGACGGCATCCGCGATGCCGGCGGCATTCCGCTGGAATTCCCGGTCCACCAGATCCAGGAAACGCTCAAGCGCCCGACCGCCGCGCTCGACCGCAACCTGCAATATCTCTCGCTGGTCGAGATCCTCTACGGCTATCCGCTGGATGGCTGCGTGCTGCTCACCGGCTGCGACAAGACCATGCCGGCCATGGTGATGGGCGCGGCCACTGTCAACATTCCCTCCATCGTGCTCTCCGGCGGCCCGATGCTGAACGGCTGGTGGAACGGCAAGCGTGCCGGCTCCGGCACGGTCGTGTGGGAGGCCCGCAAGCTGCAGGCCGACGGCACGATCACCTATGACGAGTTCATCGACGTGGTGACCAAGTCGGCGCCGTCGATCGGCCATTGCAACACGATGGGCACGGCTTCCACCATGAACGCGCTCGCCGAGGCGCTCGGCATGTCGCTGCCCTCCTGCGCCGCGATCCCAGCGCCCTATCGCGAGCGCGGCCAGATGGCCTATGCGACGGGCCGGCGGATCGTCGACATGGTGTGGGAGGATCTGAAACCCTCCGACATCCTCACCCGCGAAGCCTTCGAGAACACGATCGTCGCCAATTCCGCCATCGGCGGCTCAACCAATGCGCCGATCCACATCAACGCGATCGCCAAGCATATCGGCGTGAAGCTCGACATCGACGACTGGGAGAAGGTCGGCCACGAGGTGCCGCTCTTGGTCAACATGCAGCCGGCCGGCGCCTATCTCGGCGAGGAATATTTCCGCGCAGGTGGCCTGCCCGCCGTGATGAACCAACTGCTGAAGGCCGGCAAGATCCACGGCAATGCGATCACTGCCAATGGCAAGACCATGGCCGAGAACGTCAAGGATGCGACGATCTCGGACGAGGACGTGATCCGGCCCTATGACAAGCCGCTGGTGAAGGATGCCGGCTTCATTGTGCTGAAGGGCAACCTGTTCGATTCAGCCATCATGAAGACCAGCGTCATCTCGCCGGACTTCCGCAAACGCTACCTGTCGAACCCCAAGGACAAGGACGCCTTCGAGGGCCGCGCCATCGTGTTCGATGGGCCGGAGGACTATCACCACCGGATCGACGACCCCTCGCTGAAGATCGACGAACATTGCGTGCTGTTCGTGCGCGGCGTCGGCCCGCTCGGCTATCCGGGCTCGGCCGAGGTGGTCAACATGCAGCCGCCCTCGGCGCTGCTCAAGGCCGGCATCCGCGATCTGCCGTGCATCGGCGACGGCCGCCAGTCCGGCACGTCGGGCTCGCCGTCGATCCTCAATGCCTCGCCGGAAGCCGGCGCCAATGGCGGTCTGGCGGTTCTCAAGACCGGCGACCGCGTGCGCATCGACCTCAACAAGCGCTCTGCCAATATCCTCATCTCGGAGGAGGAATTTGCGGCGCGCATGGCCGAGCTGAAGAAGAACGGGGGCTACAAGGTGCCGAAGAGCCAGACGCCCTGGCAGGAGATCCAGCGCTCGATGGTGAGCCAGCTCTCCGACGGCATGGTGCTGAAGCCGGCGGTGAAATACCAGAAGATCGCGCAGAAGCGCGGGATTCCGCGGGACAATCACTGATCTCTCACCACTTTCCATCAGAACGCTCTCCGCCCCAGGCGGGGAGCGTTTTCATTTTGCAGCCCCTGCATGGCGCGGCGGGGCCGGGCACGATAAGAAGCGGCCATGACAAAACCCGCCGCCCCGACCTTCGGCCTCTATGGCCAACCGCCTGCCGAACTCGTCGATGTCCCGGCAGGCGCCCTCCAGTACTCGCCCGTCATCCCCGGATCGGACGTGTTGGCGTCTGCCGCCGCGGGGTCGCTCTCCGGCATGATCGTGCTGGCGCCGCCCGCGACGATCGAACGGCGTTCGGTCGTTGCCGGCGCGCTGCGCGCGGTGAAGGCCGGCGGCGAGCTCACCATTCTGGCCCCCAAGGACAAGGGCGGCTCCCGCCTGCGCAAGGAACTGGAAGCCTTCGGCTGCAGCGTGGAGGAGGATGCCCGCAGGCATCACCGCATCTGCACGGTCGCGCGGCCGGCCGAAGTCACCGGACTTGACGAGGCGATCGCCGAGGGCGCCCCGCGGCTTGTCGAGGCGATCGGGCTCTGGTCGCAGCCGGGCGTGTTCTCCTGGGACCGGATCGACCCGGGCAGCGCGCTCCTGATGGAGCATCTGCCGCAGCTTGCCGGCCGGGGCGCTGATCTCGGCTGCGGCATCGGCGTGCTGTCGCGCAAGATCCTGACCTCGGCTCCGGTCGCCAGCCTCGCCATGGTCGATGTCGACCGCCGCGCGCTGGAGGCCGCCAAGCTCAATGTCGTGGACTCACGCGCCACCCGCATCTGGGCCGATCTTCGCCAGCCGCTGCCGGATCTGCGCGGCCTCGATTTCGTGGTGATGAACCCGCCCTTCCACGATGGCGGCGCCGAGGACAAGGCGCTGGGCCAGATGTTCGTGCGCCGCGCCGCCGAACTGCTGCGGCGAGGCGGGCGCTGCCTGCTCGTCGCCAACCGTCATCTGCCTTACGAAAGCGTGCTGCAGCCCCTGTTCAAGACCGTGACGATGCGGGTGGAGACGGGAGCCTACAAGGTCTACGAGGCGCAGATATGATCAAGGCTTGGACATGAGCAAGGGACCCGCCAATCTCCGGCTCGACCGGCTCCTGGCCAATCTCGGCTATGGCTCGCGCCGCGAGGTGCAGGGTCTGGTCGATGCCGGCCTGGTCAAGCTCGACGGCGTGGTGATGCAGGATGCCGACCAGCGCATCGCCATCACGCCCGATCTCTCGTCCCGTATGGTGGTGCGTGGCCGCCCACTCGACCCGCCGCCGGGCATGGCGCTGATGCTGCACAAGCCGCTCGGCGTCACCTGTTCGCACAAGGAGGCCGGGCCGCTGATCTATTCGCTGCTGCCCGACCGCTGGCGCAGGCGCGACCCCGCGATCTCGACGGTTGGCCGGCTCGACAAGGAGACGTCAGGCCTGATCCTGCTGACTGATGACGGCGCGCTGCTGCACCGGATCATCTCGCCGAAAAGCAATGTGCCGAAGCGCTATCTGGCGACGCTGGACCGGCCGCTGAAGGGCGACGAAGCCCAGATTTTCGCATCGGGCACCCTGATGCTGGAGGGAGAGGACAAGCCGCTGCTCCCGGCCGAACTCGAGGTGATCTCGCCGGTGAGCGCCCATGTCACCGTGCATGAGGGCCGCTACCACCAGGTGCGGCGGATGTTTGCGGCTTTGGGCAATCACGTGACGGCGCTGCACCGGGATCTGGTGGGCGGGCTGGACCTGCCGGAGGATCTGGAGCCGGGTCAGTATCGCTTGCTGGGCGAGGCCGATGTGAAGGCGATCTTCGGCAAGGGGTGAGGGCTTCTTCGCGCCCAGGCCGTTTCCCCCTAGTCGCCGCTCCACGCGCACATCCGTCATCCCCGGCGAGCGAAGTGTCAGCGAGCGAGGGAAGGGGATCCAGGGGCCCCGCGGCGCGAACCATCCGCGGGTTGCGAGGTCAGGACCAGCGATTCCTGGACCCCCTTCCCTCGGCCTTCGGCCTCGCCGGGGGTGACGTGCGTGACAATCGGGGCGGTGCGTGACGGTGAGAAGCGGTGAGGCTTCGCACCCGCCCATTCGCAGCCGCGATCCGGCGCATCAGAAGGATTGGCTTGCGCGCCCGCCGCCACTCGGAAAATCTGCCACTCCAATCTCACGGGAGGGCGCCATGACTGATCTCGATCCGGCCAAGGTCCAGGCGACCCGCGCAACATTCCGCGCCCTGCATGAGCGCGGCTGTTTCGTCATACCCAACCCCTGGGACATCGGCACCGCGCTGATGCTGAAGCATCTCGGCTTCAAGGCGCTGGCCACGACCTCGTCGGGCCTGTCCTTCTCGCGCGGGTTGCCGGACGCCGAATGGGCCGTGCCGCGGGATATGGCGCTGGCCCATATTGCCGAGATCGTCCGCGCCACCGACCTGCCGGTGAATGCCGATTTCGAATCCGGCTATGCCCATGACCCGGAGACGGTGGCGAAGAATGCTCATCTCTGCGCCGAGACCGGCGTTGCCGGCCTCTCCATCGAGGACAATGCCGGCGATCCCGCCAAGCCACTCTACGATTTCGATCTGGCGGTGGAGCGGGTGAAGGCAACGGTCGCCGCGCTCAAAGGCTCCGGCGTGATGGTGACGGCGCGCTGCGAAGCCCATCTCCTCGGCGTGCCGGATGCCCGCGCGATCGCGCTGAAGCGGCTCGTCGCCTTCGCGGAAGCGGGCGCCGACGTGCTCTATGCGCCGGGGCTGAAGACGAAAGAGCAGATCGCCGAAGTGGTGCAGGCGGTCGCGCCGAAACCGGTCAACCTGATCATTGCCGGGCCGATCGGGCTTTCGGTCGCCGATGCGGCGGAACTTGGCGTCCGGCGGATCAGTGTCGGCTCGGCCTTCGCGCGGGCTGCCTGGGGCGGGTTCCTGAAGGCCGCCCGCGAGGTCGCCGGTCCCGGCACGTTCCACAGCCTCGGCGAGGCCGAGCCCTTCGCCGCCCTCAACACCTTCTTCCGCGATCATGGAGCGGCATCGTGAGTGCATTCGCCGTCGGGGCCGCTGTCGATACGACGCCAGCCCTCAAGCCCGACCACTGCGTCATCGAAGGCCGCTATGGACGGCTCCGGCCGATCGATCCGGCGCGCGACATCGAGGGCCTCTATGCCCTGTCGCACGGGGCGGAGAAGGACAGCCAATGGGCCTATCTGCCGCTTGGGCCCTTTGCCGACAAGGCGGGGTTCGCGGACGAGGTCCGGAAGATCGCAGCGGTCACGGCGGAGCGGGTGTTCTGGGCGGTCGCCGACAGGCAAGACCGGGCCGTCGGCTGGCTGTCGCTGATGCGCATCGACCCGGCCCACAAGACGATCGAGGTTGGCTACATTCTCTACACGCCGGCCCTGCAGCGCACGCCGCTCGCGACCGAAGCGCAATATCTGATCGCCCGGCATGTGTTCGAGACGCTCGGTTACCGGCGCTACGAGTGGAAGTGCAACGCCCTCAACGGCCCGTCGAAACGCGCGGCCGAGCGCTTCGGCTTTTCCTATGAGGGGCTGTTCCGCCAGCACATGATCGTCAAGGGTCACAGCCGCGACACGGCCTGGTTCTCGATGCTCGACAGCGAATGGCCGCAGCGCAAGCTTGCCTTCACCCGCTGGCTCGATCCGTCGAATTTCGATGCCGATGGACGCCAGAAGGTCAGCCTCGGGCTGATGAACCGGCTGATCGAGAGCGAGGGGCCGCTCGCCTTCCGGCGGGCGACGCTGGCCGATGTGCCGGCGATCCTGGCGCTGAAGGAAGCGGCCTATCTGCCGAACGAGGTCCTGACCGGCAATGCATCGTTTCCGCGCATGGTGGACTATGCGCAATCGATCAAGACGGAAGAGATCTGGCTGTCGGAAGACGCCGATGGGCTCGCGGCCTGCGTCGTGGTCGAGATGGCGGATGATCCGCTGATCGTGTCGCTGGCGGTGCATCCCCGCCATCAGGGCAAGCGCTATGGTGATGCGATCCTGGGGCTCGCCGAGCGCCGGCTGCGCGATCTCGGCGCGCCCCATGTGACGCTCTACACCAACTTCAAGCTGACCCAGCGCATCGAGTGGTATGCGCGCCGGGGATTTCAGCGCACCCATGTGAAGGAGATGGAGGACCGGAAGGTCCAGTATATGCGGAAGGACTAAGCCTGAGGCGGGCGTCTCAGCGGAACGGCTCGGCGCGCTGGGCCGAGCGGAAGAAGTAGAAGGCCGCGACGGCGCCGATGGCGCAGCCGGCAATCGTCGCCACGATCACTGCCTGATCGCCGAGCTTCAGGAGGCTCGACACAGCCCAGCCGGTTGTGCCCATGGCGCCGACGGCTTCGGTCGTGACGATGGCGGTCGCGCCAACGACATTGGCGACATTGGTCCAGTTGATCGGGCGCTCGGCTGCGGCCATGGGTCGTTCCTCGTGCGGCACGAAAGTCACTTGTATCTATGTGTGCGCAAATCCCGGCGGGATCAAGATGGTTGCTGTCAGCAACGCCGTTCAGCGCATCGCCGCCTGCACGTGAGCGAAGAAGGCGTCGAACGTCGTCTGGTTCATCCAGCGCAGGGCCGCGACCATGTCCTGTTCCGGGTTGACCCAGATGAGATTGGTGCCTGCACCCAGCGCGAAGGCGCTGGTGGCGGGGGCGTTGCGATAGCGCTTCTGGCCGATGTTCAACCACCAGAGATAGCCGTAATCCCCATTGGTCGGCGATGGCGTGAGCATGTCGGCGATGTAGCCTTGCGAGATCAGCTGGCGGCCGCCCCAGGCGCCCTGCCGCGCGACCAGCAGGCCGACACGGGCATGGTCGCGCGCCGAGATGAACAGGCCGCCGCCCCAATGGCCGCCGCCGGGAACCGACTGCACCTGCCGGCCGTCCATCTCGACGAAGGAATTGCGGTAGCCGTGCCAGCGCCAATCCTGCGAGGCGCCGATCGGATCCATGATCCGCTCCTTCAGCACCTCGGGCAGGGCGCGGCCAAAGCGGCGCATCAGCGCGTAGGAGAGCACATTCACGCGCACATCGTTATATTCGTAGAAGGTGCCGGGCGTCTTCAGCTCGCGCAGATGGCCCTTGCGGCTGTTGTCGGCGCCGGCGCCCAGCTGTCGGTTGTGGTCGACCTGGTCGGATTTCTCGAAGATCGTGCCCTGCCATTCGCTGGACCCCTGCAGCAGGTGGCGCCAGGTGATCTGGGCATTGTGTGCGCTTTCGAAGAACGGGCCATCGACGGAAGCGCCGACCCGGTCATCGACCTTGAACAGACCGTCGTCGATGGCGAGGCCGGCGAGGATCGCCAGATAGCTCTTGGCGATCGAGAAGGTCATGTCGGCGCGCGTCGTCTCGCCCCATTCGGCGACGATGCGGCCGCCCTTCAAGAGCACGCCCGCCGGCTTGCCGCGCGGCATGACCGGGCCGACGATCTCGCTCCAGGGGCCGGTCTCATTCCACTCGACAATGCCGACATAGCGGCCGTCGGGATAATAGAGGCTCATCGGCCAGGGGCTCTCGCTGGCGGTGGAGAACTCGGCGGCCGCCTTCAGGCCGGCGGCATCAAAGCCCGCGGCCTCCGGGGCGATCGTTTCCCATCCGGCGGCATCGGTTGCGGGCGTGAAGGCGGTGCTGGTCATTGGCGTGGCATCCGGATGGCATGATCGGCGGTTTGACCGCTCTCGCCTCCCTTATCGACGAGGGATCGTGCGCCGACAACCTGCTGGCGAGCAGGTCACCGTCGCTGTGGGTTCAGGTGCACCACCGGGTTGCAAGCCGCGTCTCTCTTCTGATATGTTATAGTATAACATTCATTGAGAGAGTGCCCATGCCCTCGTCGTCCGACGCTCGTCTTCCCGTTACCGTCCTCTCCGGCTTTCTCGGCGCCGGCAAGACGACCCTGCTCAACCATGTGCTGAACAACCGCGAGGGGCGGCGGGTGGCGGTCATCGTCAACGACATGTCCGAGGTGAACATCGATGCCGACCTGATCCGGGCCGGCGGCGCGGACCTGTCGCGCACCGACGAGAAGCTGGTCGAGATGACCAATGGCTGCATCTGCTGCACGCTGCGCGACGATCTCCTGGTGGAGGTGCGCCGCCTCGCCGAGAGCGGCAAGTACGATTATCTGCTGATCGAGGGCACCGGCATTGCCGAGCCGCTGCCGATCGCCGCCACCTTCTCGTTCCGCTCGGAGGAGGGCGAGGCGCTGGAGGACATCGCCCGGCTCGACACGATGGTGACGGTGGTCGATGCGATCAATCTGATCCGGGATTTCGGCAGCCAGGATTTTCTGGCCGACCGTGGCGAAACAGCGGGCGAGGGCGACGAACGCACGCTGGTCGATCTCCTCACCGACCAGATCGAGTTTGCCGACGTGGTGGTGCTCAACAAGGTCTCGGATGTCGCGCCTGCCCAGCGCCTGCTCGTGACGCAGATCATCCGGGCGCTCAATCCCGATGCGCGGATCGTCGAGGCGGATTTCGGCCGCGTGCCGCTGGATCTGGTGCTGAATACCGGCCTGTTCGACCACGAGAAGGCCGAAAGCCATCCGCTCTGGGCCAAGGAACTCTATGGCTTCAAGGACCATGTGCCGGAGACGGAGGAATATGGCATTTCCTCCTTCGTCTACCGGGCCGCCCGGCCGTTCGATCCGGTGAAATTCGACGCCTTCCTGAAGCGGAGCTGGCAAGGCCTCGTGCGCGCCAAGGGCCATTTCTGGCTGGCCAATCGTCCCAATTGGTGCGGGGAACTGTCGATTGCCGGCGCCGTGTGCCGCACCTCGGCCATGGGCTTCTGGTGGATCGCGGTGCCCAAGGCGCGCTGGCCGCAATCGGAGGAATGGCGCGAGATGCTGAAGCGCCACTGGCATCCGGTCTATGGCGACCGGCGGCAGGAGCTGGTGTTCATCGGCATCGGGATGGATGAGGCGGCCATGCGGGCGGAGCTCGACCAGTGCCTGCTCGGGCGCGCCTCGGCGACCAAGTTCAATCCGGCCGATTATGCGGGGCTCGCCGATCCTTTCCCGGCCTGGACCGTTGCGTCGGAAGCGGCCTGAGCGGAATGATGGGGTTCCTCACGCGCCCCCGCGCCGATCCGGCGCGGCAGGCGCTGATCGCGAGCCTCAACAGCCGCATTCGTGCCGTGCTGGGGCTTGGCGAGGATGACGGTCTCAGCCTCAGTGAGATCGTCTGCGCCGACCCGGCCTGCCCCGGCACGGAGACGGTGGTGCTGGTGATGCGGGTCGGCTGCCTGACCGAGGCCTTGAAGATCGCCAAGCCGCTGGCGGAGGTCGGCGAGGCGGATATTGCCGCGCTTGCGTGTGGCTGACGGGTGGTGGCGCCAGCTTGAAGCGCTCGCTCTGAATGTCGTCATGCCCGCCCTTGTGGCGGGCATCCACGTCTTCCGGCATCGTGCGGGCGGACATCGAAGACGTGGATGACCGGGACAAGCCCGGTCATGACGGCTCCTTCCGTTCCCGCCGACGCTTCAATCAGCCCCTCACTCTGCCGCTAGCTTGACGGCCGGCTTCGGACCCGACCGGAAATCGGCGAGCAGGGCCGCCTCTTCCTTCTTGGCGACGTCGAGGTGGCGCACCTTGACGTGGCCATAGCCGCGGATCTTCTCGGGGATCGAGGCGAGGCCCACGGCGAGAGCGTGGTTGTCGGGCGAGAGCTTGGCGACGATCTCGGCGATCAGCGTCTCGTAATCGGCGATCAGCTGCCGCTCGGTTTTCCGCTCGTGCGAATAGCCGAAGACGTCGAACGCGGTGCCGCGCAGGCCCTTCAACTTGGCCAGAACCTTGAGGCCGGACATCAGCCAGGGGCCGAAGCTCATCTTGCGGGGCAGGCCGGTATTGGGGTCGATTTTGGCGAGGATCGGCGGCGCCAGGTGGAACTCGAAGCGCAGGTCATTGCCGTCGAAGCTCTTCGCCACCTGCTTCAGGAACGCGCCGTCGGTGTAGAGCCGGGCGACCTCGTATTCGTCCTTGTAGGCCATCAGCTTGTAGAGATAGCGGGCGACGGCTTCGGTCAGCCCCTGCTTGCCCGGCGCCTTGTCGGCCTCCGCCTGCTGCACCTTGGCGACAAGGCCCGCATAGCGGTCGGCATAGGCCCTGTTCTGATAGGCCGTCAGATCCTTCACCCGGCGGGCGATGATCTCGTCGAGCGAGCCGGAGAGCTTCTCGATGCCGGTCGGTGCGGTGACCGGGGCTACCAGCGCTTCGACCGCGGCGCGGTCATGGGCGCAGATCCGGCCCCAGCGGAAGGCGGTGATGTTCATCTTCACCGCTTCGCCGTTGAGTTCGATCGCCCGCTCGATGGCGGCACCGGTCAGCGGCAGCGCGCCGATCTGGTAGGCATAGCCGACGAGGAACAGGTTGGTGGCGATCGAATTGCCCATCAGCGCGGTCGCAAGCCGTTGGGCATCGACGAGATGGGTCGTCTCGCGGCTTGAATGCGAGATGATCGCCCGCTTCAGCCGCTCCGAGGGCAGCGAGAAATTGGCATCGCGGGTGAATTGGCCGGGCAGCATCTCGTTGGTGTTCACCACCACCTTGGTGTCCGGCTTCATCGAGGCCAGCGCCTTCTTGCCGCCGGCGATCACGATGTCGCCGGAGAGCACGAGGTCGGCCGATCCAGCATGGACGCGGATGGAGTGGATCTCCTCCGGGGAGCGGGCGATCCGCATGTGGGAGAACACCTCGCCGCCCTTCTGCGCGAGGCCTGCCATGTCGATCAGGCCGACACCCTTCTTTTCCAGATGGCAGGCCATGCCGAGGATGGCGCCGACGGTGACGATGCCGGTGCCGCCAATGCCGGCGATCAGCACGTTGTAGGTGTGCGCGATCGAGGGAATGAGCGGCTCTGGCAGGCTGGAAATATCGGCGGTTGCCGCCAGCGCCTGGCCCTTCTTCGGCTGGGCGCCATGGACGGTGACGAAGCTCGGGCAGAAGCCCTTCACGCAGGAGAAGTCCTTGTTGCAGGACGACTGGTCGATGGTGCGCTTGCGACCGAACTCGGTCTCGACCGGCTGGATCGACACGCAGTTCGACTGAACGCCGCAATCGCCGCAGCCCTCGCAGACGGCCTCGTTGATGATCGCCCGCTTGACCGGGTCGGGGAAGGTGCCGCGCTTGCGGCGGCGGCGCTTCTCGGCGGCGCAGGTCTGGTCGTAGATCAGCACGGTCGTGCCGGGAATGGCGGCCAGTTCGCGCTGGATGGCGTCGAGGTCGTCGCGATGGTCGAAGCTGGTGCCGGTCGGAAATGAAATGCCGAGGCCGGCATATTTCTCCGGCTCGTCGGAGACGATGGCGATGCGCTCGACGCCCTCGGCGCGCACCTGGGCGGCGATCATGTCGACGGTCAGCCCGCCCTCATGGCGCTGGCCGCCGGTCATGGCGACGGCGTCGTTGAACAGGATCTTGTAGGTGATGTTGACCTTGGAGGCGACGGCGAAGCGGATCGCCAGATGGCCCGAATGGTTGTAGGTGCCGTCGCCAAGGTTCTGGAACACATGGCCGCGCTTGGAGAACGGCGCCTCGCCGACCCAGTTGGCGCCCTCGCCACCCATCTGGGTGTGGCCCTCGGTCGACCGGTCCATCCACAACGCCATGTAATGGCAGCCGATGCCGGCATAGGCGCGCATGCCCTCCGGCACGACGGTGGACGTGTTGTGCGGGCAGCCCGAGCAGAAATAGGGCACTCGGGTCGAGATCATCGGGGTGGTCTTGAGCGATTCCTGCGCCGCCTTCAGCCTGATGACATTGGCCGCGATCTCGTCGACCGGGCCGACATGTTTCAGGATGCGCTCGCCGATGCAGATGGCGACGTCGTTCGGGTCGAGCGCGCCGTGGACCGGGAACAGCCAATTGCCCTCCTCGTCCTTCTTGCCGATGACGACGGGCTGTTCGGCATTGCCGTAAAGCTCCTCGCGGACCTGGACCTCTATCAGCGAGCGCTTCTCCTCCACCACGATGCAGAGGTCGAGGCCGTGGACGAAGTCTCTGAGTTCGCCGGGATCGAGCGGCCAGGTGCAGCCGATCTTGAACAGGCGGATGCCGAGATCGTTGGCCTTCACCTCGTCGAGGCCGAGTTCATCCCAGGCCTGGCGGACGTCGAGATAGCTCTTGCCCGTGGTGATGATGCCGATCTTCGGCTTGCGCCCGCCCGCAGTGATGATGCGGTTGATCTTGTTCGCCTTGATGAAGGCGAGAGCCGCGCCGCGCTTGTACATGTGGAGCCGAAGCTCCTGCTCGTGGCGGTCGTCGCTCGGGCGGATCGACAGGCCGCCGGGCGGCATCTGGAACTCGTCCTCGGTGGGGATCACCACCTTCACGCGGTCGATCGAGCCGTCGATGACGCCGGTGGATTCCACCGTGTCCTTCATGCATTTCAGCGCGACCCAATTGCCGGAATAGCGCGACAGCGCCCAGCCATAGAGCCCGTAATCGAGGATTTCCTGCGCGCCGGCTGGATTGAGGATCGGCATCATCACGTCGACGAAGTGGAACTCCGACTGATGCGCGACAGTAGAGCTTTCGGCGGTGTGGTCATCGCCCATCAGGCAGAGCACGCCGCCGTTCGGCGAGGAGCCTGCGAGATTGGCGTGGCGGAACACGTCACCGGAGCGGTCGACGCCTGGACCCTTGCCGTACCAAACGCCGAAAACGCCGTCATACTTGCCTTCGCCTCGCATCTCGGCCTGCTGGGTGCCCCAGACAGCGGTCGCGGCAAGGTCCTCGTTGAGGCCGGCGGTGAAGATGATGTCGTTGGCCACCAGCTCGCGCTGGGCCTTGTAGAACTGCTGGTCGAGGCCGCCGAGCGGCGAGCCGCGATAACCGGAGACGAAGCCGCCGGTGTTGAGGCCGGCGAGGCGGTCGCGCTCCTTCTGCATGAGGGTGAGGCGGACGAGGGCCTGCGTGCCCGTGACGAAGATGCGCTTCTTGGTCAGGTCGAACTTGTCGCTGAGGGTCACCTCATCGAAGTTCAGGCTGTTGGGAAGGTCGGATGCGTGCGGCGGGACATCAGTCGGGGGAACAACCTTCGCCATCAACGGCCTCCTGCGCGTCGGGAAGCAGCCTTCAGGCGCCTCCGCATCGGCAAATGCTGTCATGATCAAAAGGCTAAGTCGATTTCATTCTAAACTGCGTCCACGCAAGGAGATTGCGTAAGGTGCTGAAAAATCGACTCTTCTTGCTGCAGTGCACAATGGACGACCGCGCCGCGAGAATGGGCAGAGGCGGCGTCAGGCGGGCAGGACGAACAGGTCTTCGTGGCCGACTTCGCAGGTGACGCCGGCCTGCCGGGCGGTCAGCCAGGCGGCGATATCGGCGCCCGGCACATTCCCGGTTTCGCCGACCGCGCCGGCAAAGCCGGTGACCAGTTCACGGGCCAGCTGGGCAAAGTCAGGGCCGAGGAGCCAGGGGCTCGGCGCGCGTTCGACACGGTAGCCCGCCCTGGCGAAAGCCTCCGCCATGGCGGCGGTGGCCCTGGGTCCTGCTGCCGGGCCGAAGCCCTTGTCGGTACCCTGATGGGCGTGGAAGGCGGCGAGCATCTGATCATCGACCGGATGGGGCGGCTGCCAGCGCTCCGTGCCGTCATAGGTCAGCACGGTGTAGAGCGGCAGACGGCGACGGGCGAGGTCGGCGACGAAACCGGCGATCCAGTCGACCGAGACGAGATCGAACAGGGCGGCGGCGGTGACGAGGTCGGTCGCGGGCTCCAGCACCCGGTCGAGGTCGCGGTTGAGGTCCGCCTGCACGAACCGGATCGAGATCGCCTTGGCGCCCTTGCGCAGCGCCAGGACCTCGCCGTCATTGCTGACATCGTCGGCCCAGGCGGCAAGGCGCTGCCGCGCAGCGGCGAGCAGATTAGGATCGTAGTCGACCAGCCGCCAGCGCTGGATGTCAGGCAGGGCGTCGAAGGTGCCGCGCAGATTGGAGCCGGCGCCGCAGCCGAGATCGACGACGTCGATGGTGGCGCGGCCGGCAAAGTGCCGGGCGACACTCGCCTTGAGGTCGCGAGAGCGGGCCGCGTGGTCGGCGGGCTCGCGCAGTGCCAGCCATTCCGGTGAAAAGCTCATGTCTCGGCTCCCCGATGCGATCCGCGCGCCGCCACGTCGCGGACGACGCCGGCAACGATCCGCGCGGTGTCGTCCCAGGCCGGCAAGGCCTGGCCAGATGTCCATGATGCGTGACGCAATTCGCGCCGGAGTTCGCCATCGCCCAGCGCGCGGCGGATCGCCATGGCGAGCGCCGGCGCATCGCCGGGCGGAACCTTGAGCGCCGCGCCGTCGGGCACGGTCTCGGCAGCCGCGCCTCCGGTGGTGGTGACGATCGCCAGGCCGCGCGCCATGGCTTCCGCCAGCACCATGCCATAGCCCTCGTAGAGCGAGGGCATGACGAAGAGATCGGCTTGCCGATAGAGCCCGGCGAGCTCGGCATCACTCACTGAGCCGGCGAAACGGATCCGGTCGCCAAGCCCGTGACGGTCGATCACTGCCCGCGCCGCGGCATAGGCCTCCGGGGCGCGGTCGGTCGCGCCCGCGATGACAGCGCGCCAGGAGAGGTTGCGGAGTTCGGCCAGCGCTTCGGCCAGCACGTCATAGCCCTTGCGTTGGGACACCGCGCCAACCGCCAGGATCACCGGTTCGGCGCCCCCCGATCCGGTTGCCCGTTCTGCGCGCTCGGTGCCAGGCTCCGCGACGCGGATATGGTCGGCCGGCACGGAATAGGTCTGGATCAGGCTGCGGCGGGTCGCGGGAGAGGTGACGATCACCGCCGCGGCGTGGTGAAGCGCAGCCTTCTCGCTCGCGACGAAGGCGGCCGCCTGGTCTGGCGTGAGACCGGTCTCATCGGCCAGCGGATGATGGACCAGGGCAATGATCCGGCATTTGAGCGAGGCGCAGATGCTTTCAGGGCAGGCGCCGAAGGCCAGCCCATCGACCACCAGCACGGTCTCCGCCGGAAGCGCGGTCAGGGCCGCCGCCGTTGCCAGAAGGTCCGGCTTGCCCGGAAACGGGAACGAGCCTGGCAATTGCAGATGCCGGAAGGTCACGCCATGGGCCGGCGCGCGCGCCAGCACCTCGCGGTCATAGCGATAGCCGCCGGTCGGCGTCGCGATGTCACCGGGAATGGCGAAGACCGCCTCGATCACGCAACCGATCCCTCATAGGTCGCGCGGGCGAGATCGTGTTCGTGGAGGGTGACGCGAATCTTCGCGAGGCCCTGGCCATCCACGCCGAGCGCGCCCGACTTGGCGGCGGCAGCGACGGCGTCAAAGACATATTTGCAGAGGAATTCGGTGGTGGTGAGCTGGCCCTTGAACTGCGGCAGGGTGTCGAGGTCCTGATAGGCCAGCGGCTTCAGCGTCTTCGAGAGAACGTCGAGCGCAGCCCCGATATCGACCACGACATTCTGCGGGGTGAGTGTCTCGCGGTAGA
This sequence comes from Phreatobacter aquaticus, assembly GCF_005160265.1. Classification (NCBI taxonomy): domain Bacteria; kingdom Pseudomonadati; phylum Pseudomonadota; class Alphaproteobacteria; order Hyphomicrobiales; family Phreatobacteraceae; genus Phreatobacter; species Phreatobacter aquaticus. Next base: position 501,968 of record NZ_CP039865.1, on the reverse strand, counting down.
AGGCGACATCGACGACGAAGCTCGCGCCGTGCTTGCCCTGGGCCGGCCCAAAGAACGGGTCGGGCAGCGAATGGGCGATCATGATGCGGTCGCGGACTTCGACTGAGAACATGGGACGAGCCTTTCAGTAGCTGATGGCGGTCATCAGGCCCGGCGCACCGGGAGCGAGAATACGCGGCAGGGCTGCGGGAAGGTCGGCGAAAGCGACCTCCTCGGTGATCAGTTGGTCGAGGCGGTCGTCGGCGAGCAGCGCCACGGCCTTCTCCAGCCTGCGCTGATACGACCAGCGGGGCCGCCTGGATGTGGCGACCATGCCGACCTGCGAGGAGATGAGCTTCAGGCGCTTGGCATGGAAGCCGGCGCCGAGCGGCACGGAGGGGTCCTGGTCGCCGAACCACGACAGCTCGACCACGGTCGCCTCGTCGCCGCAGCAGGCGAGCGCGCAGGCGAGACCCGCCGAGGTCGCGGAGGCGTGGAAGGCGACATCGACATCGCCGGGGCCGTCGAGCGGCTTCTGGAAGCGCACGCCGAACAGGTCGGCATAGGTCTTCCGGCTCTGATCGAGATCGACCAGCGTGACATCGGTGCCGGGGATCTGGGAGACGATGAAGGTGACGAGCAGGCCCAGCACGCCGCCGCCGACCACCACGATGCGGTCGCCGGGCCCTGCGCCGGAATCCCAGACCGCGTTGAGGGCGGTTTCCATATTGGCGGCGAGAATGGCGCGTTTCGCCGGAATGCCGTCCGGTATAGCCACGACCGACAGGCGGTCGGTTGGCACGATCTGACGATCCTGATGGGGGGCGAGGGTGAACACGGTTTTGCCGACCATGGCCTCGGGGCCGGCCTCGACCGTGCCGACGGCGCAATAGCCGTACTTCACGGGGAAGGGGAATTCGCCGGCCTGGAGCGGGCAGCGCATGCGGTCGCGCTCCGGTGCTGCGACAAGTCCGTCGAATACGAGGCGTTCCGTCCCGCGGCTGACACCGCTATAGAGCATGGATATCAGCGCCTCGGATCCGGTGCGCTCGCTCAAGAGTTCGTCTCGCAGCTCCACGTGGCGGCGCGATGCGTACCAGAGCGCGCGGGCGGCCAGGGCCATGTCATTTCTCCTGTACGCCGCCCCGAGAGGGCGACGGAGGCTTCTCGATGAACGATCAGACCCCGGTCGAGACCAAGGGACCCGCAGCCGGCGCCGACTGGGCGTCGGGCCAAGGCTCTACGACGCCGGCGGGTCTCCAGTCCATGGCGGAGTTGCGCAACCGGCGGATCATCGTCGTGGTGCTCAATGTCGCCACCTGGTTCCTGCTCAATTATGCCGCCTGGTCGATCCTGTCGGCCGGCGGCTGGACGCTCGTCGATATGGTGCTGGCGACCGCCTTTGCGGTCGCCACGCCCTGGACGGTGCTGGGCTTCTGGAACGCGCTGATCGGTCTCTGGTTGCTGCACGGCGTCGATGACGGGTTCAAGCAGGTGGCGCCCTTCGCCGAAGCCGGCGAGACGGACACGCCGATCACCATCCGCACCGCCGTGTTCATGACGCTGCGCAACGAGGATCCGGCACGCGCGCTGCATCGCCTCAAGGTGATGAAGCAGAGCCTGGATGCGACTGGCCAGGGCGACCGCTTCGACTATTTCATCCTCTCCGACACCAATGATGCGGATGTCGCGATCGAGGAGGAGAACCTCGCCGAGGCCTTCTCCAACGAGGCGGGGCCTGGCCGTGTGGTCTATCGCCGGCGCACCGACAATGCGGGCTTCAAGGCCGGCAATGTCCGCGAGTTCTGCGACCGCTGGGGCTCGCGCTACGAGCTGATGCTGCCGCTCGATGCCGACAGCCTGATGGCGGGCCGGACCATCGTCCGGCATGTGCGCATGATGCAGGCCTATCCAAAGATCGGCATCCTGCAGAGCCTGGTCGTCGGCATGCCGTCGAACTCGGCCTTTGCCCGCATGTTCCAGTTCGGCATGCGCCAGGGCATGCGCTCCTACACGATGGGGCAGGCCTGGTGGGTCGGCGAGTGCGGCCCGTTCTGGGGCCACAATGCGCTGGTGCGCATCAAGCCCTTCGTCGACCATTGCGCGCTGCCGCTGCTCGAAGGCCCGCCGCCCTTCGGTGGGCATGTGCTGTCGCATGACCAGGTGGAAGCGACCTTCATGCGCCGCGCAGGCTACGAGGTGCGCGTGCTGCCCGAGGAGGGCGGCTCCTGGGAGGAGAACCCGCCGACCATCCTGGAATTCTCGCGCCGTGACGTCCGCTGGTGCCAGGGCAACATGCAATATGTGAAGCTCCTGGATCAGCCCGAGCTCTTCCCCATGAGCCGGTTCCAGCTGATCTGGGCGATCCTGATGTTTGTCGGCGTGCCCGCCTGGACGCTGATGATCGCGCTGTCGCCGTTCCTCGTCTGGCACGAGCCGACGCGGGCGACCTTCCCCGTCGGCCTCGGCATTGCCACCTATCTCGCCTTCTTCGCCATGTATCTGATGCCGAAGATCGCGGGCTTCACCGATATCCTGATCACGGAGGGCGCCGCCGCGCGCTATGGCGGGCGGGCGAAATTCCTGCTCGCCGCAGCCATCGAGCTCTTTTTCTCGTTCCTCGTCGGCGCGCTCACCTCGTTCCGCATCACCGTGTTCATGGTGGGTCTCGCCTTCGGCAAGTCGGTGACCTGGGGCGGCCAGCAGCGCGACGCCATGGCGCTCACCTGGGACGAGGCCTGGGCGGCGTTCTGGCCGCAGATGGCCTTCGGCTTCGCGGTGGTCGGCCTGTTGTGGCTCGGCGCACCGGCGGCGGCCTGGTGGTCGCTGCCGCTGACGCTCGGCTTCCTCGTGGCGATCCCGTTCGCGGTCATCACCGCCTCGCCGAAGCTCGGGCAGATGTTCGTGCGCAACCGGCTCTGCGGCATTCCGGAAGAGTTCGAGACGCCGGACGAGATCGCCGCTGCACGGACAGGAGCCTGAGGCCATGACCACCGAGCAGCGGATTGCCGAGATGGTGGCGGTTGCCCGCTCGGTCGTGACCTATCATGGCGACGGCGCCAAGAATGCCGCGATGGACCGGCTCTATGGCACGATCCTCAAGCCCGGCGACCTCGCCTTCGATATCGGCAGCCATGTCGGCGACCGGGTCGCGAGCTTCCGCAGACTGGGTGCAAGAGTGGTGGCGCTGGAGCCGCAGCCCGGACCGGCCGGCGTGATCCGGCAGATCTTCGCGGACGATGATGGCGTGACGCTGATCGAGGCCGCCTGCGGCCCCGCAGAGGGCTCGGTCACGCTCAGGGTCAACAGTGCCAATCCCACCGTGACCACGGCTTCCGCCGATTTCGTCGCCTCGGCCGCCGATGCCGACGGATGGCGCGAACAGGTCTGGGACCGCGAGATCGTCGTGCCCTGCCTCACCCTTGATCGCCTCATCGCCGATCACGGCCGGCCGGCCTTCGTGAAGATCGATGTCGAGGGCTTCGAGGCCGATGTGCTTGCGGGGCTGTCGCAGGCGCTGCCGGCCTTGTCCTTCGAGTTCACCACCATCCAGCGCGACGTGGCGCTGGCCTGTCTCGATCGCCTGGCGGCGCTCGGGACCTATGGCTTCGATGTGGCGCTCGGTGAGAGCCAAACCCTGACCTTCGGTCGGCTGGTATCGGCGACCGAGATGGCCGACCATCTGATGGCTCTGCCGCACGACGCCAATTCCGGCGATGTCTACGCGTTCCTGCAAAAGGCCTGAGACCATGCGCCTGTTCGCCACCCTCGCCGCCGTGCTGTGGACAACGGCTGTCGGCGCGGCATCGCTCGACGGCCTGCCGGTCCAGATCACCAATGCCTCCGAGCCGGTGCTCTGCGCGGAGAAGGACAACATCACGCTGAACATGGCGAATGGCGCCGTCCGCGCGTTCCGCATCGAGGCGGCTCACCCCGCCTATATCGGCGCGCTCTCCATCGACCGTTTCGCGCCCGACTGGACGGCCTGCCCGATGAAGGCCGAGGCACTGGCCCAGCCCATGCCGCAGCGCATCACGCTCTACGAGACGGTGGAGTGGCAGGTCATCGGCTATCGCGAACAGGGCTTCTGGCGCTCGTCGGATACTGTGGTGAAAGTGGGCGAGCGCACCGAGCGCAATCTCCACCTGATCCAGATCTGGTACCGCTTCCAGGACCGCGCCGAGGAGGTGCTCGTCGTCTATCCGCAGGACGGCTATTGGCGCGCCCGGCCGCTGCCGCCATCCAACCTGCGCTGGACGGCCTATGGCTCGTCCTTCCTGATCGGCCCGGTGGTGGTCGAGGGCCGTCCCATCGTCAAGATCAGCCAGATCGCCTTCGATCCCGAGACCAAGACCTTCACGCTCACCTATCCCGACGGCAATTCGGCGACGGTGCGCCTATCCACGCTCAATCAGGAATTGCTCGGCCTCGATGTCACCTTCGCACGGCCGATCACCACTGGCCCCTTCGCGGCGTTGCGCTCGATGTATGTCACCGAGTTCAATGCCGATGTCGCCCGCATCGCCGTGCGTGAGAAGGATGCGGCCGGCTGGCGCGAGGAGCCGGTCATGGGGTTCAAGCGGGCGGAGGCGACCGATCTCTGGGCCGGGCGCCTCGTGCCTTCGCGCCACAACACATCGGCTCCCGACATGGTGTTCAACGCCTTCCGCCCCGACCCGCCGGCCGCAGCCCCTGCGGCAATCCAGCGGTGAAACGGAAACGCTCACCGAGCGTTCAGAATTGATGCCGTAAGAAACGCAACATATTCGCTCCTTCCTGGTGAGGTTCGTCTTCCATGGTCCGTCGTATTCGCAAGGCCGTCTTCCCAGTTGCCGGTCTCGGCACGCGTTTCCTTCCCGCCACCAAGGCCATTCCGAAGGAAATGCTGACGGTGGTTGACCGTCCGGTGATCCAGCATGTGGTGGACGAGGCCCGCGAGGCGGGGATCGAGCATTTCGTCTTCGTCACCGGCCGCAACAAGCAGGTGATCGAGGATCATTTCGACAAGTCCTACGAACTCGACTCCACGCTGGCGCTGCGCGGCAAGACCGCCATGCTCGACGAGCTGAAGCGCGACCTTCCCGATGCGGGCGCGACCTCCTTCACCCGCCAGCAGGAGCCGCTAGGCCTCGGTCATGCGGTGTGGTGCGCGCGCGACATCATCGGCGACGAGCCCTTCGCCCTGCTGCTGCCCGACATGCTGCATCTCGCCAAGGCCGGCGCCAAGGGCTGCATCGGCGAGATGATCGAGGCGTATAATTCGACCGGCGGCAATTACATTGCCGGCTATGAGGTGCCCGACAGCGAGACCCATCAATACGGCATCATCGGCAAGGGCAAGGCCGCCGCCGGCGGGGCCTACGAGATCGGCGAGATGGTGGAGAAGCCGCCGAAGGGCACGGCGCCGTCGAACATCGCGATTTCCGGGCGCTACATCCTGCAGCCGGAGATCTTCAAGATCCTCGAGACGCAGGAGCGTGGCGCCGGCGGCGAGATCCAGCTGACCGACGGCATGCTGAAGCTGAAGGAGCGCCAGCAATTCTTCGGCTTCACCTTCAACGGCGAGATCCACGATACCGGCACCAAGATCGGCTTCCTCACCGCCAATATCGCCTATGCGATGCGCCGGCCGGATCTCTCGGCGGCGCTGGCCGCCGAACTCGCCAAGATTGCCAAGGGCTAAGGTTCGCCAAGGGCTGAGTTTCGCAAAGGGCTGAAGCGGGCGGAACCCTCCGCCGCTTCGGACGTTAAGCCGGGCGCGCGCTGTGATGTCACGCGCGCGCCTCGCAACGTTCCGGAGAACCCCTTGGCCGTCATCCCCCTGATCATCTATGCGGCCCAGCTCGCGGTCGCCTGCATCATCCTGTTCTACGTGATCGAGATGATCACGATGCCGGCCAACATGAAGCGGATCTGCCAGGCGCTGATCGTGCTGATCGCGGTCCTGTCGGTGCTCGGCGCACTGATCGGGCCGGGGCCGACAATGGCGCGTGTCGGTCCGTTGAACCCTATGACACCCGCGACGCCCAGCATCATCCGGTGAGGCGACGGGGTGGTCTGCTCCTAAAGGATCGGCCCCAACCCTGACCGCACAACCTTCCCGCCGCCACGATCGTCATCCCCGGCGACCGAGGCGAAGCCGAGGGAGGGAAGGGGATCCAGGGGCCAAGAGGCGAATCCTGCCATAGGCTATAGACCCGGCGATGGATGGTAGATGGTAAGGCCCGGGCCCGTGGCTCCTGGCCCCCCTTCCCTCGCTTCGCTTGCCGGGGGCTGCCGTCGGTGTCGGGTAGGAAGATCGAGCCCGGCGGTGAGAGAGGCTCGCGCCCTACCGGCAGCGGAGGGCCTCACCCCGCGCAGGCGGCGTGGGTCTTCACCTTGCGCTCGGTCGAGGCCGGGAAGCGCTCAAGCTTGGCCGCCGGGCGGATCGGCCGGCGCACCAGTTCGCCGCCGCAGTTCGGGCACGCACCTTCGAAACGCGTCTCGGCGCAATCCCGGCAGAACGTGCACTCGAACGTGCAGATCATCGCGTCCCGGCTCTCCGGCGGCAGGTCGCGGTCGCAGCATTCGCAATTGGGGCGCAAAGCCAGCATGACGGTCTCCCTGAAAGCGTGTTTGCGAGGCTGACCGAGGTCGCCGCCGCCGTCAACGCATCAGGCGCAGGCCGAGCAGGAAGACATTGGCGCTGTAGCCCGAGCCCGACGTGTTGGAGAACAGCTGCTCGCGCCGGACCTCGCCGCGGATCTGCAGCATGCGGTTGGCCTTGTAGACGACGCCCAGCGATGCAACGAGCCGCTGGTCCTGCCGGGTCGTGCCGGCATAGAGATCATTGCCATAGGCGAGCTTGGCCGTGCCGATCAGCCAGCGCCGGAACGCATGTTCCAGCTCCACCGAGACATCGCGCCGCTGGATGCCGGCGGCGCCGGTGGTGAAGCTCTCGTCGACGGTGGATTTCGCCACGAAGCGCACGGTGGTCAGGCCGGTCGGCGTCCAGGTCAGCGCGGCATCGAAGACCGGCATGCGGATTTCGCGGAGCGTCGGATCGACGTCGCGGCGCACCAGATAGCCGGCCGAGATCTCGCCGGTGACGAGCCGTGTCAGCTCGAAGGTGGAGCCGACGCGGAAGGTCTGCGCCGTCGAGCCCTGGAGATAGCCGGAGGTGGCGAGCAGTGTGTCGAACACCCGGCGCTCGACGCCCGCCTCGACAAAGGGGCGCATGCCGGGGGTCAGTTCATAGGAGGCTCGGAGGCGGCCGCCATAGGCGTTGTAATTGCGCTCGCCCTGCTGGATCACCGTGCCGTTCTGGGTGACGGCATCGTCATAGGTGTAGCGGTCGAGGGTGCCGCGCAGTGTCAGCTGCAGGCGGTTGATGTCCTGCACCACGCCGACCGTGCCGCCATATTGGCGCACCAGCGGCAGCCCGCTGAGCGATGTGCCCGCGGCGGAGGGCAGGTTGGACGAGCCGGGCGACTGGGCCGTCAGATTGTAGCGAGCCTCGGTCTCGATGCGCGTGTCGCGGGTCACGTCGATCCGGCCATTGGCGACCATGGCGAGTTCCGGGCGGTTGACATCCGGCGTCGAGAAATAGGCCGAGTAGGTGCCGCGGATGCGGGCGGTCAGTTCGTGGCGCGACCAGTCGGACTTGGCACTGACCTCGCCATAGGTCTGGTTATAGGCCGAGCCCTGGATCGCCGTGCTGACGCGCCTCGAATTGGAATCATAGCCGAGCACGCTGTCGAGCACCGGCGTGACCACGAAGGAGCCGAGCCTGAGCCCGATGGGCGTGAAGGCGTCGGTCTCCGGCTGCGGCCGGCGGTCATAGGAAATGACCTCGCCGGTGCGCGGGTCGATGACCGTGTTGCGGCCGAGCGGATTGGCATTGGGGAGCACGCGGCCGTTGATGGGCTGCACGCGGTCGGTGACGATCGGCACGTCGGCCGGGCGTGGCGGCTGGTTGGGCGTGGCAATGCCGCGCGTGCCCGCCTGCAGGGCGCGCTGGTCCTCGCGGGAGATTGAAAGCTGTGCCCCCGTGCGCGGCGCCCGGCTCGCCGGTGTGGCGAGGCGCTGGGTCGTCGAGGCGGGCGCAGCGCCTGTCGGGCGGGGCAGGCGGCCAGTGCGGCGGTTGGCCATCGGAGCCGGCCGCGAGGACAGCTGGCGGGCCGGCGGCGTCACAGCGGCGGGGGCTGCGACACCGGCATTGGGGGTGAGCGGTGCCGCTTGCCGGGGCTGTTCCTGCCAGGGCGCGCGCCGCGACTGAGCGCGCAGGCGGTCGCGCTGGGCGCCGACCGTGCGCGAGGCATTGGGTTCGGTGGCCGGCGCCTCGCCGGTGCCCCTGAGGCCAGCGGCCTCGGCATCGTTCTGCGGCTGGCCCGGTTGCTCCGAGCGCTCGATTGGACCGAGGCCCTGCCAGCCCTGGTCGCGGCGGTTGTCGTCGGCGGGCTGCGCGCCGGGCGCGGGCTGGTTCTGCCGCTGGAACTGGGCGTGCGCCGTCGGGCCCGCCCAGACGAGGACGAGCGCGAGAGTGCTCACAGCCGTGAGGCGGGAGACGGCGCGACCCAACGAAGACCCTTCCCGGCAGACTTCCTCAACAAGAAGTAAAGAGCCGTGGTTAATGTTGTGTTGATGGGGCCGGGAATGCGGCACGGGTCTCGCTGGATCGAAGCGCGATGGTTGGAGCCGGCGCAAACCTTCACCTCTCCCCGTGGGGGAGAGGTCGACCGAGGCGAAGCCGAGGGCGGGTGAGGGGTCTCGTGCTCTCAGCCGTGACAGCTCGCCCCCTCACCCGTCGCCTTTCAGGCGCCGACCTCTCCCCCACGGGGAGAGGTGAAGCGCGCGCCGGTGGCGAGTGCGGCGTGGGCGAGTACCCTTGCCATGGGAATGGCGTATTGGTCTCGCATCATGATGTGGTCGTTCCGGACCGGCTTAGGCATTCCATTTTTTGCCGATATGCTTCCGTCCGGACCGACAGTCGGTCTTCGAAACCCATACGCGGCCTGGGGTTTCGTGTCGGACAGAGGCCTCTCTCCTGTTCCACGACGGCTCCGGATCGGGCCAGCCCGCAGCCCTGCGGATGGCTGCCCGGACGCGACAGGGCTGCGCGGGCGTGGTAGAGCGGCGCCCATCCCCACCAGCCCGGACCCACTGCCATTCCCACCGATCCCCATCCGATCCTCGGCTCGGCCCTGAACACGCTCGCTGTCGAGACCGCGGGCCTCGTGGCGCTGCAGGCAGCGCTGGCCAATGGGCTTGGGCCCGCCTTCGTCGCGGCCGTGCGCCTGCTCGCCCAGGCCAAGGGCCGTGTCATCGTCACCGGCATGGGCAAGTCCGGCCATGTCGGGCGCAAGATCGCGGCAACGCTGGCTTCCACCGGCACGCCGGCCTTCTTCGTCCATCCGGGCGAAGCCAGCCACGGCGACCTCGGCATGGTTACCCCCGAAGACGCGATCCTGGCGCTGTCCTGGTCGGGCGAGACGGCCGAACTGCGCGATCTCGTCGCCTTCTCGCGGCGCTTCGGCGTCGGTCTGGTGGCGATCACCTCGGCTGCCGACTCAGCCCTCGGCAAGGCTGCCGACGTGGTGCTCGACCTGCCGAAGGCCGAGGAGGCCTGCCCCAACGGCCTGGCGCCGACCACCTCCACGCTGATGCAGCTCGCCATCGGCGATGCGCTGGCGGTGGCGCTGCTCGAGGAGCGCGGCTTCACAGCCGCCGACTTCCGTACCTTCCATCCCGGCGGCAAGCTCGGCGCGCTGCTCGCCCAGGTGCGTGATGTCATGCACAAGGATGCCGCCATGCCGCTGCAGCCGGTGGGCACGCCGATGGCCAGCGTGATCCTCGAGATGTCGGCCAAGGGCTTCGGCTGCTGCGGCGTGGTGGATGCCGAGGGACGGCTCGCCGGCATCGTCACCGACGGCGACCTCCGCCGCCACATGACCTCCGATCTGCTGGCCATGGCCGTCGAGGATGTGATGACCCGGGCGCCCAAGACCGCGCGGCCCGAGCAGCTGGCGAGCGAGGCGCTGGACCTCGTCAACCGCACCAAGATCACCACGCTCTTCGCGGTCGAGGATGGCCGCCCCGTCGGCATCCTGCACGTCCACGATCTGTTGCGCGCAGGCGTCGCGTGAGCGATCCCGCCCGGCGCCAGGCCCGCCTCGGCATGGCGTCGATGACGCTCGCCATGGCGCTGTTCTCGATCAACGACGCCTTCGTGAAGGCGGTGGCGAGCGACCTGCCGGTGGCGCAGATCATGGGCGTGCGCGGGGTCTTCGCGACGCTGGGTGTGCTGGCCTATCTCGCCATCGCGCGGCCCGCCGGTGCCTTTGCCGGTCTGATGCATCCGTTGGTCACGGTGCGGTCGCTGGCCGAGACGCTCGCCATCGTCTGCCTGATCATGGCCTTCGCGCGGATCCCCATCGGCGATGCCACGGCGATCTCGCAATCGGTGCCGCTGGTGCTGCTGCCGGCGGCGGCGATCTTCCTCAAGGAGAAGATCGCGCCGGTGCAATGGCTGCTGGTGGTGCTCGGCTTCCTTGGCGTCGTCCTGATCGCCAAGCCGTTCTCCGGCGGGTTCGATCCGGCGATCGGGCTTGCCATCATCACGGCGATTCTCTTCGCCTTCCGCGATCTCACGGCGCGCCAGATGCCTGCGACCGTCTCGTCGAGCGCGGTGACCCTGTCGACGGTTGCGGTGGTGATGATCGCGGCTGGCACCTTCGCGCTGGTGCGCGGCCTCGTGCCGATGACCGCGACCCAGATCGGCATGCTGGCCATTGCCGGGCTGCTGCTCGCCTGGGGCCAGGCCGCGGTGATCCTGGCGTTCAGGCTGGCAAGCGTCGCCGATGCGGGGCCGTTCAACTACACCAAGACGGCCTTTGCCCTGGTCGTCGGGATCGTCGCCTTCGGCGAATGGCCGGACCTGTTCAGCATCACCGGCGGCGTGCTGGTGGTTGTATCGGGGCTTGCGATCGCGCTGGGCCTCGGGCGGCGCGCCTAGGGTTCATCCCGCGTTCAGTGGCCAGGGTTCAGACAGGTCGCACCCTGACCTGAGGACTCGTGCATGGCCCGCATCGCCGCCATCTGCCTTGCTGTCGTGACCGGCTTCGGCGCCATCAACGGCGCCGCTGCCGTCGAGATGTCGACAGGCCCCGCGCGCAGCGTCTCGCGGTCCGTCCAGCAGGCGCGCGCGCCCGTCGCCATGGCCCCGGTCCGGGTCTACCTGATGCGCGGCCTGTTCGATGTCTTCTCGTTCGGCATCGACAGCCTTGGCAGCAAGCTCAGGCATCGGGGCTATCAGGCCCGCACCTTCGGGGTCGCCAACTGGCAGGGCTTGCAGGCCGAGATCGTGCAGCGGCTGCGGATCGATCCGAACGAGCGGATCGTGGTCATCGGCCATTCCCTTGGCGCCGATGCGGCCGTGCGCATCGCCAACCAGGTCGGCCGAGAAGGCCTGCCACCCCTGGCCCTCGTCGTGGCCTTCGATCCGGTGTCGCGGCTGGAGGTGACAGGCGGCACCCGCCGGCTGGTCAACCTGTTCCAGTCGAACAATGGCTGGGCGGTGCCGCTGCGCGTCTCGCCCGGCTTCACCGGGCGGTTCTCCAACGAGGACCTGCGCGACAACCGCCGCCTCAACCATCTGAACATCGACAAGGACCGCGCCCTGCACGACCAGATCCTCGGCTGGGTGGCGGAGGCGGCTCGTGAACGGTCCATTCCCGCCGCGATCAGCCGCCGGCAAGCGCCCTGAGGATCACGACCGAGGCGACACCGATGCCGATGGTGCCAAGCAGCGGCAGTCGCATGGCGGCAGCGATGGTGATGGCTCCCGCAACCGTCTCCGGCCATCCCGTGGCGAGCAGGGTCGGCGCGATGACGGCAGTGAGGACGGCCGGCGGAATGGCGTCGAAGGCGGCCTTGGTCCGGCCCCTCGGCTGGAAGCGCCCGGCCAGCAGGATGCCGGCGAGCCGGCATCCATAGGTCACCAGGGCCATGCCGAGGATGGCGGCGAGCGTGATCGGATCGAGGCTCATGCGGTCGCCTCGTCGCGATGGGTCAGGAAGGCGATGGCCATGCCGGCCAGCGCGCCGGCCAGCACATGCCAGGGCGAGCCAAAGGCGAGGAAGGCGAGCGTCGCGACGCCCGCGCTGACCACGACCACCAGGGCCGCGCGCGCCTCGGTGACGAAGCCCGCGACCAGGCCGATGAAGATTGCGGTGAAGGCGAAGTCGGCGCCAAAGCGGCGGGGATCCCCGAGCAGCGGCCCCAGCACTGTGCCGAGATAGCTGGCAATGATCCAGTTGGCCCAGAACACCGCGCCCATGCCGAAGAAGTAGGCCGCACTGATGGGCTTCAACGCGGCGCGGCGTTCGGCGAGCGCCCAGTTCTCGTCGGCGAGCACATGGAAGCCGAGAAGGCGGCCGGCGAGGGGCAGATGGGCGACCTTCGGGGCCAGTGACGCGCTCATCAGGATGTAGCGCGCATTGATCAGGAAGGTGGAGAGGACCAGCGCCGCGATCGGCACGGGCTGGGTCCACAGTTCGATAGCGGCAAGCTGCGCCCCTCCGGCGAAGATCAGTGCCGAGGACAGCGCCACCTCCAGCGGCGACAGGCCCTTGGTGGTGGCGATGGCGCCATAGAGCAGCGCGATCGGGGCGGCGGCGATCATCGCGGGCGCGAGTTCGACGATGCCCTCGCGAAACTCGGCAGCGGGGGAGGGGGGAGACGAGGTCATGGCGCCGGTATCGCAGAGCTCAAGGCGCGGCGCTTGAACGAAATCGGCATCCCAGCCGATCTCAGGCCACCATGGCGCGCCGATAGGCGCCGGGAGCCACGCCGATGCGGGCCTTGAAGGCGCGGGAGAGATGCGCCTGATCGGCAAAGCCGACCTCGCCGGCAACGGCTGCCGGAGCCTCGCCGCGCCGCAGCCTGTCCTGCGCCCGCCTGACGCGGACGTCGACCACATAGGCATGGGGCGTCAGCCCGATCTCGCGGCGGAAGGCACGAATCAGGTGGTGGGTGGAGAGCCCGGCATGGGCGGCCAGCCGGTCGAGACGCAGATCCTCGGCGAAGTGCTCGTCGATCAGGGCACGGACGCGCGCGACCGGGCCTGCTTCGCGGCCGAACGGGATCGGATCGATGCGGGCGTGAAGCACAAGCGCGCGGCCATAGGCGCGCAGGAGCAGTTCCTCGCCGGCCAGGCCGTCGACATTGGCTTCGATCGCCGCATGGGCTGCGGCGAACAGGCGGGAGCCCTCGGGATCATGAACGACCGGCTCTGGGAAGAACGGTGTCTCGTCGACGATGCGGCCGGAGACCGCGCCGGCAACCAGGCGGACGAAGTCGAGGGAGGGATAGGTCATGCGGTAGGAATAGCCGCGGCGGTCCAGCGGCTCGCCGTCATGGACATCGAGCGGATGGTTGAAGACGAGGTCGCCCGGGCCGGCATAGTGGCGCCGCCCTCGCGTGTTCCAGGCCTCGCAGCCGGCATCGATGTTGCCGATCACATAGGTGTCGTGGGTGTGCGGTGTGTAGGCGTGGGAAACGAAGGTTGCCCGCAGGCACTCCAGCCCGTCAAACCGGCCAGCCGCGAAGAAGCGCGCCGTTTCGCCGGCTGCTAGCGGCATCTGATCGAGTGTCTGCTCGAGCGCCTGCGCTTGTGAGATCGGCCCGTCCATGGTCCCTGCATAGCATGCGGGCGGGCCGGTTCTTGAAGGAAATCGGCCTCGAACCACTGTGTGCCCGTCATGCGACCTTGGAACTAGGCCGTCTCGTCCGTTCGTCCCCTTGATTTCGATGCCTTCGCGATGAACACTCCGCCGCGAGCCTCGACGAGGCCGAATGCGGCACGATAGCCGCAGCGAACCTGGGCAAACCGGGTCGCACAGGGGAATGCGGCGCGGTTTCGATCGAGCCGGCAGGACGAACAGGGAGGACGCCGGCCGTGGCCAACCACGCCGACGACAACGCCGTCACAGGCGTCGATGATACGTTTCCGAAACTGCTTGCCCGCAATGCCGTGCGCTTCGCCGCGCGTCCGGCCATGCGGCACAAGGATCTCGGCATCTGGCACGCATGGACCTGGGCAGAGGTCGCCGAGGAAGTGCGCGCCTTCGCGCTGGGGCTCGGTGAGCTCGGCCTGACGCGCGGCGCCAAGGTCGCGATCATCGGCGCCAATCGCCCGCGGCTCTACTGGTCGATGGCGGCGATCCAGTCCTGGGGCGGCGTCCCGGTGCCGGTCTATTCGGATTCAGTCGCCGACGAGATGGCCTATGTGTTGAACCACGCCGAGGCCACGATGGCGATCGTCGAGGATCAGGAACAGGTCGACAAGATCCTGTCGATTGCGGAGCGGCTGCCCGATCTCGCCCACATCGTCTATGACGAGGCGCGGGGCCTGCGCGACTACGACCATGCCCACATGCATTCCTTCGCCGATATCCAGGCGATGGGGCGCGCGGCATCGGCGGATCCGGCCAAGGTGGCAGCACTCGATGCGGCCATTGCCAAGGGCAAGGGGACCGACCTTGCCATCATGCTCTACACGTCCGGCACGACCGGCCGCCCGAAGGGCGTGATGCTGTCCAACGACAACATCATCGTCTCGGCGCGCAACGGCTCGCTGTTCGACGGTCTCGACGAGCATGAGGAGGTCATCGCCTATCTGCCGCTCGCCTGGGTCGGCGACAACATCTTCTCCTACGGCCAGTCCTATGTGTCCGGCTTCTGCGTCAATTGTCCGGAGAGCGCCGAGACGGTGGTCGAGGATCGTCGCGAGGTCGGCACCTCCTATGCCTTCGCGCCGCCCCGCGTCTACGAGACCATGCTGACCCAGACCATGGTGCGCATGGAGGATGCGAGCCCGCTGAAGCGGCGGATGTTCCATTACTTCCTGGGGGTCGCCAAGCTCTGGGGCGAGAAGATCCTCAACGGCGAGCCGGTGCCACCGCTGGCCCGGCTGCAATATGCGCTGGGCAACGTGCTGGTCTACGGACCGCTGAAGAACCGGTTCGGCCTGACCAATATCCGCGTCGGCTACACGGCTGGCGAGGCGATCGGGCCGGAGATCTTCAAGTTCTTCCGCTCGCTGGGCATCAACCTGAAGCAGCTCTACGGGCAGACGGAAGCGAGCGTCTACATCACGGCTCAGCCCGACGGCGAGATCCATGCCGATACGGTCGGCAAGCCGAATATCGGCGTCGAGATCAAGATCGATGACAATGGCGAGGTGCTCTATCGCTCGCCGGGCGTGTTCCAGGGCTATTTCAAGGATCCCGAGAAGACCGCCGAGACCAAGACGGCGGACGGCTGGGTGCGCTCGGGTGACGCCGGCTTCTTCGATCCGAAGACCGGGCACCTCAAGATCATCGACCGGGCCAAGGACGTCGGCAAGCTCAAGACCGGCGCGTTGTTCGCGCCGAAATATCTCGAGAACAAGCTGAAATTCTATCCGAACATCAAGGAGGCCGTGGCCTTCGGGCAGGACCGCGACTTCGTCACCTGCTTCCTCAACATCGACCTGACCGCTGTCGGATCATGGGCCGAGCGCAACAATGTCTCCTATGGCTCCTATCAGGAACTGGCCGGCCACCCGGATGTGATCCGCATGCTGAAGGCCCATGTGGACGAGGTGAACGCATCGCTCGCCACCGAGCCCTTGATGGCAAGGTCGCAGATCCGGCGCTTCCTCGTGCTGCACAAGGAACTCGACGCCGACGATGGCGAACTGACGCGCACACAGAAGGTGCGTCGCAGCTTCATTGCCGAGCGCTACCAGCCGCTGATCGACGCGCTCTATGCCGGCGAGACGCGCGCCCATATCCGCACCGAGATGACCTTCGAGGACGGCCGCAAGGGCATGATCGAGGGCAATGTCGCGATCATCGATCTGGAGCCGCACGCGGTCTCGGCTGACATCTTGAAGGAGGCCGCGGAATGAGGGGGCCGTCGCCAACCGATATCGCAGCCGGTGAGGTGATCCTGGCAGTCGAGAATGTCTCGCTGGCCTTCGGCGGCGTGAAGGCGCTGACGGATGTGTCGTTCGACATCCGGCGCGGCGAGATCCGAGCCATCATCGGGCCGAACGGCGCCGGCAAGACTTCGATGCTCAACTGCATCAACGGCTTCTATCATCCCACCGATGGGCGCATCACCTTCAAGGGCCTGACGCGCCCGAAGATGCGGCCTTATGAGGCGGCGGCCGGGGGGATTGCGCGGACGTTCCAGAACGTCGCGCTGTTCAAGGGCATGTCGACGCTCGACAACATCATGGCCGGTCGCACGCTCAAGATGAACAAGGGCCTGTTCTGGCAGCTGCTGCGCCATGGTCCCGCGATGGACGAGGAGATCGAGCACCGCAAGTTCGTCGAGGAGATCATCGATTTCCTGGAGATCCAGCACATCCGCAAGGTGCCGGTGGGCAAGCTGCCCTATGGCCTGCAGAAGCGGGTCGAGCTTGGCCGGGCGCTCGCCATGCAGCCGGAAGTCCTGCTGCTCGACGAGCCGATGGCGGGCATGAACCTCGAGGAGAAGGAGGACATGTGCCGCTTCATCCTCGATGTCTCCAACCAGTACGGCACGACGATCGCGCTGATCGAGCATGACATGGGCGTGGTGATGGATCTCTCCGACCGGGTCGTCGTGCTGGAATATGGCCGCAAGATCGCCGATGGCACGCCCGACCAGGTGAAGAGCGACCAGCGGGTCATCGACGCCTATCTCGGCGTGGCGCATTGAGGAGGCCGGGATGACCGATGCAACGCTCTCCCAGTCCGGCCGGTCCCTGCCGACATCCGTGATCGGCGGCGGCATTGCCGCGCTCGTGCTGGCGGCCGTTGCTGGCGCCTATGCGGGCGGACTGATGCCGTCGGGGTCCATTCTCCACGGCGCCCTGATCAAGCCCTTCGTCGACATGGTCGATCTGCCGGATCTGTTCGTGCAGACACTGTGGGAGGGCTTTGTCGGCGGTGTGCTCTACGCCCTGATCGCACTCGGCTTCGTGCTGATCTTCAAGGCCTCGGGCGTGTTCAACTTCGCGCAGGGGATCATGGTGGTCTTCGCCGGCCTGACCCTGGTTGGCGTCTACGAGAAGTTTGCGAGCTTCGGCTTCACCGGCATGATCGCCGCCTATCTGGCGGTCGCTGTGGCGCTCGGCGTGATGTTCGCGCTGGCGGTGGCTGTCGAGCGGATCGTGCTCCGGCCGCTGGTCAACCAGCCCGACATCATCCTGTTCATGGCCACCTTCGGGCTCACCTACTTCCTGATCGGCTTCGGCGAGACGATCTTCGGCGGCTCGCCCAAGGTGATGATCGCGGATCAACTCGGATTGCCGAAAGGCGTCATCGATATCGACATGCTGGGCGGGCGCGTCTCGCTGCAGAAGCTCGACATCGCGGCGGCTGTCATCGCCATCGTGATGATCGCGGCTCTGGCGCTGTTCTTCCAGTACACCCGCATCGGCCGGGCGCTCAGGGCGGTGGCCGACAGCCACAAGGCGGCCCTGTCGGTCGGCATCTCGCTGAACCAGATCTGGATCATCGTCTGGTTCACCGCAGGGATCGTGGCCCTCATCACCGGCATCATGTGGGGCGCGCGGTCGGACGTGTCGTTCGGCCTGCAGACGATCGCGCTGAAGGCGCTTCCCGTTCTCATTCTCGGCGGTTTCACTTCGGTGCCCGGCGCCATTGTCGGCGGCCTGATTATCGGCATCGGCGAGAAGATCGGCGAGTTCTACTGGGGGCCGTTGTTCGGCAACGGCATCGAGAGCTGGTTTGCCTATGTGATCGCGCTGACCTTCCTGATGTTCCGGCCGCAGGGCCTGTTCGGCGACAAGATCATCGAGCGGATTTGAGGAGAGGGCGACCGTGTTCTATCGCGAAGCCGGCCAGTTCAAGACGACCTACAAGGCCGACATGGCGGTGTTCCCGCTGTTGCAGGACCGGATCGGCATCGCCGTGATCCTGGCATTGGCCTATCTCGCCGTGCCGCTGCTCGGGTCGGACTTCCTGATCCAGTCGGTGATGGTGCCGTTCCTGGTGTTCTCGCTGGCGGCCATCGGGCTCAACATCCTCACCGGCTATACCGGGCTGATCTCGCTCGGCACCGGCGCCTTCATGGGGGTCGGCGCCTATGCCTGCTACAAGCTGACGACCATCTTCCCGGATGTGAACATCATCGTCTGGATCCTGGTCTCTGGCTTCTTCTCGGCGGCCATCGGTGTGGTGTTTGGCGTCCCGAGCCTGAGGATCAAGGGCTTCTACCTGGCAGTGGCGACGCTTGCCGCGCAGTTCTTCCTGCAATGGTGCTTCGTCCGCATTCCCTGGCTCTACAACTACAACGCCTCTGGCGCGATCGAGGTGCCGGAGCGGCGCCTGTTCGGCTTGATCATCACCGGGGCGAAGGCCTCGCCCGAAGTGCGCTATCTGGTCCTGCTGACCATCGTCGTCGGCCTCGCCTGGCTCGGATCCAACCTTGTCCACGGCCGCATCGGCCGCTCGTGGATGGCGGTGCGCGACATGGACATTGCCGCCGAGCTGATGGGCATCAGGCTGTTGCCGACCAAGCTGCTCGCCTTCGCCGTGTCGTCCTTCTATTGCGGCGTCGCCGGCGCCTGCATGATGTTCCTCTGGTATGGCGGCGGTGAAGCGAACGACGCCTTCAACGTTAACCAGAGCTTCCTCGTGCTGTTCATGGTGATCATCGGCGGCCTTGGCTCGATGATCGGCTCGTTCTTCGGCGCCTTTTTCATCTCGACCCTGCCGACCATCCTGAAGTTCGGCGTGCCGGCGATCGGCATCCCGCTCACCGGAGCTCTCGCCGAACATCTGACCTACATGGTGGTCGGCGGGCTCATCATCTTCTTCCTCATCGTCGAGCCACATGGGCTCGCGCGGTTGTGGCAGATCACCAAGCAGAAGCTCAGGGTCTGGCCCTTCCCCTATTGAAGTGGTCCGACCCCAGAACGAGATCCGCCGTCAAGGCGGGCATGACAGAGACGGAACAAGACGGGCGGAGCCTCCGCCCGGCGCGCCCCAAGGAGGACTATCCATGACACGCTTCAAGTGGACCCTGGCCGCCACCGCGCTCGCGGCGGGCCTAGCCTCGGTTGCCCCTCAGCCCGTGCAGGCGCAGGAGAGCATCTTCATCCCGCTGCTGACCTATCGCACCGGTTCCTTCGCCTCGTCCGGCGTGCCGATTGCCGATGGCATGCGCGACTATCTCGAACTGATCAACCAGCGCGACGGCGGCATCAACGGCGTCAAGATCCAGATCGAGGAATGCGAGACCGGCTACGACACCAAGAAGGGCGTCGAGTGCTACGACTCGATCCGTACCCGCAATCCGGTCGTCGTGAACCCCTATTCCACCGGCATCACGCTGCAGCTCATTCCGCGCGCCGCGGTCGACAAGATCCCGATGCTGTCCATGGCCTATGGGCTCTCCGCTGCGGCGGACGGCAACCGCTTCCCGTGGATTTTCAATCCGCCGGTCACCTATTGGGACGGCGCGGCCGTCATGGTCTCCTACATGGCCCAGCGCGAAGGTGGCTTTGAGAAGCTGCGCGGCAAGACGCTCGGTCTGATCCATCTCGATGCGCCCTATGGCAAGGAGCCGATCCCGGCCCTGCAGGCACTGGCCCAGCGCTATGGCTTCAACCTGAAGCTCTATCCGGTGGCTGCGGCCGACATGCAGAACCAGGGCTCGGTCTGGCTCAACATCCGTCGCGACCGGCCGGACTATCTCTACAATCAGGGCTGGGGCGCGATGAACCCGACCGCTGTGCGTGAGGCGGTGCGCAACAACTTCCCGATGGATCGCTTCGTCGGCGTCTGGTGGGCTGGTGGCGATGACGATGCCCGCGCGGGCGGCGCCCAGGCGACCGGCTATCGCACGCTGAGCTTCCATCAGGCCGGCACCAACTTCCCGGTGATCCAGGACATCCTGAAGTTCGTGGCGGATCGCAACCTGTCGCGGGTCGCCTCGCGCGACCGGATCGGTGAGAACCTCTACAATCGCGGCGTCTACAATTCGATGCTGATGGTGGAGGCGATCCGCAACGCCCAGACGATCACCGGCCGCAAGGTGGTGACGCCTGAGGATGTGCGCCGTGGCTTCGAGACGCTGAACCTCACCGAGGCTCGGCTGAAGGAGATCGGCATGGAGGGCTTCGCCGCCCCGATGCGGCTCACCTGCGCCGACCACAGCGGCGGCAACAACGTGTTCGTCGCCCGCTGGGACGGCCAGCGCTATGTCCGCGACACCGACTGGATCGCCCCGATCCGCGAGGTTGTCAGGCCGCTGATTGACGAGGCCGCCAAGCAATACGCGCAGTCGAATGCCGGTTGGCCGCAGCGCACGGAAGCCTGCGACCAGCGCTCGTAAGCGTCTGACACGATCGGGAGCCGCGGACCGCCGTGGCTCCCCCATTCTCCCGAACGGACCGGGCCTTCCCATGAGCGCGACCGCGACAGCCGCAGAGCCTGCGACCGACACGATCCTGTCGGTCAACAATATCGAGGTCGTCTATGACCACGTCATCCTCGTGCTGAAGGGGGTGTCGCTGACCGTGCCGCGTGGCGGCATCGTTGCCATTCTCGGCGCCAACGGCGCCGGCAAGACCACGACGCTGAAGGCGATCTCCAACCTGCTGCATGCCGAGCGCGGCGAGGTGACCAAGGGGTCGATCCTGTTCGACGGCGAGCAGGTCGACCATATGTCGCCGAGTGATCTGGTGCGGCGCGGCTGCATCCAGGTGATGGAGGGCCGGCACTGTTTCGGGCATCTGTCGATCGAGGAAAACCTGATGACCGGCGCCTTCACCCGGCGTGACGGCAAGGCGGCGATCCGGCAGGACCTGGAGATGATCTATGAGCTGTTTCCGCGGCTGAAGCAGCGGCGCGGCTCGATGGCCGGCTATACCTCAGGCGGCGAGCAGCAGATGTGCGCGGTTGGTCGCGCCATGATGAGCCGGCCGAAGATGATCCTGCTCGACGAGCCATCCATGGGGCTGGCGCCTCAGGTGGTCGACGAGATCTTCGAGATCGTCCAGAAACTCAATGCCAGCCAGGGTGTGTCGTTCCTGGTCGCAGAGCAGAACACGGCGATGGCGCTGCGCTATGCCACCTTCGGCTACATCATGGAGACCGGCCGCATCGTCATGGACGGCGAGGCCAGTGCGCTGCGCGAGAACGAGGACGTGAAGGAATTCTATCTTGGCATCGCCGAGGGCAACAAGAAGAGCTTCCGGGACGTGAAGAGCTACAAGCGGCGCAAGCGCTGGCTGGCGTGAGGCGGGGCGTTCGGCCGCAGCGACAAAGCCCTTGAACACGAGGGCTCGTCATGACGACCTATAGGTCATGCCCTTTCTAATTGCCCTTGGCGCCATCGCCCTCGCCGCTTTGATCTTCGGTCCGCAATTCTGGGTCAGGTCCCAGATGGCGCGGCATGCGGCCGACCGCAGCGATTTCCCCGGCACCGGTGGCGAACTCGCGACCCATCTTCTGGAGCGCGCCGGGCTATCCGGCGTCGCCGTCGAAGTCACCGACCGGGGCGATCATTACGACCCGATCGACAAGGTGGTGCGGCTCTCGCCCGATATCCACGACGGGCGCTCAGTGACGGCGGTCGCGGTGGCGGCCCATGAAGTCGGCCACGCGATCCAACACCGCGATGGCGACAAGCTATTGATGACCCGGATCAGCATGGCGAGTGGCGCACGGACCTTCGAGATCGCAGCCGGTGTGCTGCTGGCAACCGTGCCTCTGGTTCTCACCTTCGTCCATTCGCTGCCCCTGGTGATCCTGCAGATCGTGGTGGCTTTGGCGCTGCTCGCTTCGCGGCTGGTGATGCATCTCATCACGCTTCCGGTGGAGTTCGACGCGAGCTTCGGCAAGGCTCTGCCAATCCTCGACCAGGGTGGATATCTGCCGCCGGCTGACCTGCCTGCGGCGAAATCCGTGCTGAGGGCTGCGGCGCTCACCTATGTCGCCTCGGCCCTTGTGACATTGCTGGACCTGACCCGCATCATCCGCGTCTTGCGCTGAGCGCGAACCGGCGGCATGACAGCACAATGAGCCAGATGATCCTTGACCGCTGGTATGCCGCGCTGAAGGCCGGCGATGCTGGCGCCCTTGCCGCCGTCACCACCGACGATGTGATTGTCCGCTGGAACGGGCCGGTTGGTCTCGTGCCCTGGGCCGGCGTCTGGGAAGGCCGGGCGAAGGTCATCACCTTCTTCAAGCGGGTGGCCGAACATCTGGAGATCGTCTCGATCGAGACCGTGCAGACGATCGCGGGCGAAGGTGGCGTCGCGATCGTGCTCTCAGGCCATTGGCGCGTCAGGGCGAGCGGCGAAGACCTGCGCGTCCGGGCGGCCAACATCTTCCGCTTCGAGGATGGCAAGGTCGCGGCCTTCGAGGTCTATCCCGACAGCCACGCCTTCGCCGAGGCGCTGGCGCGCGCCTAGAGCGTCACGCCCAGCGTCTTCACCCAGCCGAGGCCCTCGTCAGTGCCGGCGCGTGGCTTGTACTCGGCGCCGACCCAGCCCTTCCAGCCCAGCCGATCGATGGCCTTGAAGATCGCGCGGAAGTCGATCTCGCCCTCGTCGGGCTCGGCGCGGCTCGGCACGGCGGCGAACTGGATATGCCCGATATGCGGCATCCAGTATTCCAGCTTGGTCAGCACGTCGCCCTCGGATACGCCGACATGGAAGACGTCGAACATGATCTTGATGTTGGGCTTGCCAATGCGCGCGATGATGTCGCCTGCGCCCCTGAGGGTCGAGTAGAAGTAGTTGGGCATGGCCCGCGGGTTGAGCGGCTCAAGCAGCAACGTGAGACCGTGGGCTCCGGCCTTGTCGGCGGCGATCGACAGGTTCTCGACGAAGGTGCCGGTGGCGGCTGGCATGTCGATCGGCTTCACCACGCCCGGCATGGCATGGATCGAGGTGCCGCCGGCAGCGATCGCCCAGGCGATCGACTGGTCGATGGCGGCCTGGAACTCGGCCTCGCGGCCGGGCAGGGCGCCAAGGCCGTTCTCGCCCTTGGAGACATCGCCGCGGACCGTGTTGATCCCCAGCATGGCCACGCCGTGACGCGCGCAGGCGTCGCGCACCGCCTTCGGATCCGTGTCGTAGGGCCAATGCATCTCGACGGCCTTGAAGCCCGCCTTGGCGGCTGCGGCGATCTGGTCGAGCAGCGGCCGGTCGGTCCACAGGAAGCCGAGATTGGCGGAGAAGCGGGGCATGGGCGTTTCCTCTTGGGGTCGTGTTCGGCTTCAGCCGCGCAGCATGAAGGTTGCTTCGAGGTCGGCGATCTCTGTCGCCGCCAGATGACGGATGGCCATGCCTCGGGTGAGCAGGACCAGCTTCGCCGTCTCCTCCAGTTCCTCGGTGGCGAAGACGGCTGCTTCCAGGCTGGTTCCCGCGACGACCGGCCCGTGATTGCCCAGCAGGATAGCCGGATGGTCGCCGGCCTTGGCGCGGATCAGCGGCGCGACATCGGCGGAGCCCGGCCGGGTATAGGGGACAATGGGTACCTTCCCGACGCGCATCACGACATAGGGCGTGATCGGCGGGATCGCGTCATTCGGATCGACATCGGCCAGGCAGGACAGCGCGGTCGCATAGGTCGAGTGGAGATGGACCACCGCGCGCGCGCTCGGGCGTGTCTCGTAGAAGGCGAAGTGGAGCGGCAGTTCCTTGGTCGGCGGATCGCCGGAGATGTGCTTGCCGTTGCCGTCCAGTTTCGACAGGCGTTCGGAATCCAGAAAACCGAGGCAGGAATTGGTCGGCGTGAAGAGGTAACCGTCGGCAAGGCGGACGCTCAGATTGCCCGACGAGCCTGGCGTCAGGCCGCGCTCGAACATGGACCGTCCCCAGCGGACGAGGCCTTCACGGGCTGCGCTCTCTTCCGGGCTCATGGCGCACCGAGGGCGGCCAGCGCCTTGTCGTAGAAGTCGAGGGCACCGAAGTTGCCGCTCTTCAAGGCGAGCCGAACCGGGCGTGGCCCTTGGGCGGCAAGTGCCGGCACGCCTGGATCGATCTCAGGGCCGATATGGAAGCGATCGACCTCGAGCGCAGTGACAACAGCACCAGAGGTCTCGCCACCGCCGACCACCAGCCGGGACACGCCGGCATCCGCCAGCATGATGGCGAGTTCGCCAAAGAAGCCCTCGATCGCCTCCGCCACTTCCTCCTTGCCGTGGCGCTCCTGCGCGGCGCGAACGTCGTCGGGGTCGGCTGAGGAATAGACCATGGGGGCCAGTGCGATCCGGCCAATGACATGATCGAAGGCGATCTGCGGCGTCATCGCGCCGGAGATGACGTCGTCCGGCATGACCACTAGGCCCGGGTGCTTCGCCGTGTAGGCCTTCACCTGAGCCCGCGACTGGACCGAGCAGGAACCGGACAGGACCGCGGCGGCGCCCTTCGCCTGTGTGAAGCTGGTGCCGCGACCCGATAGCAGGCCTTGGCGGCGGAAGTTCTCGGGCAACCCCAATGCGATGCCCGAGCCGCCGGTGATGAGCTTCGCCCCGGAGATGGCCGCGCCGATGGCGTGGAGGTCCTCGTCACCGACCGCATCGACGACCGCGAGGCAGCGCCCCGCCGCGGCTTCGGCGCTCAGCGCCTTGCCGATGGCATCGGCGCCCGCGCGAACCGTGGCGAAGGGGACGAGGCCAACCTCGGTCTTCGTCTGGTAGCCGAGCCAACGGCGGATATCCGGATCGGTCATCGGGGTCAGGGGATGGTTCTGCATCCCGCTCTCGTTCAGGAGCCGCCCGTTGACGAAGAGATGGCCGTTGAACAGCGTCCGTCCCGTCGCCGGAAAGACCGGGCAGACGACGGCGACATCGGCGCCCAGGCGTTTGATGAGCGCGTCTGCCACCGGGCCGATATTGCCCTCCTTGGTGGAATCGAAGGTCGAGCAGTACTTGAAGAGGATCTGCTTCGCCCCCTGGGCCAAGAGCCACTCGCAGGCGGCAAGCGACTGGGCGACGGCATCGGCCGGCGCCACGGTGCGGCTCTTCAGCGCGACAACGCCGGCCTCGCATTCGGCAGGCGCCTTCGTCTGAGGCACGCCAACGAATTGCATGGTGGCCATGCCACCCTTTGCCAGCGTGTTGGCGAGGTCGCTCGCTCCGGTGAAATCGTCGGCGATGCAGCCGAGAAGCATTGTGTCAGCCCTTGGACGTTTCTTGGTCACCCAAGGTCTAGCGGGTCGCGGGCAGCCCGGCAAATCTTGCCGGACCCGGCACGGATTTCCTGACCGAGATCGACTGCCTCCCATAGTGCCCCTTGAATTCGCTGATGTTTCTCCGACGTGGCGACTGGCCTGGCACTTGCTGATCGGGAGTTGAGTGCATTTGCCTGTCGGGAGATATGCGTCGTGGTGGCAACGTCACAGAGTGGGTCGGCCTCAGCATCGAGTACGCGCAACGATCCGCATATGCGGGCAGCGCGTCAGGCGGCCCGTGCCGACCAGGGATCGTCCTCGTTTGCCGACGCTCTTGCCGCGCAGGACGACGAGACGTCCGACAATCGCGCGGATCGAGCCACACGGGCCACGGCGCGCAGATCCGTCGCCAAGCCCGAGATTGCCGAGGTCGCCTCCGGAGCTGTGCCTGCAGCCGCAACCGACAAACCTGCTGACACGGATCAACCGGCATCCACGCAGCCCAAGACTGCTGCCTCCGGTGCGGACGACAATACTATGCCCGAGAAGGCGGAGGTGGCCGAGGATGCCAAGGCCGTCACCGAGCCGCCCGTCGATGCGGTCGTGGTTGCCCAGCAGCCAGTCCAACAGCAGCCTCCAACCGTTGCAGCCCCGACCCTGACAGGGGCGCCGGCTGAAGCCACGGCAGAGGGTGAGGCTGCTCCGGCGATCGATGCGGCCGCTCCTGGCCCCGCCGTTGCCGCCCCTGCCACGGCCGAGGGGGACGCTGCCATTCCTGCCACAGCCCTCGGGCTCGCTGCCGCCAGCGCGGAAGGCCAGCCAGAACCAAAGGCGGCCAAGCCGAAGACGGAAGCGCCCGCGCCGGCCAGCGCGACGCCAGCAGCTTCGACCACGCCATCAGACAAGGCTGCCGGCCAAGCCGAGCCCCAGGTGGATGCAACGAAGGCCAGCCAGGCCGCCGCGAAATCGGAAAAGACCGAGACCTCTCAACAGGCCTCCGGTCCCGCGGCGAATGCCACCACCGAGCAGGCGGCAACCCATGCCGCGCCCGCTCATGGCAACCAGGCGGATGCCGCCGCGACGCCGTCAACGAGTACGCCGGTTCCCCAACACACAGCGGGTCCGTTGTCGTTTGCCGGAGAGGTCGCTCAGCGTGTCGCGGTTCAGACGGCCGCCAGCGCGTCCACCGTGCCGATCAATACGCTCGCCGTGACGATTGCCGCGCGTGCGTCCGCCGGATCCACCCGCTTCGACCTCAAGCTCGATCCGCCCGAGCTCGGCCGCATCGATGTCACCATGACGCTCGATCGTGAGGGCCGGGTGAAGTCCAAGATTGTCGTCGAGAAGCAGGAGACGCTGGAATTGCTCCAGCGCGACCAGCGCAACCTCGAACGCGCTCTCGGCCAGGCTGGCGTGAACACCGCGGACAGTTCGATGGAATTCTCGCTCAAGGACCAGTCGAACCAGGGTTCGGCGCGCGACCAGAGCGGCGACAGTCATGGGTCTGGCCAGCGGGCATCCAGCGGCGAGGCCGACCAGCCGAACCCCATCCAATCCAGTGCAGTGATCTACGCGCGTCTCGCGGCCGCTCGCGGCGGCGTCGACATTCGCATTTGAGGAGTTGAGACATGACGATCGCTTCGGTCACCAGTGCCGCCAGCACGACCTCGAGCACGTCCAGTGCATCGGTCCAGCTGTCGACGAACTTCAACACGTTCCTGACCATGCTCACGGCACAGTTGCGCAATCAGGATCCGACGGCACCGATGGACGCCAACGCGTTCACCCAGCAGCTGGTGCAATATTCTCAGGTCGAGCAGCAGCTTTCGACCAACAGCAAGCTGGACAAATTGCTGGCGGCCCAGGCCGGTAGCCAGACGACAACCGCGCTCGGCTATCTCGGGCGCACGGTCACCTACAATTCGAGCCTGCAGAACGCGACCTCTGCCGGCGCCACCTGGACGTTCAAGACCCCGGCGGCCGGCGAATATACGCTTCGAGTTCGCGATTCGAGCGGCGTCCTGGTCCAGGAGGCCAAGGCCACCATCCAGGCCGGCAACACCAGCAGCTATACGTGGAACGGTGTTCGCTCCGACGGAGCGCCCACGAATGCGGGTGTCTATTCGCTGGAGCTGGTCAACAGCTCGGGTTCGCTGGTCGCGGTCAACAACAGCGGTTCCGTGACTGCAGTCGACTCGTCTTCGGGCACCACGACAGTCACGGTCGGCGGCGAGGCCGTGCCGATTGCCAACATCACCGGCATCAGCGTCTAGTCTATCGTGGCACAGCCGGGCGCACCCTTGATCGCGTGCCGAGCCAGCGCGGCGCTGGTGTGTTCAAAGCCGTGCGAAGTCTCCGAAAATCCATCTCAGACTCGTCTGACATCATTTAGGCCAAATTTAACCCCCCGGCGCTACTCTCCCTCTGTGACGTGTTCTGTCGCGTGCGTTGTGTGAGAGTACCTATGACCGAGCCCATGCGTCCGAGGGTGAAATATGTGATCGGCCCGGACGGGAGTCCGCTGACGATCGCCGACCTCCCGCCGCCGGATACCCATCGCTGGGTGATCAGGCGAAAGGCCGAAGTTGTCGCCGCTGTGCGCGGTGGGCTCCTGAGCCTGGAAGAGGCCTGCAAGCGCTATACGCTGACGGTCGAGGAGTTCCTCAACTGGCAGCATTCCATCGACCGCCATGGCCTCGCTGGCCTGCGCACCACCCGAATCCAGCAATACCGCCAGTAATCCTGGTCAAATGCCCTCAAAAAAGCGCCACTCTCCGAGGAGTGGCGCTTTTTGCGTTGATGGGACGTGGAGCGCTCGGCCGGCTGCCTCGACATTGCCGATGTTATTGTATAACTTCACATCCCGACGTCAGGCCTTGTCATGCACGATCACGCCCACGATCACTCACATTCTCATGCCCATGAGGTTGTGCACCCGGCATCCGCACTCCTGATGTCGATGCCGGCGCGCGGGGGCGTTGCGGTTGCACTGATCGCGGGCCTCTGGGGCCTGATCTTCTGGGCTACCAGCTGAACGGATTGCCGATCGTGACCGCTCTTTTCGCTCGTGCCCCTGCCGGAACCGACAAGCCCAACGCCCCGGCGGTGCGGCTGACCAATCTGACGCTCGGCTATGATCGCCATCCGGCGGTGCATCACCTCGATGGTGCGATCGAGGCGGGTGCCATGCTGGCGATCGTTGGCCCGAATGGCGCCGGCAAGTCGACGCTGATGAAGGGCATGGCGGGCGCACTCAATCCGTTATCGGGCGGCATCGAGATTGCGCGCGGCACGCGGGGCGGTGTCGCCTATCTCCCGCAAGCGGCCGAGATCGACAAGAGCTTTCCGATCACCGTGTTCGAACTGGTTGCTATGGGTCTGTGGCGCCGGACGGGCCTGTTTGGCGGCCTGTCGAAGGCGGATCGCCATGCCGTGGAACATGCGCTTGCTGCCGTTGGCCTGACCGGTTTTGAGGCCCGCGCCATCGGCACCTTGTCGGGTGGCCAGGTGCAACGCATGCTGTTCGCCCGCCTGCTGGTGCAGGATGCCAGCATCATCCTGCTCGACGAACCGTTCACGGCGATCGATGCCAAGACGACTGCGGACCTGCTCGACCTGGTGCGGCGCTGGAATACCGAGAAGCGGACCGTGGTCGCTATCCTTCATGACCTTGAGACGGTCAGACAGGCCTTCCCCCAGTCGCTGCTGCTGGCAAGGCGCGTTGTCGCCTGGGGAGCGACTTCCGATGTCCTGACGCCCGAGAACCTGCTCGCCGCGCGACGGATGACCGAGGCTTTCGACGACCACGCCGCCATCTGCGCGGCCGCCTGACGTTCCGCACGAAGCCGGCGAAAGGCTCTTCATCCCCATGTATGACGCGTTGATCGGCCCGTTCGTCGAGTTCGAATTCATGCGGCGCGCGCTTGTTGGTGCCATCGTGCTGTCGCTTGGCGGGGCGCCGATCGGTGTGTTCCTGATGCTCCGGCGGATGTCGCTGATGGGCGATGCGATGGCCCACGCCATCCTGCCGGGCGCGGCCGTTGGCTATCTGATGTTCGGACTGGCCCTGCTGCCGCTGACCGTTGGCGGCATTCTCGCCGGCTTCATCGTCGCGCTGGGGTCGGGCCTGATCGCGCGCTTCACGGCCTTGAAGGAGGACGCCTCGCTTGCGGCTTTCTATCTGATTTCGCTGGCACTTGGCGTGATCATCGTCTCCATGCGCGGCTCAAATGTCGATCTGTTCCGCGTGCTGTTTGGAACGGTCCTGGCGCTCGACGATCCCACGCTGATCCTGCTTGGCGCCATCACCACGGTCACGCTTGCGGCACTTGCCCTGTTCTGGCGGCCGCTGGTGCTGGACTGCGTCGATCCGGGCTTCCTGCGCTCGGTCAGCCGTTCCGGCGCGCCTGCGCATTTCGTGTTTCTCGGGCTCGTCGTGCTCAACCTGGTCGCGGGCTTCCATGCGCTCGGGACATTGCTGGCGGTCGGCCTCATGATGCTTCCAGCGATTGCGGCCAAATTCTGGGCGCGCGATCTGACATCTCTGGTCGGCTGCGCTGTGCTGATCGGCATGGTGTCCGGCTATACGGGCTTAGTGTTATCTTATAACATGGCGACGCCTTCCGGGCCTTCCATCGTTCTGATGGCCGGGGTGATCTATGTCCTCTCGCTCGTCTTCGGGCCGCGTGGTGGACTGGTGCCGACCTATTGGCCGGCGCGCCACCGGGAGGCGTGATCAAGCCTGAGGAGTTTGCCATGGTTTCGCGCCGCGCTTTCCTGTCCACCGCATTGGCATTGCCCGCTCTCGGCCTGCGCGCGCCGGTCATGGCGCAGGCGCCGGTCAAGGTGCCGGTGGTTGCCACATTCTCGATCCTCGCTGATTTCGTCCGCCGCATCGGAGGCGATCGCGTCGATGTGACGAGCCTGGTCGGCCCCGACGGTGATGCCCATTCCTATGCCCCGACACCGGCCGATGCCCGGGCGCTCAGCGGTGCGAAGTTGGTCGTCGTCAACGGCCTTGGCTTCGAGGGCTGGATCAGCCGGCTGATCCGCTCCTCTGGCACGAGGGCGAAAGTCGTCACCGCGACGACCGGCATTGCGGCGCTCAAGGCCGTGGAAGGCGACGGCCACAGCCACGGCCATTCCCACGGAGCGGCGGCGTCCGATCCGCACGCCTGGCAGAATGTCGCCAATGCGCGGATCTATGTCACCAATATCCGGGATGCTCTCATCGCGGCCGATCCCGATGGCAAGGCAGCGTTTGAGAACAATGCGGCAGAATACCTGACGGCCATTGCTGCGCTCGACGTCGAGATTCGCACCATGATTGCGCTGGTACCTGCCGAGCGCCGCCGGATTCTCACCAACCACGACGCCTTCCAGTATTTTTCCAAGGCCTATGGAATAGAGTTGGTGGCGCTGCGCGGTGTCGCCAGCGATTCCGAGCCATCGGCGCGCGACATCGCGAATGTCATTCGCCAGATCAAACAGGGGCGGATCACGGCCCTGTTCCTGGAGAACATCACTGACCCCCGCGCCATGCAGCGGATTGCGGCCGAGACCGGCGCCAAGGTTGGCGGGCAATTGTTCTCAGACGCCCTGTCGCCTGCTGGCGGACCGGCGCCTGACTATCTCGCGATGATGCGCCACAACGCGCGCCAGATCGTTGGCGCGCTCACACAGAGTTGACGGGCTGTTTCGCCCGGCGCATTCCACCCTATATGAGCCACGACCCGTTCGGCTGATGGACCCTTCATGACCCAAGCGACCGCCACCACATCGCCCGCCAAGCAAACGCTCGACAAGATTCCCGTCACCGTGCTCACTGGCTATCTCGGCGCCGGCAAGACGACGCTCCTGAACAGGATTCTGTCGGAGAACCACGGCAAGCGCTTCGCCGTCATCGTCAACGAGTTCGGCGAGATCGGCATCGACAATGACCTAGTGGTCGGCGCCGACGAGGAAGTGTTCGAGATGAACAACGGGTGCATCTGCTGCACCGTGCGCGGCGACCTCATCCGCATCATCGAAGGGCTCATGCGCCGCAAGGGCAAGTTCGACGCGATCATCGTCGAGACGACCGGCCTCGCCGATCCGGCCCCGGTGGCGCAGACCTTTTTCGTCGACGAGGAAGTGGGCGCAAAGTCGTTCCTCGATGCTGTCGTGACAGTGGCCGACGCCAAATGGCTGATCGACCGCCTGAAAGACGCGCCGGAGGCCAAGAACCAGATCGCCTTCGCCGACGTGATCCTGCTCAACAAGACCGATCTGGTAACGCCGGCCCAGCTGCGCGAGGTGGAAGCCCGCATTCGTGCCATCAATCCCTATGCCGTGCTGCATCGGACGCAGCGTTGCGCTATCCCGCTGGATGCCGTGCTGGGCAGGGGCGCGTTCGACCTCGAGCGCATCCTGGAGATCGAGCCGGCTTTCCTCGTGCGCGACGAGCACGACCATGATCATCACGGTCATGACCACCATCATCATGGGCACGACCACGATCACCACCATCACGATCATGATCATCATCACGACCATGATCACACCGGCCCCGATTGTGATCACCCGAGCCATGGCCTGAAGCACTATCACGACGAGGACATGCAGTCGGTGGCGCTGCGCTCCGATAAAGCGCTCGATCCCGACAAGTTCTTCCCGTGGATCCAGGACCTGACACAGGTCGAGGGACCGAAGATCCTGCGCTGCAAGGGCATCGTCGCGTTCAAGGACGATCCCGACCGCTTCGTGTTCCAGGGGGTCCACATGATCCTCGATGGTGATCATCAGCGTGCGTGGAAGGACGAGGAGAAGCGCGAATCCAAGCTGGTCTTCATCGGCCGCGAATTGCCGGTGGACAAGATCAAGGCCGGCTTCGAGGCTTGCCTGGCGTGAGCGACCAGGCGATCCGCCGCCTGAGGCTTGGCTCAGGCGTGGTGCTGTTCGCCTATATCCTGTCGCATCTTGTGAACCATGCCCTCGGCGCGATCTCGCTCGATCACGCCGAGGCAGGGCTGCGCCTGGCGATGCGTCTCTGGCATAGCCGGCCTGGAACCGTGCTGCTCTATGGCGCGGCCGTCATCCACGTCGCGCTGGCGCTGCGCACCGTGTTCCTGCGTCGCCATTGGCGGCTTCCGGTCATCGAGATCCTGCGGATTGCGTCAGGCTTCTCGCTCCCCTTGCTGTTGATCGGCCACGTGGTCGCGACGCGGCTGACCTTGACGCTGTTCGACGTTCCGCAGAGCTATGGCCGCACAGTCTCGAACCTTGCGGCTTCGGGCAACGAGGGTTGGCAACTCGCGTTGCTCGCGCCGGGTTGGATCCATGGCTGTCTCGGCCTCTGGATCACCCTGCGCCGCTCTGCCTGGGCGCAGAAGGTGCGCGGCCTTCTTGTCGCGGCCGTCGTCGCGCTGCCTGCGGCTGCTGCGCTGGGGTTCTACCGGATGCTGGAGGAAGCGGCGCGCCAGCCGCTTGTGGGCGCGCTACCCGCACCTTCCGATTCCACATTGCTCGGGGCCTGGCAGAGCAGTCTCACACGGTCTTACATCATCCTGGTCGTTGCAGCCCTGGTGGGGGGTCAGATCTATCAGAGATGGGTTGTGCGCCGCGACAACGACAACCGCTCCAGCTGAAACAGGTGGGTCGTGTGGCCGATCCATCTCGCTGACCCCGCGTAAATCATCAATGCCATCAGCAGGATATGCGGACAACCGAATGTCCGCTAACGGCCTGTTTACGATCTTGCTGCTTACTCGATTTTACCCCCGGGAACTGGAGTTCAGCCCATGGCTCACGCCATCAGGCCGACGGGGCGCGAGGTTTTCTTCGACCCGGCCGACATCATCGTCTCGAAGACCGACCTCAAGGGGCGGATCACTTATGCGAACGATGTGTTCATCGCCATCGCCGGGTTCAGCGAGCGTGAATTGCTGGGGCAGCCGCACAGCATCATCCGCCATCCCGACATGCCGCGCGCAGTCTTCAAGCTGCTGTGGGACACGCTCGCCAAGGGTGAAGAGATTTTCGCCTATGTGAAGAACATGGCGCGGTCAGGTGACCATTACTGGGTCTTCGCCCATGTGACCCCTTCCTATGACGCGGCCGGCACGCTGGTCAGCTATCATTCCAATCGCCGGGTGCCCAAGCGCGCCGCGATCGACGCCATTGCGCCTGTCTATGCCGAGCTTTGCCGCGTCGAGGCCGAGCATCGCAATGGCAAGGAGGCGCTTGCAGCCAGCAGCCGGATTCTCTCAGATTTCGTCGTCTCCCAGAAGATTGGCTATGATGAACTTGTCCTCGCTCTCTAAGGCGATCGCGGCTTCCATGGTCGCCTCCGCAGGCTTGGGCATCTCCCTCGCCGCAGCACTTCTGGAATGGACCCTCGTCATGGGGGGCGCCATGGTGCTGGCATTCGGATCGAGCCTGCTCGCCATGTTCTGGCTTTGGAGAACGCGCCGCGTAGCGTGTGATGCGACGCGCGTCTTCAACGCGGTCGCGCGCGGCGACTTCGAGGCGCGCATTCTCGGCATCCAGGAACGCGGCGAGGTCGGTGCCCTGCTATGGAGCGCCAATCGCATGATTGATCGCTGCGATGCCTATGTCCGCGAATCAGCGGCCGCAATGGGCGCGGTGCGCGCCAAAAAGTATTTCCGCCATATCCGCGAGGAAGGCCTCCATGGCGCCTTGCTGCAGGCAGCGCGCAACATCAACACCGCCATGGTCGACATTCAGCAGAGGGTTGGCGGCTTCGCGGTGGAGACCGGCCATTTCGAGGCGACGATCAGCTCCATCGTCGGCAGGGTCTCCGCCGCATCGAGCGAGATGGGCGAAACAGCCGGCCGGCTCAGCATCGGATCGGGCGAGATCAATCAACGCGCGGCTAATGTCGCCACAGCCTCGCACGAGGCGACAGACAACATGCAACTCGTTGCCGAGGCGACCATGCAGTTGACGGGATCAGCCCACGAGGTCGGCAAGGAGGTCGGCCGGTCCGCAGAGATCACCCGCCAGGCCGTCGAGCGGGCTTCGGAGGCGAGCCTGACCATCGGCGAGATGAACGCGGCGGGCGAGCGCATCGGCCAGGTGGTCGAGCTCATCACCAGCATTGCGGCACAGACCAACCTTCTCGCGTTGAATGCCACAATCGAAGCGGCGCGCGCAGGGGAGGCGGGCAAGGGGTTTGCGGTGGTCGCCCAGGAGGTGAAGTCGCTGGCGGGCCAGACTGCCGCTGCGACCCAGCAGATTTCTACCCAGATCGGCGACGTGCAAGGTGCCGCCCGCGCGGCGGTCGAGGCGATCTCGGAGGTCTCGCGCATCATCGCCGAGGTCGATGAGATCACGCGGCATGTGGCGGCCTCGGTCGAGATGCAGACCAGAGCGACCGACGGGATCGGGGTCAATATCGAGCATGCCTTCGGCGGCATCCGTAACATCAACGACAGCATTGGGGCCGTCGCCCATCATGCGGCGGATGCAGAACAACTTGCGGCAACGACCCGGCTGGCCTCGACTGCCCTATCGGAACAGGCCCGCCTGCTGGAGGACGAGGTCAGGGAGTTCGTCCAGACGCTTCGCCGGGGACCGCAGGATCGCGCGGCCTAGGGACTGCTCCGCCGGTCGGCGCGGTCACTCCACCTTCCACGGGAAGGTCCAGGTCTCTGTCAGGGCTTTCGACCCTGTGCGCAGGAATACCCTGAGATCGACCGTCTGCCCGGCATCTCCGATCACGTCGATGCCGGCGCGGAAACCGCGTGTCTGGGTATTCGGGACCAGGAAGGTGCGGGTGATGCGGGCGTTCGACGCGGTCGGCACAACCTGAACCGCATCCGGCTGCGGCAGATAGTACTCGAGGTCGCCACCGACGAAATCGATGATGAAACGAGCGGCGTTGGGCGGCACAGGTTCGCCTGAGCCCAGTGCCACAGGGCGCGTGCGGTAGGTGTTCAGCGCATAGCCGCCGGGATGGAGCCGCGCCTCATTGGTGGTCGAGACGATGCGGTAGGCGAAAGTCAGTGTCTGACCCTGCTCGACCGCACGGTTCGGCACCCAGTAGGCGACGATGTTGTCGTTGGTCTCGTCGCCGGTCTGGATCTCGACCAGTTCGACGCGGCCGTCGCCGAAGCCCTCGCGGGGCTCAACCCAGTAGCTCGGACGCATCTCGTAATTGAGGTCCAGATCCTGATAGTGCTCGAACACCCGGTCGCGCTGCATCAGCCCGAAACCCCGCACGTTGCGGTCGGCGAACTGGGATGTCTCGACCTGTTTGGGATTGCGCAGGGGGCGCCAGATCCATTCGCCGGTCTCAGAATGGATCAGCAAGCCATCAGAATCGTGCAGTTCCGGCCGATAATCGTCGGACGTCCTGCGATCGTTCTCTGCGTAGAAGAACATGGATGTGAGTGGCGCGACGCCGAGCTTGGGGATGGCGCGGCGCGGAAACAGGGTACAGTGAACGTCGATGACGCTCTCTTGCGCGGGGAATATCATGAAGCGATAGGCGCCGGTCAGGCTTTCACCGTCCAGGAGGGCGAAGATAGTGCAGGCCTGGGCTTCCGCCGTCGGTGTCTCGACCCAGAACTCGCGGAAGCGCGGAAATTCCTCTTGCCCGGGGCCCGCGGTGTTGATCGCGATGCCACGCGCCGACAGGCCGTATTTCTGGCCACGTCCCAAGAAGCGGAAATAGCTCGCGCCGAGGAACGAGATCAGTTCGTCATAGACGCGAGGATCGTTGAGCGGATGATGGATCCGGAACCCGGCAAAGCCGAGGTCGACGGGCAGGGGGCGCTCGAACCGGTTGCGGCCATAGTCGAACAGGGCGGCCGCATAGGGGACCGGGGTCGGGATGCCGTCGCGGATGACATTCACAACCACGGGATCGCGGTAGATGAAGCCCAGATGGAACATCTGCATGCGGAAGGATCCGCCGCCCTGGGAAATCAGGGCACGGTCCGGACGGAACCGCATGTCGCGATATTGGTCAAAATTCATCGCGGTGAGCGCTGGCGGCAATTGCGGCTGCGCGCCGTCATAGGGCAGGCCCGAAAGTTCACGCGCGCGGCGGACGACGTCCTCGTAGGTGAACCTGGCCGGAGGCTGGGGTGTTTGAGCCGGCGGCTGTGTTGCAGGCGCCTGGGCCTGCGCCAATGACGGCCAACCGATACCGGCAGCAGCCAGGACCTTGAGGGCATCGCGACGGTCGAAAATCGGCAGAGTCATCGGGCCTCTGGGGACTTCAATCATGCCGCCTCAGGAGCTTGATCCGGGCGTCAGCGGGTCATGCGGCCAACGCTGCGCGACGTCAAGTGGCACTGTCATATTCACCTGCCCGCCACCGCATCGCACCGTAGTGCATCGCTGATCGGCGCGGTCATGGCTTGCGCGTGCGCCCGCGCTCTTGCAACTGTGCCCACCAACAAGGGGAACAGGCTTGATGGCGGCCAGGGACATTCTCGACATGAGCGGCCGCGTCGCGCTGGTGACCGGTGCCGGCACCGGTCTCGGCGCACGGTTCTGCATGGCGCTCGCCGAACATGGCGCCGCAGTGGTCGCCGTTGCCCGCCGGGCCGACAAGGTCGAGAGCGTTGCAGCCGACATCGTCAAGGGTGGGGGACGTGCGATCGCCGTGTCGGGCGATGTGACGGACTCAGGCTCGATCGCACGGGCTTTCGATGCCGCGGAGAAGGCCTTCGGCACGGTCGATGCCGTGGTGGCCAATGCCGGTATCGCGGTTCCCGGCCGCGCCGTCGAGACGAGCGACGAGGACTGGCGCCGCACCATGGCGACCAACCTGGATGGCGTCTTCTACACGGCCCGCGAGGCGGCTAAGCGCCTGCTGGCTGCCGGCAAGCCGGGCTCGATCGTCAATATCGCGTCGATCCTCGGCTACGGGGTTTCCAAGGGCAATGCATCCTACGCGGTCTCGAAGGCGGCGGTCGTGCAGATGACCCAGGCGCTGGCCATCGAGTGGGCGTTCAAGGGCATCCGCGTCAACGCCATAGCGCCGGGTTACGTCATAACTGACATCAACCGCGACTATCTGACCGAGGGCCGCGGCCGCGAGATGGCCCGCGATATTCCGGTCGGCCGGTTCGGCCAGGAGCACGACCTCGACGGAGCGCTGCTGTTGTTGCTGTCGGAGGCCGGGAGCTTCATGACCGGGACGACCATCACCGTCGATGGCGGCCATCGCATCGGCCTGCGCGGCGTCTGACACCAACAAGCCCACCCGGAGGACAACCCCATGGTCATCGACGAGCGCACCTATACCTGCCTGCCCGGCAAGGCGAAGAACTTCCTCGAGGTCTATCAGCGCCTTGCCAAGCCGATCCAGTGGCCGATCCTCGGCGACCCCATCGGCTTCTTCGTCACCGAGATCGGCGAACTCAACCAGGTGGTCCATATGTGGCGCTATGAGAGCATGGCCGACCGCGAGCAGCGCCGCGCCAAGCTGGCGACCGCCGCTGGATGGGGCGATTACCTTGATGCCGCCACGCCGTTCCTTCTGAAGATGGAGAACCGCATCCTGGTTCCCACCGCCTTCTCACCCATGAAATAAGCCCGCATTCCCGGAGAGACCATGACCACGCCTATGAACGGGGCCGAAAGCCTCGTGCGCACCCTCGTTGCCGGTGACGTCACTGTCAGCTTCACCAATCCCGGCACGTCGGAGATGCACTTCGTCGCGGCCCTCGACCGCGTCGACGGCATGCGTTGCGTGCTGTGCCTGCACGAGACGGTGGCCACCGGCGCGGCCGACGCCTATTTCCGGATGAAGGACAGCCCGGCCTCGACGCTGCTGCATCTGGGGCCCGGCCTCGCCAATGGTCTAGCCAATCTGCACAATCTCAAGCGGGCGCGCACCGGTGTGGTCAACATCGTCGGCGAGCATGCGACCTATCACATCCACCACGACGCGCCGCTGACTTCCGATATCGAGGGCATTGCCGGTACAATGTCGAAATGGGTGCGCACCTCTGCTTCGTCCAAGGTCGTCGCGCAGGATGGCGCTGACGCGATCGTCGCAGCCCGTCAGCATCCCGGCCAGATCGCCACACTGATCCTGCCGGCCGACACTGCCTGGAACGATGGTTCGGGGCCTGTTGCCGTGCCGTCTGCAATCGCGCCGGAAAAGGTCTCGGACGCAGCGATCGAAGCGGCCGCCAAGGCGATCGAAGCCGGCGGCAGGCCGTTGATCCTGCTTGGCACCCGGGCGGTGCGCGCCCAGGCGACCGAGCACGCGGCGCGTATCGCCGCCAAGACTGGCGCGAAGGTCCTTGCCGAGACCTCCAATGGCCGCATCGAGCGCGGCGCCGGCCGATACGCCATCGAGCGTCTGCCCTATCCGGTCGATGCTGCGCTGGCGGCGACGGCTGGCATCACCCACGTCATTCTGGTTGGCGCCAAGGCTCCGGTCGCCTTCTTCGCCTATCCGAACAAGCCGTCGCTGCTTTACCCGGAGAATGCCGAGGTCGTGGAACTCGCAGCCTTTTCCGAAGACCAGGAAGATGCGCTGGCGCGTCTTGCCGAGCGTCTCGGCGCCGACAAGACAATGCCTGTGCTGTCTGCGGCATCGCGTCCGGCGCGCCCGTCGGGTCCGCTCAATACCGATGCGATCGCCAAGGTCATCGGCCATCTGCTGCCGGAGAACTGCATCGTCACCGACGAGTCGGTGACCACTGGCCGCAATTTCTTCAAGGACACCCACGGCGCGCCCCAGCACGACTGGCTGTCGCTGACCGGTGGCGCTATCGGCGATGGCCTGCCGCTGGCGGTTGGTGCTGCCGTTGCCTGCCCCGATCGCAAGGTGGTCGCCCTGCAGGCGGATGGCTCAGGCATGTATTCCGTGCAGGCGCTCTGGACCATGGCACGCGAGCGCCTGGACGTTGTCGTGTGCATTTGGGCGAACAGCGCCTATGCCATCCTGAAGGGCGAACTCGCCAATGTCGGCGCGAAGAACCCGGGCCGGAAAGCGCATGACATGCTGTCGCTCGCCGATCCCGACATCGACTGGGTTCAGCTCGCCGGCGGTATGGGCATCGAGGCGCGCAAGGTCGAGACGGCCGAGGCCTTCGCCGATGTGTTCGCGGCAGCCGTCAGCCGGAAGGGGCCCTTCCTGATCCAGGTCACGTTCTGAGCGCTTTCCTGACAGGCGTGT
Source organism: Phreatobacter aquaticus (assembly GCF_005160265.1). Classification (NCBI taxonomy): domain Bacteria; kingdom Pseudomonadati; phylum Pseudomonadota; class Alphaproteobacteria; order Hyphomicrobiales; family Phreatobacteraceae; genus Phreatobacter; species Phreatobacter aquaticus. The sequence goes on along the minus strand of NZ_CP039865.1, from coordinate 462,680 downwards.
ATCGGCGATAATCGGCGGGTGTCAGTGACCCCTCTCTCGCCTTCCGGCACCTTTGTGCGGCGCTATCTGGCGCTGCTCGTCGATGCCGGTTGGCGGGTGGCCTTTCATGCCGGCCCCTATGCACTGACAGCGGGCGTCGCGGCGGAACTGGCCGGGCGTTTGCGCGCGCCGTTCCTGTGGAAGTTGCCGGTCTTTGCGGTGGTCGTGGCGCTCCTGCTGATCGGCGTGCTGCTCGGCACCCATGTGGCGGTTGGCCGCCGGGATCTGAAGGCAGCGCGCGAGGCTGTCCCCTTGCGCAATCATCTGGCAGCCGCCCCGCGCATCGTGCGCGAAACCATGGTGCTGCTGGCTCTGATGATGGTCGTGGCGCTTGCCGCTGTCGGGGTGATCGATCTGATGTTGCTGGTGGTCGAGTCGGCGGCGGGTGATAGCTGGCCATGGACCGCGTTGCGCCTGATTGGGACGGCGACCGCTGTCTGCGTCAGCCTGATCTTGCTGGCGGCTGCCATGGCACTGGCGGCATCCGGACCGAAGGCATCAATCTCGCTCGACACGTCGTTGCTGCGGCTGCACCGGCAGGCGCCGACGGCCTTCGGTGTGATTTCCCTCATGATCGCGGCCGGTACCGTGGCCGCCGTGCTCGGCTTTCAGCTTGCCCCAAGGGTTGGTGTCTGGCCGCCCGTCCTGGCCGATGCTCTGGCCAAAGGCCTTGGTTTCCTGGTCGCCACGACTGTGCTGACGGTTGGCGCCGCCCTGCTCACGGCGGATGACTGAGCCGTCGGGCGCGACGATTGCGCGAGATCATGGCGATGCTCATCTAGTGGGTCGAGGTGTGGCCCCATGAACGCGCAAACAAACCATGCCGATCCCAAGTCTCCGCTTCGCACGGTCACGTTCGATGTCGGCGGCATGACCTGCGCCGCTTGCGCCAGCCGGATCGAGACCGTCGTCGGCCGATTGCCGGGCATCGCATCGGTCTCGGTCAACCTGCCGCTTGAGCGCGCTGACGTGGTCATGGCGCCCGGTGTCGCAGATCAGGCCGTTATCGATGCGGTCGACCTCGCGGGCTATAGCGCGAACCCGCGCCGGGGCACGGCCAGCGAGAGGCGGCTTGCCGAGGAAGAACGGGCCGCTGAGCGGCGCGCCGAGGACCGCCAGACGCTTGTCCTGTTCATCGGCTCGGCGCTGCTGACGCTGCCGCTCATGCTGCCCATGCTGCTTAAGCCGTTTGGCTTCCCATGGCACCCGGCGCCCTGGACCGAGTTCGCGCTCGCCGCTCCGGTTCAGTTCATTGCCGGCTGGCGCTTCTATCGCGGGGCCTGGAAGGCGATCCGCACTGGCGGCGCCACCATGGACGTGCTGGTAGCGCTCGGCACCAGCGCCGCCTTCTTCTTCTCGCTGTACATGATCCTGCGCCATGGCGAGCACGCCCATGGCCACCTCTATTTCGAGGGGGCCGCCGCCGTCATCACGCTGGTGCTGTTCGGCAAGGTGCTGGAGACCCGCGCCCGGCGCGGCACGACCGAGGCGGTCCGCGCGCTGATCGCCTTGCGCCCGCAGACCGCGCGGCTGCGCCGCCATGGAGCGACAGCTGATGCGCCAATCGAGGAGGTGCGCTCCGGCGATCTCGTCGAGATCCGTCCCGGCGAGCGTTTTCCCGTGGACGGGACAATCACGGAGGGCGAGACGGAAGCCGATGAGAGCTTGATCACCGGCGAGAGCGTACCTGTTGCCAAACATGTCGGCGATGGCGTGGTGACCGGCGCGCTGAATGGCGGCGGGCTGGTCGTGATCGCGGCGACCGCCATTGGCGAGGACACGACGCTTGCGCGCATCACCCGCATGGTGGAGGCCGCGCAGACCGGCAAGGCACCGGTGCAGCGGCTGGTGGACCGCATCTCGGCTGTCTTCGTGCCTGTCATCATCGCGATCGCCGCGGTCGCTTTTGCCGGATGGCTGATTGCCGGCCACGATGTGGAAACCGCTCTGATCGCGGCGGTGTCGGTTCTGGTCATTGCCTGCCCCTGCGCGCTCGGGCTTGCGACACCCGCGGCGCTGGTGGCCGGAACGGGCGCTGCGGCGCGCGCTGGCATCCTGGTCAAGGATATCGAGGCGCTGGAGCGTGTGGCCCAGGTGGATGTCGTCGTGCTCGACAAGACCGGCACCCTGACGCTCGGCAAGCCGGTGGTTGCTGAGGTCGTCCCGGCGGAGGGGTTTACCCGGGCAAGCCTGCTTGCCCTTGCCGGAACGGTGCAGGGACCGAGTGAACATCCACTCGGCAAGGCCATCCGTGCGGCGGCTATCGCGGAGGGCGCCGCCCTTGGCGATGTCGAGGGCTTCCGGGCGGTGATCGGCGAAGGCGTCGAGGGGAAAGTCGATGGCAGGTCGGTGATCGCTGGCAAGCCGGCCTATCTCGCCAGCCGCGGCGTCGACTTCGGGCCATTGAGCAGGACGGCAGCGGACCTCGGCCTTGGCGGCGCGACCGTCACGGCGGTCGCGGCTGATGGCAAGCTGGCTGGATTGATCGCCCTGGCCGATGCGGTTCACCCGCAGGCCAAGGCAGCCATTGACGCGCTTAGGGCGCGCGACATCCGCGTGATGATGGTGACCGGCGACGCCGAGGGCCCGGCACTCCGGGTGGCGGCCGAACTGGGGCTATCTTCCGGTGAGGTGAGGTTCGGCGTGCGGCCTGAAGGCAAGGTTCAGGTGGTGCGCGAGCTTGTCGCCTCGGGGGCCAAGGCGGCGATGGTGGGTGACGGCATCAATGATGCTCCGGCGCTCGCCGCGGCGCATGTCGGCATCGCGATGGGGGGCGGCACCGATGCCGCGATCGAGACGGCCTCGGTGGCACTGATGCGATCGAACCCGATCCTGGTGCCCGGAGCGATCGACATAGCCCGGCGCACAGTCGCCAAGATCCGCCAGAACCTGTTCTGGGCCTTCGTCTACAATGTGGTTGGGGTGCCGCTCGCGGCCTTTGGGCTCTTGTCACCAGCCATTGCCGGCGCTGCCATGGCCATGTCATCTGTCTCGGTCGTCGTGAATTCGTTGACGCTGCGCAATTGGAAGCCGTGAGCGGGATGGCCACTTGAAGGATACCAGATCGGAGACTGCGGCAGCTGGCCCTGGACCTGTCAGGGGGATCCATGCGGCGCGCGCCGGCCTGGCCTTCATCGTCCTGTTCGGTGGTGCATGCGGCATCGCGGCCTATTTGGACGGACGGGATGCCGCTGTCACAGTGCTCGTCGTTCCAATCGGCATGCTATTCGCGCTCGGAGCATCGGTCGCGTTCCGGCATATCGCCTGCGCGGTCCTTGGGTTGTTCGGCCGTCCTTGCGCACCGGATGAGCAAACGGCCGGAGATGCCCGGAAATGGTTTGACGGCTCGGGAAGTGTCTAGGCGGGCTCAGGCCTTGCGGCGGAGCCTCACCACCACGTCGACGCGGGCGATTTCATAGCCGTCCGGCGTTGCCGGCAGGCGGTCCACGGCGACGTTGGAGCCGGGGATGTCGAACACGGTCGTCTCGCCTTCCACGATGAAGTGGTGATGGTCGGAGAGATTGGTGTCGAAATAGGCCTTCGAACCGTCGACCGCGATCTCGCGCAGGAGGCCAGCCTCGGTGAACTGGTGCAGTGTGTTGTAGACGGTCGCGAGCGACACCGGCACGCGTGCCTTGGCCGCTTCGTCAAACAGCATTTCCGCGGTGACGTGGCGGTCGCCCTTGGCGAACAGGATCCAGCCGAGCGCCATACGCTGGCGGGTCGGCCTGAGGCCCACCTCGCGCAGCATGCTGCGCACGTCATGGATCGGGCAGCCGGTCTTCTGGAGAAGACTGACGCGGTCATGGGTCGACAGCTTGCCCTCGGCCACGGGGGCCAGAGCGACATGCGTGCGATCGATCAGGGTCCGAATGCTCATTGGCGGCATTTTACGAAGTCCCGCACCGTCCTGCAAGTCATTCGCGAAGACGCCCGCCAATGAGGGTGAACGAAACCGGCGGCTGGCGGGGCGGGCTCCGTCGGATGGACAAGGGAATTCACAGGCGCCCTTTTGCCCGACCCGACCCCCTGTGTTAGAGAGGCGCCCGCAGCGGCCCGGGCCATTCCCCGGGAACACGGCCAAGGGGCGGATGACCACAGAGATGAGCGAACGCAAGTCGAGCTTCACATACGAAGAGCTTCTCTCCTGCGGACGGGGTGAAATGTTCGGACCCGGCAATGCGCAGCTTCCCCTGCCGCCCATGCTGATGTTCGATCGCATCACCTCGATCGGCGAAACCGGTGGCGCCAATGGCAAGGGCCATGTCGTGGCCGAGCTCGACGTGAAGCCCGATCTCTGGTTTTTCGCCTGTCATTTCAAGGGCGATCCGGTCATGCCGGGCTGTCTCGGCCTTGATGCACTGTGGCAGCTCACGGGCTTTCACCTTGGCTGGCTCGGGCTTCCCGGCCGGGGCCGTGCGCTGGGCGTCGGCGAAGTGAAGTTCTCGGAAATGGTTCTGCCGACCACCAAGAAGGTGGTCTATGGCGTCGATTTCAAGCGCATCTTCAAGTCCAAGCTGGTGCTTGGAATCGCCGATGGCTGGTTGGAGGCCGACGGCAAGCGCATATATGATGTGAAGGACATGCGCGTCGGCCTGTTCGGCGCCGCCTCGTGATCGTCTGATTCGCCTGCTCTATCAGCCGGCGAATCCCCAGAATAGCCAACGAAAGAGGCCGCTCATGCGCCGCGTCGTCGTCACCGGGATGGGCATCGTCTCGTCCATCGGCAACAATTCCAACGAGGTCCTGGCATCGCTGCGCGAGGCCAAGAGCGGCATCGCGCTGGATCCGTCCTTCGTGGAGCATGGGTTCCGCAGCCGTGTCTCGGGCGTCCCGACGCTCGATCCGACGACAATGCTCGACCGCCGCGCCATGCGCTTCCACGGCGGCGGCACTGCCTGGAACCATGTCGCCATGGACCAGGCGATCCTCGACGCCGGCCTCGAGGAAGCCGACATTTCCAACGACCGCACCGGCATTGTCATGGGCTCGGGCGGTCCGTCCACCCGCGCGCTGATCGATGCCTACGAGAAGGCCAAGGAATCCGGCAATTCCAAGCGCGTCGGCCCGTTCGCTGTGCCGAAGGCAATGTCATCGACAGCCTCCGCGACGCTTGCCACCTGGTTCAAGATCAAGGGCGTGAACTATTCGATCTCGTCGGCCTGCGCGACCTCCAACCATTGCATCGGCAATGCGGCCGAACTGATCCAGTGGGGCAAGCAGGACATGGTGTTTGCCGGCGGCTGCGAGGAGCTGGACTGGACATTGTCCGTGCTGTTCGACGCGATGGGCGCCATGTCGTCGAAGTTCAACGAGCGTCCCTCGACGGCCTCTCGGGCCTATGACGCCAACCGTGACGGCTTCGTCATTGCTGGCGGCGCGGGCGTGCTGGTTCTCGAGGAATACGAGCATGCCAAGGCGCGCGGCGCCAAGATTTATGCCGAGATCGCCGGCTATGGCGCGACCTCGGACGGCTACGACATGGTTGCCCCGTCGGGCGAGGGCGCGGTGCGCTGCATGAAGATGGCGCTTCAGGGCGTCGGCCCCAAGGTCGACTACATCAACCCCCATGGCACCTCGACGCCGGTCGGCGATCTCAAGGAGATCGAGGCGATCCGCGAAGTGTTCGGCGGCGCCGACAAGAGCCCGCCGATCTCGGCGACCAAGTCTCTCACCGGCCATTCGCTGGGCGCTACCGGCGTCCAGGAGGCGATCTATTCGCTCTTGATGATGAACAACAGCTTCATCTGCGAGAGCGCCCATATCGAGGAACTCGACCCCGAGGTCGCCGACATGCCGATCGTGCGCAAGCGCATCGACAATGCCCAGCTTGGCTGCGTGCTGTCGAACTCGTTTGGCTTCGGCGGTACCAACGCCACCATCGTGCTGAAGCATGTCGACGCCTGAGGCGCGGCATTGCTTTCATCTTTGGTCGCCATTTGTGATGCGGGCCTTGTCACCGCGCGGTCGTAGAGTTCTGGCACCAGCCGGACCATCCCTCACCGACAGCGCAGCGCCATGTGGACAGACCGTTTTGCGCATCCCCAACTCCGGATCGTCGACAATGGCGGCGGGTCCGGCCCCCAAGCGAGGAGCACGCGCGTGACTGGATTGATGAAGGGCCGCCGTGGCCTGATCATGGGCGTTGCCAACGACCATTCGATCGCCTGGGGCATTGCGCGGACGCTCGCCGCCCATGGCGCGGAACTCGCCTTTACCTACCAGGGCGATGCGCTCGGCAGGCGTGTCAGGCCCTTGGCTGACAGCGTCGGCTCGTCCTTGGTGCTGCCCTGCGATGTCGAGGATCTCGCGACCGTCGATGCGACCTTCGCCAAGCTGGAGGAGGCCTGGGGCGGACTTGATTTCGTCGTCCATGCCATCGGCTTTTCCGACAAGAATGAGCTCAAGGGCCGCTATTCCGACACGACGCGCGAGAACTTCTCGCGCACCATGGTGATCTCCTGCTTCTCGTTCACCGAGATCGCCAAGCGGGCCGCGGCCATGATGAAGCCGGGCGGCTCGCTGGTCACGCTGACCTATGGCGGTTCCACCCGCGTCATGCCGAACTACAATGTCATGGGCCTCGCCAAGGCCGCGCTGGAGGCGAGCGTGCGCTATTTGGCCGCCGATTACGGGCCGCTCGGCATTCGCGTCAATGCGCTGTCGCCGGGCCCGGTGCGGACCCTCGCCGGCGCCGGTATTTCCGATGCTCGCCTGATGTTCAACTTCCAGAAGCGCCATGCGCCGCTGCGGCGCACCGTGTCGATCGACGAGATCGGCGGTTCGGCACTCTATCTCCTGTCGGACCTTTCCACCGGCGTCACCGGCGAGATCCACTATGTCGATTCCGGCTACAACATCATCTCGATGCCGCATCCCGAAGCCTTGAAGACGCTCGATGCCGCGGAACAGGCGGTCGAGGAGGCCGAGACCCGGTCACGCGGCCAGGCGGCCGAATAGGCTTGCCCTAAACGAAAAGGGATGGCCGAGGCCATCCCTTTGAAACCATAGCAAGGGCGCCGTAAGGCGCCCTTAGTCGTTACGGGTCAGTCCTTGGCGCGCTCGGAATAGGAACCGTCCTCGGTCAGCACGACGATGCGGGTGCCAACGCCGATATGCGGGGGCACCAGCGTGCGCACGCCGTTCGACAGGATCGCCGGCTTGTAGGACGAGGACGCGGTCTGGCCCTTGGTCACCGGCTCGGTTTCCACCACTTCGAGCGTCACGCGGGCGGGAAGCTCGATGCCGACGGCATTGCCCTCGTAGACCGACAGCTTCACTTCCATCTCGCTCTGGAGATAGGGCTTGGCATCGCCCAGAATGTCGTCGGGAACGGCGATCTGGTCGTAGTTTTCCTTGTTCATGAAGTGGTTGCCGTCGGCATCCGAGTAGAGATAGGTGTGCGGACGGTCCTCGACATAGGCAAGCTCGACCATCTCGGTGGTGCGCCAGCGCTCGGACACCTTCACGCCATCGGACAGGCGGCGCATGTCGACCTGGGTCACCGGGGTGCCCTTGCCCGGATGGATGTTCTGGGCGGTGACGATCAGGTAGAGCCTGCCGTCGACTTCGAGGATGTTGCCCTTGCGGACGGAAGAGGCGATGACCTTCGGCACGGATGTCGTCCTTGGAATGCGGAGGCGTGTCACCCCCTCGTCTTCTGTTGCGCCGTCGCATAGACGAAGTTTCGCCAAAACGCCACCCCGAACCGGTTCCGATGCCTGATCTTCCCTCACCCTGGTGGACGCCCGAGCGCCATGCCGACCGCAAGCCGTTCCTCGCGGCCCGTGGGCGGGTCAAACGCGCCCTTGGCGGCTGGTTCGACGCACAAGGCTTTACCGAGGTGGAGGCCGGCATTCTGCAGGTCTCACCGGGCAATGAGGCGCATCTCCATGCCTTCGAGACCCAGGCCCTGACGATCGACGGGCGCCGTGCCCCGCTCTATCTACACACGTCGCCGGAATTCGCCGCCAAGAAGCTGATCGCGGCCGGCGAGACCAGGATCGTCGATTTCGCCCGCGTGTTCAGGAACCGCGAGCGCGGGCCGCTGCACCATCCGGAATTCACCATGGTCGAGTGGTACCGGGTGGGTGCGAGCTACGAGCAGCTGATGGCGGATTGCGTCGACCTGATGCGGGTGGCCTGCGAGGCCGCAGGTTCGCGGCTTCTGTCGTGGAAGGGTGCGACCGCCGATCCGGCGCTCGAGCCCGAGCGGGTGACGCTTGCCGAGGCCTTTGCCCGCGAGGCCGGCATCGACCTTCTGGCGACGGTTGACGCCGACGGCACGACCGATCGCGTGGGCCTTGCCGCGCAGGCCATGGCAGCAGGCATCCGGGTGGCCGAGGACGATGGCTGGGCCGACATCTTCTCCAAGGTGCTGGTCGAGCGCGTCGAGCCCAGGCTCGGCTTCGGTCGGCCGACCATCCTCTGCGACTATCCGGTATCGGAGGCAGCGCTCGCCCGGCCGAAAGCCAGCGATCCCCGGGTGGCGGAGCGCTTCGAGCTCTATGCTTGCGGCGTGGAGCTCGCCAACGGCTTCGGCGAACTGACGGATCCTGCCGAGCAGCGCCGCCGGTTTGAGGCCGAGATGGCCGAGAAGCTCAGGATCTATGGCGAGGCCTATCCGATCGACGAGGAGCTGCTGGCGGCGCTCTCCCTCATGCCGCCGACAGCGGGCATCGCGCTCGGCTTCGAGCGGCTGGTCATGCTCGCTTCTGGAGCGCGCCACATCGAGGACGTCATCTGGACGCCGGTGCCAGTCAGCTTTGGCGACTAGCTGCCGATCACCGGCACATGAGCCGCCGCGCTGCGCGGGAAGATGCCGGTCAGCCGGGGGTCGGGGAAGATCTCGATCGCCCGCTTGTAGGGCCGGAAGCCCTGGCGCTGGTAGAACTTGACCGCAGCCGGATGATCCAGCGTGCAGGTGTGCAGCCAGACGCGGCCAATGCCCGGGCGCCAGGCTTCGTCCACCGCACGGGCCATCATGGCTGCGCCGAGGCTCTTGCCGGTTGCCTCGGGGCGCAGCCCGAAGAACACGATCTCGGCCTCGCCGGGAACGCGGAAATCGAGTTCGACAATGCCCACGCTGCCAGCGGCGCCCTCGCCTGAGAACACCGCCACGTCGGGATGGTGGAGGATGGCCGCCAGGGCGTCGTCGGACAGACGGAGCCTTGATGTCCACAACCAGTCGCCGCCTATGGCGCGATAGAGATCGCGATACCAGCCGAGATCGGGCTTTGGCACCGGCACGAGCCGCACCGCGTCGGATCGCGGGCCTGCCAAGGGCTTCTCCAGCACCTGGAGATAGGTGACGATGGCCGCGACGCGGTCATTGGGCACGTCGGTATGGCCGTCGAGGTCGAGCAGGGGCTGGGTCACGGTGCCTCGCTGGCGGGAATGAAGCCAAGGGCCTTGAGCGCGTCAGCGGCCTCGGCAATGGCCTTGCGGAAGGCATCGATGGCAGCCGGTGCACGCGGAGCCGCCGAGACGGCGAAGTCGTAGTGTTCAGGTCCGAGCGGGAGAAAGCCCAGGCCATTGGCGTCGGCCACCGGCTTGATGGCGATGCCCCAGTCGGCCCGGCCTTGAGCGACAGCAGCCGCGACCGCGTTGTGGGAGCGTGGCTGGTTCCAATAGCCGGGCGGTTTGGCGCCGGCCAGCAGCTGGTCGATCAGGATGCGTGTCCCGGCGCCCTGGTTGCGATTGACCATCAGGCAGGCGGGATCGGCAAGGGCTGTCGCGACGGCTGTAGGGACATCGACCGCTCCGGCGAACCTGCGGTCGTCGAGCCGATGGACAAGGCCCTGCATGCGGCGCCAGCCGGGGATCAGGTCCATGCCGGGGGACAGAAGCGGGCGGTTGTAGGTGCCGGTGGCGGGATCGAGCACGTGGATGGGCGCAAGATCGCATTCGCCACGGCGGAGCGCCGCCAGTCCGCCAAGGCTGCCGAGCGACAGCGAACGGGCCGTCAGGCTATGGGCGCCAAGCCTTGCGATCACCGCGTCCAGCCCGACGCAATGGCTGCCCATGATGACCAGATCGGGCACGGTGAGATGCGGGGTGAACAGGGTCACCTCCGCTTCGGTATCGGCCGGCATGGCTTCCGACAGGGCGTCGATGGTGACGAAACCATCGGCCTGGCTGAAGGCGGTCACCGAGCCCGAGCCCTTGCCGATCGGATAGGCGACCCGCCCCGATGCGGTTTCCGCCAGCGCCACCATGACGAACTCGGTGCGGCCGAGGTCGGAGGGGACCCGGACCGGGACACGGGCGGTCAGCGTCACCTCGGCGCGCTCGGGATGGCCGGCGAGCGTCCGCAGGACCGGCGCCACGATGTCGTGGAAGGTGAACATGGCCGAGGTCGGGAAGCCAGGCAGGATCACTACCGGTTTGCCCTCGCAGACCGCGAGGCAGAGCGGCTTGCCGGGTTTCAGTGCCACGCCATGGGCGACGATGCCGGGGGCGCCGAGACTGCCGACGATCCGGTAGGTGAGATCGCCCGCGCCCTTCGACGTGCCGCCCGACAGGATGACCGCATCGCAGGTCGCGTGGGCCTCGCGCATGGTCGCTTCAAGCAGCGCGGCATCATCGGCAATGGCGCCGAAGCGTATGGGATCGCAGCCGTTTTCCTGCAGCGCCGCGGCGACGATCGGGCCGTTGGAATCGTAGATCGCGGCGGGGCGCAGCGGCTGGCCGGGGGCCACCAACTCGTCGCCTGTTGAGATGACGGCGACGTGGGGCTTCCGCCAGACCTCGACTTCCGCGAGGCCCACCGCCGCGAGCATGCCGATCTCGCGGGCGCCGATGACGGTCCCAGCGCGCAGCAGCGTCTCGCCGCGGGCGATGTCGGATCCGGCGAAGGCGATGTTCTGGCCGGGCGCGACGGCCCGGCTGACCACCAGACGGCCATCGGCGGCCAGGTTGGTGTGCTCGACCATCACGACGGCATCGGCGCCGCGCGGGATCGGGCCGCCGGTCGCGATCGGGGTCGCGGTTCCAGCGGCGAGCGCCAGCCTTGGCAGGGTGCCGCAGGCAATGGTCTCGCCGTTCAGGGCGAGCATCACCGGGGCTGCCTCGGAGGCCTGCGCCACATCGGCGGCCGAGACCGCGAAGCCGTCGACCACCGAGCGGTCGAAGGGTGGGGTGTCGACAGGCGCTGCGATATCGCGGCCAAGAACGCGGCCGACCAGATCGGAAAGCGCTGCGATTTCAAGCCCAAGCGGCTTCGGTTGTAGGGCCGCCACGAAGCGTGCGACCGCCTCCTCGCGCGATAGCACGGTGAGGAACTGGTCCTGGTCGAGGCTCGGGCGTTCGGTCATTGGGTGATCAGGGGACGGGTGAGGGGGATGGCGTCGATCGGCGTGCCCGCCGCCGCGCCCTCGCTGTCCGGCGGGATGAGCGCGATGGCATCGGCCGCGAGCAGGGCTGACAGCGCGATGCGGCCGGCACCAAGGGGGTCATAGCCCCGATCGGCCGAGCGCAGCAATGCGACATCCGTGACCCCGACGGTGGAGGTGACCTTGGTAGTGAGGGGGCGGGTGACCCGATGGACGCGGCGCGCGGTGAGACGGGCGACGAGCGGCAGGACGAGGGCATGGGCCACCGCCACAATGCCGTCGAACCGCGGTGGCAGGGTGATAATCGGCTGATTTGACGCTGAAACGCCGGTTTCGGCGCTGTCGCCCGGCTTCAGCGCCAGCCCCCGCGCAAGCGGTGTGGAGCCGGAGGGGATGTGGAACAGGAGCGAGATGTCGCTCCGCGGCGGCGCGCCGGAATCCAGCATGTCCGCGGGTTTCCGTTCCGCGCCGCCGGAGACGTTCGGGAGCCGGAGCGAGGTCTCGCTCTGCCTGTCCTCCTCTACCGCGCAGCCGAGGCCGATGAGCCAGTCCGCCAGCCAGTCGAGCGCCGGAGACAAGGGCCCGCCGGGCAACCGGACGACGGGTCTGTGTACAGCGATCTCGCTGACGCCTGCCACAGCCAGGGCCAGTGCCACAGTCGCGGTCACCGTCTCGCCCGGCCGGATGATCGCCGTCCCGGCGCCGAGATCGCTGCCGGCCAGCGCCGCGCCCTCTCCGGGATAGGCGGCCTGGCCGATCTCGACGAAGGACCCTTGAGAGCTCGCGGCATCCGCCGGCAGAACGGCGTCGCATCCGGCGGGCAGGGGATCGCCTATCCCGACCAATGCGGGCGCCGTCATCAGCAGGGCCGGCGCATAGGCCGAGGCGCCGACGAGGTCGGAGGAGGTCACGGCAATGCCGTCGCGCAGCGCCACAGCGCCGGCCGGCACGGCGCCTGGCGCCAGCACCGTCTCCGCCGCGACCAGGCCGATGGCGTCGCGGACTGGCATGCGCACCGGCCGAACGGGTGCGAGGCCGTCCAGCAGGTGCGCCAGCGCGTGATCGAGGGGAGTGAGCGAACCGGGTGCCGTCATGCCCACTCTCTAGGCTGTCTGGCCGCCAAGCGCTATTTGGACCTTGGGTCGAGGGCGTCGCGCAGGCCGTCGCCGAGCAGGTTGAAGCTCAGCACGGTGACGAAGATGGCAAGGCCGGGGAAGATGGCCATCCAGGGCGCCTGGGTCAGGAAGCGCTGCGCCGAGTTGAGCATCGAGCCCCAGGACGGCGCGGGTGGCTGCTGGCCGAGCCCGAGGAACGACAGCGAGGCCTCGGCGATGATGGCGGTCGCCACCGTCAGTGTGGCCTGAACCAGCAGCTGCGGCATGACATTGGGCAGGATGTGGTAGACGACGATCCGCCATTTGCGGTTGCCGACCGCGCGCGCCGCCTCGACATAGTCCTCGTTCTTGACGGTCAGCACCTGGCCGCGCGTCAGCCGCACGAATACCGGCGTGGCCGTGATGCCGATGGCGATCATGGCGTTCTGCAGCGATGGGCCGAGAAAGGCCGCCAGCGCAATGGCGAGGATCAGGAACGGGCAGGCGAGCATGGCATCGGTCAGGCGCGAGATCAGCGCATCGGTCCAGCCGCCGAGATAGCCCGCGGCAAGGCCAAGCGGCACACCGGCCATGATGGCGATGGCGACCGATACGAGACCCGCCGCCATGGAGGCGCGCGCGCCGAAGATGATGCGGGCGAGGATGTCGCGGCCGACCTCGTCGGTGCCGAACCAGTGGGCCCATGACGGCGCCTGCCGCACGGCCCGCCAGCTCTGCTGGGTTGGGTCATGCGGCGAGATCAGCGGGGCGAACAGCGCGATGAGGACGATCGCCACAAGCACGGCGAGCGCCACCATGGCGCCCTTGCGGACCTTGAGCCGGCGCCAGGCTCTCCGCGCCGGGCTGTCGATCGCGCGTGCCGCGACGGGTGCTGCAACCTCCAGAGCGGTCATCCTATTGCCTCAGCCGGGGATTGGCGAAGATGTAGCCGATATCGGCCAGCAGGTTCAGCAGCATGTAGGTGGTGGCCGTCACCAGCACGACGCCCTGCACCACGGCATAGTCGCGGTTGAACACGGCATCGACGATCAGCTTGCCGAAACCGGGGATCGAGAAGATCTGTTCGGTCAGCACCGCGCCCGACAGGAGCGTGCCGAATTCCAGCGCGCCGAGCGTGATGATCGGGGTCAGCGCGTTGCGCATGGCGTGTCGCAGCACCACGCGGCTTTCCAGCAGGCCCTTGGCGCGGGCGGTGCGGACATAGTCGCTTTCCAGCGCCTGAAGCATGGCGGCGCGGGTGTGGCGCATGATGACGCCGGCGAAGGAATTGCCCAGGACGAAGGCCGGCATGATGGTGGCGGCAAGGGATGCCCGGAAGTCCTCGAAGGGCGAGACATAGCCGGACGCCGGCAGCCAGCCGAGCTGCACGGAGAACAGGAAGATCATCATGATGCCGAGCCAGAAGTTCGGCGTCGAGATGCCCCAGAGCGCGAAGACGTTCACCGCATAGTCCCACACGGTGTCCTTCTTCACCGCCGAGATGATGCCGGCGGGAATGCCGATGACCAGCGTGAACAGCATGGCCATGACAGCCAGCTGCAGCGTGACCGGCAGCTTCTGCAGAACCAGAGTGGCCACCGGCTCGCTGAGCCGCATGCTCTCGCCGAGATCGCCGCGTAGCACGCCGCCGATCCAGGCGAGATACTGGACCGGCAGGGGCTGGTCGAGCCGGTAGCGCCGGCGGATCTGCTCGATGACCTCCGGGTCCTTCTCCTCGCCGGCCATCACGAGGGCCGGGTCCCCCGGCAGCAATTGCTGCAGGAGGAAGATCAGCACCGACACGAAGAAGATGGTCGGGATGAGCTGAAGGAGCCGTTTGCCGATGAGCGTCAGCATGTGAGATCCGTCAATTGCCGCGGAACTTCAGGCCGACCACCCGCGCGAGGCCGTCCGGCATCGGCCGGAAACCCTCGAGGCGCGCGGTGTGCGCGATGACCACAGGGCGATGGTAGAGATAGACGATGCCGCCCTCGGCCTGCAGGATCTCGGTGACCTTCTCGTAGATCGCCTTGCGGTCGGCGAGGCTGGTCTTGGTGCGGGCTTCCGCCAACAGGGCATCGACAGTCGCGTTGCAATAGCCGGCATAGTTCAGCGGCTGGCGGCAGGCATGGAACGAGAAGGCATTGCCGTCCGGATCGGTGCGGCCCGACCAGTTCAGCATATAGGCCTGGTAGCGGCCCTGTTCGGCCTCCTGCAGCGACGTCGCGAACTCGGTGACGCGGATCTTCAATTCGAAGCCGGCTTCCGCCGTCATCGCCTGGAGCACTTCGGCCACCTGCCTCACTTCCGGATTGTTCGGCACCATGAAGTCGACCACGACGGGCGTGCGCACGCCGGCCGCCTGGAGCAACTGGCGGGCCTTGGCAACGTCGCGCTGCGGGACGGGGAAGCGGGTCTGGTAGAAGGGGTTGGTCGGATTGACCCACTGGTTGCCCGGCATGGCGGAACCGTTGAACACCACCTGGTTGATCGCCTGCCGGTCGATGGCGAGCGAGAAGGCCTGGATGACGCGCGGGTCCTGGCCGAAGGCGGTCTTGGCGGCATCGGACTTGGCGGTGTTGAGCGTGATGCCCTGATAGCCGAGGTCGATGGAGGTGGTCAGGCGCAGCTGCGGATTGGCCTGGATCTGCGGGATGTCGGTGGACAGCGCGCGCTCGATCATGTCGAGCTGGCCGGAGCGCAGATTGGCCAGGCGCACGGTGGCGTCGGCGATCGGCCGGTACTCGATCCGGTTGATGGTGACCTGGTCCTTGTTCCAGTAGTCGGCAAAGCGCTCGACGACGATGCGGTCCTGCTGGATGCGCTCGACGAAGCGATAGGGGCCGGCGCAGACCGGAGCCGAGCCGAAGCGCTCGCCGAGTTCGCGCGCGGCCTTGGGGCTGACCATCATGCCGGCGCGGTCGGTGAGCTGGGACAGGAGCGGCGAGAAGGGCTGCTTCAGGACGAGGCGCACGGTGAGCGGATCGACCACCTCGACCTTGTCGATGGCCGAGAGCTCCGGACGGCGGAACGAGCCCTGCATGGTCAGGTGGCGCTCGAGCGAGAACTTGACCGCTTCGGCATCCATCACCTCGCCGTCATGGAACTTGACGTTGGGCCTGAGCTTGATGGTGACGGTGAGGCCGTCGGCCGAGGTCTCGTGGGACAGCGCCAGCTGCGGCACGATGGCGAGCTTGTCGTCGATGTCGAACAGCTTGTCGCAAATGGAGGCGAAGACAATTCGGCCGACATAGGTGCGGCCGCGCGTCGGATCCAGCACGTCGGGATCTTCGGCCAGGCCGATGCGCAGCACCGATTGCTGGGCGTGGACGGGCGGCGTCGCCGCGAAGACGGTTCCGGCCGCGATCAGGGCGGCGGTCCAGAGTTTCAGCTTGGTCATCCGTGTCATCCTCTGAGCTTGGCGGCGCTGTGCGCTTCTGGTGAGATTGCGGGTCATGCGTGTGCGTCGAAGGTGCCGGTGACCCGGCCTTGGAAAACGGACGTCACCCCCGGCGAGCGAAGTGAGGGAAGGGGGTTCAGGAGCGGATGGCGCGACCTCACGGCCGCGAATCTCGCCGACCCTGCCGTCTGGCCCCTGGACCCCCTTCCCTCGCCCTTCGGGCTCGCCGAGGGTGACGTGCGGAGTGTCGTCGAGGCCGGACGGATGATGGCAAGAGCTTCGCTCACGCGCTCTGCTCCTTGGCCAAGGCCGCCTGGATGGCGGCATTGATGATGGTACGGTCGACCGTGCCGGTCGGGTCGTCTTTGGTGGCGAAGAACTGCGCGAAATGAACGAAGCGCTCGCGGGAGACCTGTTCGAGGCGGGTCAGTTCGACCAGCGGATCGGCATGGTCGTCGACGCGCAGCGACAGGGCCGGGTATTCTTCGGTCTCGTGGATGAGGAGCGCCGCCGATTGCTTGCCGCGCTTGTCGCCACCGGCGGCCTCGCCCGCCTTCAGGGCCGTGATCAGGCGGCGGGCGAAGGGCAGGGTACCGTGTTGCTGGAAGGCCCGGGCGGTCTCGTCGATCACCTGCGGTCCCGCCAGCATGTTGCCGGCGACCGAGAAGCCGACATGGACGGCATGACCGCACCAGTCGACGCAATCGGTGCCGGTATGGGCGGCGAAGCTGCCGGAACGATCCATGATGTGCAGCTGGCGCTGGCTTTCACCGCCATCGGATTCAGTGAGCAGGCGGACGACGTCCTGAGCCGGCACGCCTTCGCGCAGCAGGCGCAATCCGCGCGGGCCATAGGTCGGGTTCATCAGCGCCTGGGTCGCAACCGCCCCGCCGGCCGGATCGATATGGGGCACGAGAGCGCCCACCGCGAAGA
This sequence comes from Phreatobacter aquaticus, assembly GCF_005160265.1. Classification (NCBI taxonomy): domain Bacteria; kingdom Pseudomonadati; phylum Pseudomonadota; class Alphaproteobacteria; order Hyphomicrobiales; family Phreatobacteraceae; genus Phreatobacter; species Phreatobacter aquaticus. The sequence goes on along the minus strand of NZ_CP039865.1, from coordinate 445,881 downwards.
AGCGGGTCGCCACCGCGATGCCGATGGCGCCGGTCTGATGGTCCTTGGCGATGATCGACCAGGTCATGGTTCAGCGTGCCTCATCGTCCGATCGCATAGCCCTGCATGCCGCGCGGATTGGCGGCCGCCTTCAGGCGGTTGCCCTCCTTGCGGGCGCCGGTGAGCCGGCCTTCCGACCAGGGGCCGCCGACTTCGACCTGATGGCCGCGGCGCTTGAGCTCCGCGATCGTCGCCTCGGGGAACCGGCTCTCCAGCACGACGACGCCCGGACGGGACGTGCGCGGCCAGAACGAGCCGGGGAAATGCTCGGTGTGCCAGGCCGGTGCGTCGATCGATTCCTGCAGGTTCATGCCGGCATGGACATGGCGCAGGAACATCTGCGGAATCCACTGGTCCTGCTGGTCGCCGCCGGGCGAACCCCAGGCGAGATAGGGCGCGCCGTCGCGATAGGCCAGCGTCGGGGTGAGGGTCGAGCGCGGCCGCTTGCCGGGAACGAGAGCTGCCGGATGGCTCTCGTCGAGCCAGAACATCTGGGCGCGGGAGCCGAGGCAGAAGCCGAGCTCGGGGATGATGGGCGAGGATTGCAGCCAGCCACCGGACGGCGTCGACGACACCATGTTGCCCCAGCGGTCGATGATGTCGAAATGGACGGTGTCGCCGCGGGTATTGCCGCTCGGAAAGGTCTCGATATCGCCGACGGTGGGCTCGCCGGCGCCGGTCGCGCCGACCGCCACGCGCTTGCCGGAGGAGATGCGGGCATCGACCTTGCCACCCTTGCCGGCAATGGAGCCGGGGCGGAGTTCCATCGAGGCCGTGTCGGTGATCAGCCGGCGACGTTCGGCATTGTAGCCATCCGACAGCAGCGTCTCGATCGGCACGTCGACGAAGGTGGGATCGCCATAGAAGCTCTCGCGGTCGGCGAAGGCGAGCTTGGCGGCTTCCACGATGAGGTGGACGAAGTCGGGACCGGTGACGTCGAGCTTGTCGAGGTCGAAGCCCTTGAGCAGCGAGAGCTGCTGCAGGCAGGCGAGCCCCTGGCTCCAGGTCGACGGCTTGAAGACACGGTAGCGACCGTAATCGTAGTGGATCGGCGCTTCGATCGTGGCTTGCCAGGTTGCCATGTCCTGGCCGGTCAGCACGCCGCGATGGTGGGTTCCGGTGACGTCGAACACGTCCTGGGTGCGGCAGTACGTGTCGATCGCCTCGGCGACGAAGCCCTGGCTCCAGACCTTGCGGGCGCGCTCGATCTCCTCCTCGCGCGAACCGCCCTCGCATTCGCGCAGCACGCGCTCATAGGTCTCGGCGAGCTTGACGTTGGTGAAGAGATCGCCGGGCTCGGGCACCTTCCCGCCGGGCAGATAGACCGCGGCGGACGAGGTCCAGTGCTCACGGAACAGCTGTTCGACGGTGCGGATGGTGGCAGGGATGCGCTCGACCAGCGGATAGCCATTGCGGGCATAGCCGATGGCGGCTTCCAGCACGTCGCGCACCCGCATCGTGCCGTAGTCGCGCAGCATCACCATCCAGGTGTCGAAGGCGCCGGGAATGCAGGTGGCGAGCAGGCCGGTGCCGGGGACCAGATCGAGGCCGAGCGAGCGATAGTGTTCGATTGTCGCGCCGGCGGGCGCCGGGCCCTGGCCGCAGATGACCTCGGGCTTCTCGGTCTTCGCGTCATAGAGGATGACCGGCACGTCGCCGCCGGGGCCGTTCAGGTGCGGCTCGACGATCTGCAGGGTGAAGGCCGCGGCGCAGCCGGCGTCGAAGGCATTGCCGCCGCGCTCCAGAATGCCCATTCCGACGGCAGAGGCGATCCAATGGGTGGTCGTGACGACACCGAATGTGCCGTCGATCTCGGGGCGGGTGGTGAAACGGGGAGCGCTCACAGGGACTGGCTTTCGGGAGTTGGGAAGGCTTCGATGATAGGAGGCCTGGCGTTTGGTGCAATCCAGCGTTGAGCGCCCCGTCAGGGACGGCACGTTAGACGCAATCTGTATGCCAGACCAGACAAGCCGAGTGCGGCTTGCAGGGGAATTGTCGTCACGTTCGCGTCAGCCCTTGAAGGCGCCGCCGCCATCGACGTCGAGGATCGCGCCCGAGACATAGCCGCAGGCGGGCGAGGCGAGGAATGCCGCCGCATTGGCGATCTCCACCGGCTCGATGAGGCGGCCGAGCGGCAGGTCGGTCAGCATCTCTTCCCAGCGGCTCTCGTCGCCAAAGGCGGCCTGGGCGCGTTGCTTCGACAGCGACATGATGCGGTCGGTGCGGGTGGCTGCGGGGTTGATGCCGAAGACGCGGACGCCCCATTCCTGCGATTTGCCGCCGATGGCGCCCGTGAAGGCCATCAATGCGGCATTGCCGGTGGCGCCGCAGACATAGCCATAGCGTGGGCTGCGGCCGGCCATGCCGATGACATTGACGATGATGCCGGTGCCGCGGTCCTTCATGGCGCCAAGCGCCAGCTTGGTCAGGTGGATATAGCCCATCACCTTGAGCGACCAGGCGTCCTCCCAGGTGTCCATGGAGAGATCGAGCAGGCCGCCGCCGGGGATGGCGCCGGCATTGTTGACGAGGATGTCGATGGCGCCGGCCTCCGACCACAGCCGCTCACGCTCGGGGCCCTTCGACAGGTCCACTGCGATGGTGGTGATCGGACCCTGTTGCTTGGCGCGGACGCCGGCTGCTGCCGCCTCCAGCCGGGCCGCATCGCGGGCGACCATAACGATCTCGGCGCCCTCGGCGGCGAAGACCTCGGCGCAGGCGAGGCCGATGCCCTTGGAGGCACCGGTGACGAGGACGCGCTTGCCGTTCAATTTCAGGTCCATGGGGTGGTCCTCCGAGCCGTTGCCCTTGTGCGGGCTCTAGCCAATGCGTCATGCTCGCCCTTGTGGCGGGCATCCACGACTTATGGTTCCGTGCGACTGCCTGTTGAAGGCGTGGATGCCCGGGACAAGCCCGGGCATGACGGCGAGTGTGAACTCAAGCGCCCTCTCGGGCAGCGCGCTCACTCGCCCTTGAACACCGGCAGGCGCTTTTCGAGAAACGCCTTCTGGCCTTCCTTGTAGTCGGCGCTGCCGAAGCACTTGGCGATCAGCGCGTCGACGGCGGCGGCATCCTGCTCGGCTTCGGGCTTCGACAATTCGACCAGCGAGCGCTTGATGGCGGCGAGCGTCAGCGGCGCATTGGCGGCGACCGTCTCGAGATAGGCGGTCACTTCCTTGTCGAAGGTCTCGCGCGGCCAGGCACGATGAATGACGCCGGAGCGTTCGCCGTCGCTGGCATCGAGGATGCGGGCGGAGATGAGGATGTCGGCAACCGCGCCAACGCCCAGCTTCTTGATCATCATGCGGACGGACGAGAACCCATAGCCGAGCCCAAGACGCGCGGCCGGCACGCGGAAGCGCGAATCCGAGGTGGCGAACCGCAGGTCGCAGGTGAGCGCCAGGGCGCAGCCGCCGCCGAAGCAGATGCCGCGGATGACAGCGATGGTGGGCTTTGCCGCATCGTGGATCGCCGCCATGCCATTCGCCACCGCAATGTCATAGGCGCGCACGGCCTCCTCGCCGGTGCGCTTGGCACCGAACTGGGAGATGTCGGCGCCGGCGCAGAAGGCCTTTTCGCCGGCACCCTCGACGACGATGGCGCGCACCGAACGGTCGTCCTCGGCCTTTTTCACCAGGCCCGGAACGCTCGACCACATGTCGAAGGTCATGGCGTTCATCTTGGCCGGCTGGTCGATGATCAGGCGGGCGATGCCGTTTGCGGCCTCGTAGCGGATGGAGGGATTGGTCACTGGGGTCATGTCCTTGGTTCAGATGATGCTGGCTGAGCGGAGGCGGGCGATCTCGGTCTCGGGAAAGCCGGCCTCGCGGAGGATTTCGTCGGTATGCTCGCCGGATTCCGGCGTCGGTGTTTCAATGGCGGGCGATGTGCGCGACATGACCAGCGGCTGGGCGATCAGGCGGATCTCGCCGCGCACGGGATGGTGCACGGGGGCGGCCATGCCGAGGTGCTGGACCTGCGGATCGTCGAACACCTGGTCCATCGCGTAGATCGGGCCGGCCGGCACGCCCTGGGCCTCGAATTTGTCGAGCCAGAAGGCGCAAGGTTGGGTCTTGGTCAGATCGCCGATCAACGCCATTAGGGCGGGGCGGTTGGCATAGCGCTGGTTGGCATTGGCATAGTCGGGATGGGCGGTGAGGTCCTCGCGGTCGATCGCCTTGCAGAAGGCCTTCCACTGGCCCTCGCCACCGACGCCGATATTGATGAAGCCGTCGCTGGCGGGGAGCACGCCCATCGGGGTGGAGTTCGGGTGGTCGTTGCCGTTCTGCGGCGGCACCTTGCCATCGACTGTGAAGCTCGCCGCCTGGAAGTCGCACATGGCGATCATGGCCTGCAGCAGCGAGGTCTGTATCCACTGGCCCTCGCCGGATTTCTCGCGCTCGGCCAGCGCGACGAGAATGCCGGTCGCGGCATAGATGCCGGCGGCGGAATCGGCGACCGCGATGCCGGCGCGCATCGGCCCCTGGCCGGGAAAGCCGGTAATGCCCATCAGTCCGCCCATGCCCTGCGCGATCTGGTCGAAGCCGGCGCGGGTGCGATAGGGGCCGTCCTGGCCGAAGCCGGAGACGGAAGCCAGGATGATGCGCGGATTGATCGCCTTCAGCGTCTCGTAGCCGATGCCCAGGCGGTCCTTCACGTCGGGCCGGTAGTTCTCGACAACGATATCGGCGGTCTCGACCAGTTTGAGGAAGACCTTGCGGCCCTCATCGGTCTTGAGGTTGAGCGCCAGCGATCGCTTGTTGCGGTGCAGGTTCTGCATGTCCGAGCCGTGGCGGCTGCCGGACATGGCCTCGTTCGGATCGACGCCGGGCGGCGCCTCGATCTTGATGACGTCGGCGCCGAAATCGGCGAGCACGCGGCAGCAGGTGGGGCCGGCGCGCACCCGCGTCAGGTCGAGGACGCGCAGATGGTCGAGGGCGGTAGAGGGACGGGGGCGCGGCATGGTCGGCTGGTTCGCCTTGGCTGGTTTCCTGCTGGGCCGCCACACTAGGGTGTGGAGGGCCGAACGGGGAAGAGGGCAGCCGGCATGACAGGTCGTGGGCCGGACGGGGGATGGGGTGATGATCAGGGTAGTACGCGCTTGAGCGCGCACCCGCCACTCCAGCAGGATCGTCATCCCCGGCGAGGCCAAAGGCCGAGGGAAGGGGATCCAGGGGCCAAACAGATCCGAACCTGCAACAACGTCGATCCGGCGACGCCATGGGGGAGAGTGTGCGGCAAGCGGCTCCTGGACCCCCTTCCCTCGCTTCGCTCGCCGGGGGTGACGATTGTGTGCGCGGTAAGTTGGCGCTGCGACGAGCGTCGCTAAAGCCTCGCAGCAAACCCCATCAGCGCTGCGTTGAAGGCCTCTGCCTGCTCGACATGCGGCGCGTGACCGGCCTTCGGAATGGCGATGGACCGGCCATGTGGCGCGTGGTCGGCGATCCAGCGGCCGACATCGGGGCGGTAGAGCCGGCTCTCGGCCCCCGCGATGGAGAGGATCGGCACGGCCAGGCTCGCGACTGTCGCGCGGTGGTCGGCGCTGACCAGCGAGCGCCAGAGGCCGGCCATGGTGGCGCCGTCCTTGGCGGCGCAGATGCGGGCGGCGTGGCGATACGCCTCGCTTGCCAGATCGTGGCCCGGCGCGAACAGGGCTTCGGCGATCTTTGGCGCATAGGCCGTCCAGTTGGGACCCATGCGCTCGGCTGCGGCCAATGTCTCGGCGAGCGTCTGGCCGTTCGACAGGCCGAGCTGCCAATCCGGCGCATTCGGCACCATGGCGGTCATGTCGATCGAGACGAGACCGGCCAGTCCCGCCGTGCCGTGGCGACGGGCATGGTCGAACATGACTGTCGCGCCCATCGACCAGCCGATCAGCACGGCGCGGTCGAGCTGCTTTTCCGCCAGCAGGGCAGCGACATCATCGGCGAGGTCGGCGATGGTGATCGTTTCCTCGCGCGTTGCGCCCGGTTCGTGGCCGCGGAGGTCCGGGATGATCACCCGAAGGCCTTGCCGGCTCAGGGCATGCTGGCCGGCAAACAGGCTGCCATCCATGGACCAGCCATGCAGGAAGACCAGCGGCCGGCCCTGGCCGATATCGATGGCGGACGGGCGCGCCATGATCAGGCCTCGACCGGCTTGGCGACGTCCTTGATCAGGACGAGGGCGCGGCCCGAGGCGATCAGCCGGCCATCGGCGCCGGTGAGCGTGGTTGCGAGGTCGCAGAGATGCTTGTCGGGGCGCAGCCGGGTGATTTCGACGGTCGCGGTCACCTCCTCATCGAGGCGGGCCGCGGCGTGGAAGGCGATCTCCTGTTTGAGGTAATTGGTGCCGGGGCCCGGCAATTCGACGCCCAGCAGATAGGAGAACAGGGCGCCGATCAGCGGCTCGGGGATCGCCGTGATATGAGATGGCGCGGCACCGGCAAGCCGGGCGAAATCGGCGATATCGGCCGCGGTGTAGCTGCGCGAGCGGGAGGCGCGGTCCCCGACCTTCATGATGCGCTCCCGGTCTGCCAGGTGGCGGCGGCGGCGCAGACCGTCTCGCCGTCGCGGGCACGGGTGATGGTGAGCGTCAGGCTCGCGATCCCGTCGGTGATGGCGTCAACACTCGCTTCGCAGATGACAGGTTCGCCGGCGAAGGTCGGCGCCGGGAACATCAGCGACTGGGTGAGCTGGCGTCCACCGGGGATGTGCTGGCCGACCAGGCCCCAGAGCCTGGAATAGAGCAGCATGCCGTGGGAGACGGTGCGGCCGAAGCGGGTGCGGGCGGAAAAGTCCGGATCGACATGGATCGGGTTGTCGTCGCCGCTGACCCGGGCGAACAGGTCGAAATCGGCCTGGCTCAGGCTCATGGTCTGGCGAAACAGCGGGCCGGTGGCGATCATGGCAGGGTTCCCCCGGCCACGATGGCGCGCAGCACGTGCTTCTGGATCTTGCCGGCGGCAGTGCGCGGGAAGTCCTCCACCAGCGTCACGTGTTTCGGCACCTTGTAGGCGGCGAGATGGGCGCGCGCATGGGCCTTCAGCGTCTCGACGTCGCTGGTCATGCCCGGCCGCAGCACGATCACCGCATGGCCGACCTCGCCCCATTTGGCATCCGGCACGCCGAGGACGGCGGCCTCCAGCACGGCCGGATGGGCGTGCAGCACGATCTCGACTTCGGCGGGATAGACGTTCTCGCCGCCGGAAATGAACATGTCCTTGATCCGGTCGACGAGGTAGAAATAGCCGTCCTCGTCCTGCCGGCCGACATCGCCGGAGCGCAGCCAGCCACCGGGCGCGAAGGCCTTTTCGGTGGCTGCGGGATTGTTGAAATAGCCGGGCGTGATGCCGGGTCCGCGGAACAGGAGTTCGCCGCGCTCGCCACGTGGAACGTCGCGGTCGTGGATATCGACCAAGCGCACCTCGGCGAGGATCTGCGGCTTGCCGACCGAGCCGATCTTTTGAAGCGCATGGGCCTGGTCCATGAAGAAGACGGTGGGGCCCGTTTCGGTCATGCCCATGCCGTTGCAGACCATGACGCCGCGATCGAGGAAGGCGCGGATCAGGCTTTCGGAGAGCGGCGCGCCGCCGCAGCCGAAGGAGCGGACCGATGAGAAATCGGTGGTGGCGAAGCGGGGGTGCAGGCTGATCGCCTGATAGATGGCCGGCACGCCGAAGAACAGGGTGAGGTTCCCGGCCGCGATCAGGTAGAGCACGATGTCGGGCTCGAATTTCGGGATGATGTGCGACAGTCCGCCCTGGATGAACAGCGGCAAGGCATGGAGATTGATGCCGGCGGTGTGGAACAGCGGCAGGAAGTTCAGCGTCTGGTCGTCCGGGCCCATGCCGGTGCCCTGCTGGATGTTCACCGCATTGGCGAGCGCCATGCCGGGCGTCTGAATGACGGCTTTCGGCGCGCCGGTCGTGCCCGAGGTGTAGAGCAGGTACCAGACGCGATCGGTGTCCCAGGGCTCGACCGGACCGCTGGGCGTGGGCGTGGCATCGCGCCGTGTCTCGTAGTCGGCAAAAGACATCAGCGTCAGGGCGGGCGAGGCGAGGCGCTCGGCGAGCTCCCATGTCGGCTCGTCGGCGATCAGCAGTTTGGGCCGGCAATCGGCCAGGATGGGGGCAAGCTCGGCCGGCGTCTGGCGCCAGTTGAGCGGCACCAGGATGATCTTGGCCCGGGCGCAGGCGAACAGGATCTCGAAAAAGGCCGCCCGGTTGTGGCAGAGCACGGCGATGCGGTCGCCCTCGCCAAGGCCGAGGCTGGCAAACAGCGCCGCGGCTTGCCCGACATGGGCGTCGATCTCGGCAAAGGTGAAGCGCCGGCCCGTGGCGATCTCGGCGAAGGCGGTCTTGTCAGGCGTCAGCTCGGCGCGGCGGCGGCAGAGGTCGGGAATGGTCTTCATGCGGCTCTCCCGAGGAAGCGGGCCATGCCGGCCTCGGTCTCGTCGGTCTCGATGAGGCTCAGGAAGCGCTGGCGCTCGCGCTCCAGCGCGTCGGCGAGAACCAGGCGACGGGCCGGAGGTGTCAGCAGGGCGCGGGTGGCGACCAGCGATCCGCGCACCTTGCCCGCAAGCGTCGTTGTCCAGTCGGCGATAGTGGCGTCGAGATCGGCCTCGGCCACCAGCCGCGTGGCGAGCCCGAGCGCCAGGGCCTCGTCGGCGCCGATGCGCCGGTTGAGCATCTGGATCGCGGAAGCGCGGGTCACGCCGATCCGCTCGGGCAGCAGCGCCGTCCAGCCGCCATCGGGGGCGAAGCCGACATCGACATAATAGGACTGGACGAAGGCGCGCGGGCCGAAGGCGACCAGATCGGAAGCGAAGACCAGCGCGCAGGAGCCGCCGGTAACCGGTCCCTGCACGCGGGCGATCACCGGCACGGGGCAGTCGATCAGCTGCAGGATGACGGTGTTCAGCAGGCCAACCAGCCGGTCGGCATAGATGCGGCGCTGTCCACGCGGCAGATCGGCGAAGCCCGCGACATCGCCGCCGGTGGAGAAGCTGCGGCCATTGGCGGCCAGGACCAGGCAGGAGAGGGCGTGGGTATCGAGGCTGTCGATCGCTTCCGACAGCTCCTCGAGCAGCTCGGGCACCAGGCTGTTGTGGCGGGCCGGGCGGTTGAGGATGAGGGTCGCAGTTGCGCCCTCAACCGAGGTGAGAACCAGCGGCTCAGCCATGGCGGCGCTCCATCAATCCATTGGCGATGAAGTCGTAAGCCGCCTCCGCCGCATCGTGCAGCGAGGCCTTGGGGTCGTAGAGTGCGTAGCGGCGTCCCACCATGTCGGCGACGCCCATCAGCGCCCAGGCGCGCACCTCGGCATCGCCCTTGGTGATCTCGCCCTCGGCCTCGGCAGCCTCCAGCGCCTCGCGGTAATTGGCCGCGAAGGCGTCGTAATAGGCCTTGTGGACGGTCGCGTCGACGAACTGCGATTCCGCGACGACACGGTAGAGATTGGGATTGTCGCGCACGAAGGCGAGGAACGCGTGCAGGCCGTGGCGCTCGGCCTCCATCCGGCTGGTGGCGCCGGTCACCGCCATGGTGAGGTGACGGCGCAGCCTGCGGCCCATGCGCAGGACGAGCTCGCGCAGCACATCCTCCTTGGTGCGGAAATAGAGGTAGAATGTGCCCTGGGCGACATCGGCCTCGGCGGTGATGGCGGCAATCGATGCCTCGGCAAACCCCTTGGCGCCGATCTCGCGCTCGGCGGCGTCGAGAATCTTCTGGCGGGTGCGTTCGCCGCGTTTGGTCTTGGGCGCCGGCAATGGGCCCTGAGGATGGATCGATGTCATGACCGGCCAGCGCGTTTCCCAGAAGCTTCGTTTTGATTGCGTCATGGCGCCGTGGAAGTGTCGGGGCGCTTGACGAGAATTGGACCTGAGGTTAGCGTCACATGAAACATGACTCAAGTGTCAGTTTAACATTCGGATCAGGGAGGATCCTATGCAGATGATGAAAGCCGCTGCCGCGGCGTTTGCGCTCGCCTCAGCCGCCCTCGTCGGCCCGATCGGCGAAGCCCAGGCCCAGACCCGCGACGTCAAGATCTGCCTCATCGCGGGCCGCACCGGACCGCTCGAGGCCTATGCCAAGCAGACCGAGAACGGCTTCATGATGGGGCTGGAATTCCTCACCCGCGGCACGATGCAGGTGGGCAACATGCGCCTCTCCGTCATCGTCAAGGACGACCAGCTGCGTCCCGATCGCGGCAAGGCGCTGCTCGAAGAATGCTATGGCGACGACAAGGCCGATATCGCGGTCGGCACGACCGGTTCGCCGGTGGCGCTCGCCATGCTGCCGGTGGCGGAAGAGCACAAGCGCATCCTGATCGTCGAGCCGGCGGTGGCCGATTCGATCACCGGCGAGCGCTGGAACCGCTACATCTTCCGCACGGGTCGCTCGTCCTATCAGGACGCGCTCGCCGCTGCCGCCTCGGTGCCTGAGAACGAGGATGTGTTCATCGGCATGCTCGGCCTCGACACGGCCTTCGGCCGCGACGGTGTTGCCGCCTACAAGGCAGCGCTTGCCGCCATCCGTCCGCGCGCCAAGATCGTCGCCGAGGAATATGCCGCCGGCAACACCGCCGACTTCTCGCCCTTCGCCGAGCGCCTGTTCGGCGCGCTGCGCGACCGGCCCGGCAAGCGGGTGATCGGCTTCATCTGGGCCGGCGCCCATCCGATGGCGAAGTTCGTCGACATGCGTCCCGAGCGCTTCAACATCGCACTCGCACCCGGCGGCAACATCCTGCCGGCGATGAACGCCTGGAAGGCCTTCGCGGGCACCGAGGGCGGCATCTATTACTATTACGGCTTCCCGCAGAATCCGCTCAATGACTGGCTGAAGGCCGAGTACCAGAAGCGCTACAACGCGCCGCCGGACTTCTTCGTGGCCGGTGGCTTTGCCGCTGCCGCTGCTGTCGTCGCCGGTCTCGAGAAGGCTGGATCGCCGGACACCGAGAAGCTGATCACGGCTCTTGAGGGCCTGACCTTCCAGACGCCGAAGGGTCCGATGACCTTCCGCCGCGAGGACCATCAGGCGCTGCAGGACATGTATCACTTCCGCATCCGTCCGAACGGCCGCGACAACGACATGCTGGACCTGGTGCGTACCATCCCGGCTGCCGAAATGCCGCTGCCGATCACCGCGCGCCGCACCAACTGACCATTACGCCTGTCTCACGGCCCGGAGTGCCTTGCCGCTCCGGGCCGGAGCCTTTTCCAGCCCTTCCGCAGGCCCAAGCGACCATGCCCGAACCCGTCCTGGAAACGCGCGACCTGACGATCCGCTTCGGCGGGCATGTGGCTGTCGACGCGGTCAGCTGCGCCTTCCATTCCGGCACGCTGACGGCAATCGTCGGCCCGAACGGTGCCGGCAAGACCACCTATTTCAACCTGATGTCCGGCCAGCTCACCGCCACCTCCGGCACGGTTCTGCTGGGTGGCCAGGATGTCACCGGCCTTGGCGCCGCCGGCCGCACGGCACGCGGCATCGGCCGGGCCTTCCAGATCACCAGCCTGTTTCCCAATCTCTCGGTCATCGAGAATGTGCGGCTCGCCGTGCAGGCCCGCCAGCGCCAGGCCGCCAGCCTGTTCACCCGCTGGTCGAGCCATGCCGACTGGATCGACCAGGCGCAGGCCTATCTCGACGAGGTCAATCTCGGGGCGGTCCGCGACACGATGGCCGCCGCCCTGCCGCATGGCGACAAGCGCAAGCTGGAAGTCGCCATCATGATGGCGATGGAGCCAGAGGTCTTCATGTTCGACGAGCCGACGGCGGGCATGTCGGTGGACGAGGTGCCGGTCATCCTCGATCTCATCCATCGCCTCAAGGCGCGTGGTGACAAGACGATCCTGCTGGTGGAGCACAAGATGGATGTGGTCCGCTCCCTCGCCGACCGGATCATCGTGCTGCACAACGGAAAGCTGGTGGCGGATGGCGAGCCGGCCGAGGTGATCGCCTCCGCCGTGGTGCAGGAGGCCTATCTCGGCCAGGCGCCCAAGGCTCCGGCCGCAGGAGCAGCCCATGTCTGAGATGCCGACTACTGAGCCGCTGCTGACGCTCTCCGGCGTCCACACTCATATCGGCCAGTACCATATCCTGCAGGGCGTCGACCTCAGCCTGAAGCGGGGCGGCATGACCGTGCTGCTCGGTCGCAATGGCGCGGGCAAGACCACCACGCTGCGCACCATCATGGGGCTCTGGGCGCCGTCTGCCGGCACCGTCACCTTTGACGGGCGGTCGATCGGCGGCACGCCCACCCCCGACATCGCGCAATCCGGCATCGCCTATGTGCCGGAGACCATGGCGGTGTTCGCCGATCTGACCGTGCGCGAGAACATGATCCTCGCTGCCCGCTCCGGCCCGCTCGACCAGGCCCGGCTCGACTGGATCTTCAAGCTGTTCCCGGCGCTCAAGAAGTTCTGGCAGTTTCCGGCGGGCGTGCTCTCCGGCGGGCAGAAGCAGATGCTGGCGATTGCCCGCGCGATCGTTGAGCCGCGCCGTCTCATCCTGATCGACGAACCGACCAAGGGTATCGCGCCGGCCATCATCGAGGCGATGATCACAGCCTTTGCCGAGCTGAAGCGCGAGACGACGATCCTGCTGGTGGAGCAGAATTTCCGCTTTGCCGCGAGCCTCGGCGACGATGTCGCGGTGATGGATGACGGCCGCATCGTGCATCGGGGTCCGATGGCCGAGCTTGCGCGCGACGAGGCGCTGCAGACGCGGCTTCTCGGCCTGTCGCTCGATGCGCATCAGTGAGGGTGTGATGAGCTTCGAGTGGCGCGACCTGTTTTCACCTCTCCCCGACGGGGAGAGGTCGGATGCGTCAGCATCCGGGAGAGGGGCCGTGTGCTCTCCGTTTGGGAACTCGCCCCCTCTCCCGTCGCCTGTCGGCGCCGACCTCTCCCCGTCGGGGAGAGGTAAGATCGTGACAGCGTGCGGTTTCGGGACCATTCGTGGCCGGCATTCTGAAGGGTTCGTGCAATGACCGATGTTCCCGCGCCGGCTCCCTCCACCGAAGCCCTGCCGCATCTGAAATCCGATTATTGGCCGATTCTGCTGCCGATCATCCTGGCGGCGGCGGCCCTGCCGCTGGTCGGCAATCCGACGACCTGGTTGACGCTGACGGTGGCGGCGCTTGCCATGGGCATGATGATCTTCGTCATCGCCTCCGGCCTCACTCTCGTCTTCGGCCTGATGGACGTGCTGAATTTCGGCCATGGCGCCTTCATCGCGGTCGGCGCCTATATCGCGATGAGCGTGCTGGCGCTGCTGTCGGGGTGGATGCAGGTGGATTCGCTGGCCTGGAACCTCGCCGCGCTGGGGCTTGCCGTGGCGGTGGCCATGGTCGGCACGGGCCTCCTCGGCTGGGCCTTCGAGCGCGTCATCATCATGCCGGTCTATGGCCAGCATCTGAAGCAGATCCTGATCACCATGGGTGGCCTGATCGTCGCCGAGCAGCTGATCCACGTGATCTGGGGCGGTGACCAGAAGTCGATGCCGCTGCCTGCGGGGCTGCGCGGCGCCATCGTGTTCGGTGATTTCGCGCTGGAGAAATTCCGCCTGCTGGCGGTCGCCGTCGGGCTCGTCGTCTTCGTCAGCATGACGCTGGTGCTGAACCGCACCAAGATCGGCCTCCTGATCCGCGCCGGCGTCGAGAATTCGGAAATGGTCGAGGCGCTCGGCTACCGCATCCGGCGCCTGTTCGTCGGCGTGTTCGTGGCGGGTTCGGCGCTGGCAGGCCTTGGCGGCGTGCTGTGGGCTCTCTACCGCGAGACGCTGACGGCGGCGATCGGCGGCGACATCATGGTTCTGGTGTTCATCGTCATCATCATCGGGGGGCTCGGCTCGGTCGGCGGCTGTTTCCTCGGCGCGGTGCTGGTGGCGATGATGGCGAACTACACAGCGTTTCTGGCGCCGAAGATCGCGCTCGCCTCCAACATCCTGCTGATGGTCGCGATCCTGATGTGGCGGCCGCAGGGCCTTTATCCCGTGGCCAAGAGGTAAGCGATGCTCGGTTTCATCCTCTCAGGCGACTATCCGAAGAGCCGGGTGCTGACGGGCATCCTGGTGGCCATCGTGCTGGGCCTCGCCTTCGCGCCGTTCCTGTTTCCGGGCGCTGCCGCCATCAACACGGCGGCGACGATCTGCATCTTCATCGTGCTGGTGGCGAGCTATGACCTCTTGCTCGGCTATACCGGCATCGTCTCGTTCGCCCACACCATGTTCTTCGGCATCGGCGGCTACGGCGTCGGTCTCGCGCTCTACGGCATGAATCCGACCTGGGGCGCGGTCGGCATCGGGCTTGCCCTGGCGCTGGTGATCGGCGTGGTGCTGGCCTTCCTGATCGGTCTTCTGTCGCTGCGCGTGCGGGCGATCTTCTACGCGATGATCACGCTGGCGGTGGCCTCGGCCTTCCTGATCATGGCCACCCAGTTCTCGGAATATACCGGCGGCGAGGATGGCCGCTCGTTCCGCGTGCCCGAGGTGCTGCGGCCGGGTTACCGGCCGTTCTCCGGTCCGATCCTCGGCCTCGACATCACGGGACGGGTGCTCGCCTATTATCTCGTCTTCGTCGCGGCGATCGTGCTGTTCCTGACCGCGCTCCGGGTGGTCAATTCACCCTTCGGGCGCGTGCTGCAGGCGATCCGCGAGAACGACATGCGCGCCGAGGCGCTGGGCTACCGCGTCGTCTATTACCGCACCGTCGCCAATTGCCTCGCCGCCGCCATGGCGGTGCTGGCGGGCGCGATGAGTGCCTTGTGGGTGCGCTATACGGGGCCGGACACCACGCTTTCCTTCGCCATCATGCTCAACATCCTGCTGATGGTGGTGATCGGCGGCATGGGCACGATGTATGGCGCGATCGTCGGCGCAACGCTGTTCGTCGTGGCGCAGAACTATCTGCAGAAGCTGATGGGAACGGCTGCCGCCGCGACCGAAGGCATACCGCTTCTGCCGAAGCTGCTGCATCCGGATCGTTGGTTGCTGCTGCTCGGCGTGCTGTTCATCCTCAGCGTCTACTTCTTTCCCACCGGCATCGTCGGGCGGTTGCGCTCTTCGGCCAGGAAAGCCGACTGAACGCTGAAGGCCTACCGGCTGAGATTGCAGTGCTGACGGCCGCCGAAGCGCTGACCCTCTGTCCAGCACCCGGTTCGGCGGCAGGCGGTGACCTGGCGAGTGCAGTAATTGGCGCATTCGGGATTGCCGGCATCGCGGCATCGGGCCTGGCAGGTGGCGTTCCAGCCCGCGCAGGATGTCTGGGCCTCAGTCTCGCCGCCGGCTGCCACGAGCAGGGCGAGTGCCAGACCGGCCAATGCCATCCACCGCATGCCTGCCTCCCTTGAGCCTTGCTCTGCCGTTGGGGAACCCTAGCACTGGCGCCACGGCGAGGCCAAGCGGGAAGGCGATGGCAACTTCTCGTCACGTGGATGTGGCGTCACAGCCGGGCGGCGTGACCACACGCATTTGTTAACCGATCCGGGCTCCAGCGAAGCGGCGGGGCTTGCCTTTGTCCTGACATCTGATAAATTCCAAAAATCATCAGTCGTCACTCAACAGGCATCATGACGGTTCGCCCCCGCCTCTCCGCCGATGAAACCCGCGAGCGCATCCTTGTGGTTGCCGACGAGCATTTCCGTCGCGTGGGCTATGCCAAGACGGCGGTGGCCGACATCGCGTCGGCGCTGAGCATGAGCTCGGCCAATATCTACCGCTTCTTCCCGACCAAGGCGGCGATCTGCGAGGAGATCGCGCGCCGCCTGTTGGAGCAGTGCCATCAGTTGCTGCGTCAGGTTGCCGCCGAGAAGACCAGCGCGTCGGAGCGCCTGGCGAAGATGGCGCGCACCATCCACCAGTTCAACAAGAGCCAGATGTTCGACGAGAAGCGCCTCCACGACATGGTGGAAGCTGCGATGACCGAGAACTGGCACGTCGTGAAGGCGCATCTGGAGACGACTGTCGCCATGTTCGCCGAGGTTATCCGTGAGGGAATGGTGGCTGGTGAATTCGCCGTCCAGGATCCGATGGAAGCCGCGCTCTCGTTCAAGCAGTGCCATGTGAGCGTCTTCCATCCGACGCTGATCGCTCATTGCGCCTTTGATTTCGATCTTGACCAGCAGACCGAGCGGCTGAGCCGCTTCGCCATCCGCGCTCTGAAAGCCTGAGGTCCCCCATGATCGGCCAGACCCGTTCCCTGATCGCCGTTTCGCTCCTGAGCCTGGCGCTCGCCGCCTGCAATGACAGCAATGCCAAGACCGACACTCCGGCGGCCGCCACCACCCAGCCGCGCGCCGTGGTGGTCGAGACGATCAAGTTCGCCCCGCAGACGGTTGACCGCAGCTTTGTCGGTACGGTCCGGCCGAGAGTGGAGAGCGACCTCGGCTTCCGGGTGACCGGCAAGGTCGCCGAACGCCTCGTCCAGCAGGGGCAGCGCGTGACGCGCGGCCAGACGCTGGCCCGGCTGGATACGGTCGATCTGCAATTGCAGAAGCAGCAGGCCGATGCGGAGCTCGCCGCCGCAATGGTCAACCTGACCACCAGCGAAGCCCAGGACAAGCGCACCATCGATCTGCGCAGCGCCGGCTGGGCAACGCAGGCGACCCTGGACCAGCAGTTGGCCAAGACCGCCGATGCCCGCGGCCGCGTCGACAAGGCGAGGCGCGCGCTTGAGCTGGCGATCAACCAGCTGGCCTATACATCACTCGTCTCGGATGCCGATGGCATCGTGACCGCCACCATGGCCGAGCCCGGCCAGGTGGTTGCCGCCGGCACGCCGGTGGTGCGGCTGGCGCTGGCCAGCGATCGCGAGGCCGTGGTGGCCATTCCGGAGACCTTCCTGGAGCGGGTACGTACCGGCCAGGCCTCGGTGTCGCTCTGGTCGAACCAGACCAAGCGCTATGACGCGGTCTTGCGCGAATTCGCAGCTTCGGCCGATACGGCCACCCGGACCTTCCAGGCCCGGTTCACGATCAAAGACGCCGATGATGGCGTCGTCATTGGTATGACGGCGACTGTCACGGTCGGCGAGCCCGCGTCCGCCCGCGTGGCTCGCCTCCCTATCTCCGCGCTCTATGCGGAAGGCCGCGGACCCTCGGTCTTCGTGGTCGACGCGGCGACCGGCCAGCTGACGCTCAAGCCGGTAACCGTCGCGGGCTATGACGGGCGCGAGGTGATCATCGCCGGCGGTGTCGAGGATGGCGACAAGGTGGTCGCCCTCGGTGTCCACAAGCTCGACGCCAGCCAGCGCGTGCGCATCGTCGACAGCCGCTGACCGCCAAAGGTCAGCCAGTCCCGGCGCTCCGGCGTCTCATCCGCATTCTGTCCTCTTCTCCTCCGCGGAGCGATCTGCCATGTCCGCCGCCCACGACAGCCATGATGCCAATCTGACCAAGGGCAACTGGTCCCACTGGGCGGTGACCCACCGCTCGCTGGTCTTGTTCGCCATTCTCGTGGTGATCGCGAGCGGCGTCATTTCCTACCTGCGGCTCGGGCAGGCGGAGGATCCGTCCTTCACCATCAAGGTGGTGACGATCACGGTCGCCTGGCCGGGGGCGACGGCCCGCGAGATGCAGGATCAGGTGTCCGAACGCATCGAGAAGAAGCTGCAGGAACTGCCCTATTTCGACAAGGCACAGACCTATACCAAGCCCGGCTTCACCGCGATCCAGGTGACGTTCCGCGACCAGACGCCGCCGCGCGAGGTGCCGCAGCTGTTCTATCAGGTGCGCAAGAAGCTGGACGATCTGAAAGCCGACCTGCCGAGCGGCCTCATCGGCCCGGCGGTCAATGACGAGTTCGGCGATGTCGATGCGGTGCTCTACACGCTGACCGGCGAAGGCGCGACCTATGCCGACATCAAGCGCATCGCGGAACGGTTGAAGAGCCGGTTGCTCCGCGTGCCGAATGTCACCAAGGTCAATCTCTACGGCGCGCAGGACGAGCGCATCTTCGTCGAGTTCAGCCATGCCAAGCTCGCAACGCTCGGGGTGACCGTCACGACGATCTTCGACAGCCTGCAGAAGCAGAACGCTGTCGTGCCGGCCGGTACCATCGATACGGGGGCGGCCCGCGTGCCGCTCAGGGTCACCGGTGCGCTGGACGGCGTGGCGGCGGTCGCCGCCATTCCCGTCGACGTCAATGGCCGCATCTTCCGGCTCGGCGACATCGCCACCATCACCCGCGGCTTCGTCGATCCGCCGACCTATCTGATCCGCCAGGAAGGCCAGCAGGCCCTGCTGGTCGGCGTGGTCATGCAGAAGGGCGCGAACATCACGACGCTCGGCGACGACCTGGACAAGGCTCGCGAGGAGTTCCGTGCCGAATTGCCGGTCGGTATCGAGCTCGGGCAGATCGCCGATCAGCCGCACGTGGTTCGCGAGGCGGTTTCCGAATTCAAGACCTCGTTCGTCGAGGCGCTGGCCATCGTGCTGCTCGTCTCGTTCCTGTCGCTTGGCCTGCGCACCGGCATCATCGTGGCTTTGTCGGTGCCGCTGGTTCTCGCGGTGGTGTTCACGGTCATGTACGCGGCGGGCATCGACCTGCACCGCATCTCGCTCGGCGCCCTGATCATCGCGCTCGGCCTGCTGGTCGATGACGCGATCATCGCGGTCGAGATGATGGTGGTGAAAATGGAGCAGGGCTGGGATCGCGTCTCGGCGGCCGCCTTTGCGTGGACCTCGACGGCCTTCCCGATGCTCACCGGCACGCTGGTCACCGCCATCGGCTTCCTCCCCGTCGGTCTCGCCAATTCCTCCACCGGCGAATATGCCGGCTCGATCTTCTGGGTGGTGGGTCTGGCCCTGGTCGTCTCGTGGTTCGTGGCCGTGCTGTTCACGCCCTATCTCGGCTCGGTCCTGCTGCCCGACTTCCACGCGCTGGCCGAGCGCAAGTACCAGCGCGCGGTGAAGCGCGCCGAGAAGCGCGGCAAGCCGATCCCGCCCAAGCCCGATCATTCCGACCCGCACGCGCTCTACGCCACGCCGACCTATCGGATGCTGCGCCGCGTGGTCCGCTGGTCGGTCGACCACAAGTTCGTGGTGGTGCTCGCGACGATCGGCATTTTCGCCGCCTCCGTCGTCGGCTTCGGCCGCGTGCAGCAGCAGTTCTTCCCGATCTCGGGCCGCCTCGAACTGTTTCTCGAAATGCGCATGCCGCAGGGCTCGTCGATCACCGCCTCGCTGGAGACCGCCAAGCGCGCCGAGACGCTGCTCAAGGGCGATGGCGACATCCGCACCTACACGACCTATGTCGGGCAGGGTTCGCCGCGCTTCTGGCTGGGCCTCAACCCACAGCTTCCGGACGAGTCCTTCTCCCAGATCGTCATCATGACGAAGAGCCTGGAAGCCCGCGAGCGGGTGAAGGCCCGGCTTGAGAAGGTGATCGCCGAGGGCGCGCTGTCGGAAGCGCGGGTGCGCGTCGACCGGTTCAATTTCGGTCCGCCGGTCGGCTTCCCCGTGCAGTTCCGCGTCACCGGCACCGAACCCCAGGCGGTGCGCGAGATGGCGGTGAAGGTGCGCGAGATCATGCGCGCCAACCCCTCGACGCGTGATGCCCATCTCGACTGGAACGAGCAATCGCCCTCGGTGCGCCTCGTCGTCGATCAGGACCGCGCCCGTGCGCTTGGCCTCAACGTTCAGGACGTCGCCCAAACGCTGCAGACGCTGCTGACCGGCGTGACGGTGACCACCGTGCGCGACCGCACCGAGAAGGTCGATATCGTGGCCCGCGCGGTTCCTGCCGAGCGCGTCGATCTCGGCCGCATCGGCGATCTCACCATCATTGCCCGCGGTGGCGTGCCGGTGCCTTTGGCGCAGGTGGCGCGGATCGAGTTCGATCAGGAGGATCCGATCCTCTGGCGGCGCAATCGCGAGCTGAACATCACGGTGCGCGCCGACGTGGTCGATGGCGTCCAGCCGGCGGTCGTGTCGGGCCAGGTGGAAGCCGCGCTGAAGGAACTGAAGGCCTCGCTCGCACCCGGCATGCGCATCGATGTCGGCGGCGCGGTCGAGGAATCGGCCAAGGCCAACGCCTCGCTCGCGGCGCTGTTCCCGGTCATGGCGCTCGCCATGCTGACGGTGCTGATGATCCAGCTGCAGTCCTTCTCGCGGCTGCTGCTGGTCTTCTCCACCGCGCCACTCGGGCTGGTGGGTGCGTCGCTTGCGCTCAACCTCACCAATGCCCCGTTCGGCTTCGTGGCGCTGCTCGGCCTCATCGCGCTGGCCGGCATGATCATGCGCAACACGGTGATCCTCGTGCAGCAGATCGACGAGAACGAGGCAGAGGGACTGTCGCTCTACGACGCGATCATCGAGGCGACGGTCCATCGTTCGCGTCCGGTGGTGCTGACCGCGCTTGCCGCGATCCTCGCCATGCTGCCGCTGGCGCGCTCGCTGTTCTGGGGCCCGATGGCGATCACCATCGCGGGTGGCCTGTTCGCAGCGACCCTGCTCACCATCCTGTTCCTGCCGGCGCTCTATGCGGTCTGGTTCCGGGTGAGGCCGGCGGCCAAGGCGGCGCCTGCGGCGAGCGTTCCCGCCGCGCTGCCCATGCCCGCCGAGTGATCCGGGCTCACGGCGAGAAGATCAGGAAGACATAGGTCGCGAACAGGACCAGGTGCACGAAGCCCGGAAGGATGTTGGTCCTTCCGCCGCCGAATGTGACAAGGCTGACGCCGAAGGTGAGGATCAGCAGGACGAGGTCGCGGTTGTCGAGGCCGAGGCCGAGCGGCGTCGCCAGCACCACCGAGACGACGGCAACCGCCGGAATGGTCATGCCGATGGTCGCGAGCGAGGAGCCCAGCGCGAGGTTGAGGCTCTTCTGCAGCTGGTTGTTGCGCGCCGCCCGCATGGCCGCGAGGCTTTCCGGCATCAGCACGAGAATGGCGACCAGCAGACCGATGGCGCCAATCGGCGCGCCAACCATGGTGACGCCGATCTTCACCGTCTCGGCGACATGCTTGGCGAGCAGCACCACGCCGACAAGGGCGGCGATCAGCAGGACGACGCTGATCGTCAGGTCGCGATTGCTCGGCGGCGAGCCGTCATGGTCGACGGCCTTGCCGGGATCGGACAGGAAATAGTCGCGGTGGCGAACCGTCTGGACATAGAGGAACACGCCATAAAGCACGAGGGTCGCCAGCGTGACGAAGGCGAGCTGCGTGACGTTGTAATAGGGGCCGGGGACGCTGGTGGTCGAATTCGGCAGGATCAGAGTCAATGTCGCAAGCGGCATCAGCACGACGAGATAGGCATTGGCGCCCGGCAGACGGAAACCCTGCTCGCCATATTTGATGCCGCCGACGATGATGCAGAGGCCGACCAGGCCGTTGCACACCACCATGAGCACGGCGAAGACCGTGTCGCGGGCAAGCGTCGGACTGCCGTCGCCGGCCACCATGATGGAGACGATCAGCGCCACCTCGATCACCGTGACCGCCACGGTCAGAACCAGCGTGCCGTAGGGCTCGCCGGTGCGATGGGCGATCACGTCGGCATGGTGGATGGCGGCAAAGACCGCAGTGCCCAGCACGAAGAACTCGATGGCCGGCCAGATGATCATGCCGCCCGGCATCGCCCCGATGGACTTGCCGAACAGGGTTGAGACGACCGCGACGATGACCGCGACAATGGGGGCGGTCACGGCGTTCGGCGTTCGGCTCTGGGGCATGCGGGCTCAAATTCTCGTTCGGGGGAGGCGGTCAGACCAAATTGGCCACCCGGAGCCCCTCAATCAACCCTTGCGCGACCATTGGTCGCCGCGCAGGGGCCTTGCAGATTGAAAAAGCGGGCCGGCTGCTAGCCGCCGAATTCGGCGCGGGCGGCCGCGATATCGGCAACCGTCGGCAGTTTCGCCTCGTTGCCGAGATGCTGGATCGCATGGGCTGAGGCGCCGCGGGCATTGAGGAAATGCTGCTCCCAGGGCGCTTGCGGATTGGTCAGGTAGGAATGGAGATAGGCGCCGTGGAAGATGTCGCCGGCGCCGTTGGTGTCGACGACCCGGGCAGTCGGCACGGCCAGCGCGGGCATGGTGCGCTCGGTGCCGGTCTCGTCGAGCCAGAGCATGCCCTTCTCGCCGAGCGTGACGCCCGAGATCTTGCAGCCGCGCCCCTTCAGGTACTGGAGCATGGCGGAGGCCGAGAGCTCCATCTGTTCGCAGAGCCGCTCCGAGACGACCGCGACGTCGATGAAGCCGAGGAGGTCGTGGGTGTTGGAGCGCAGGCCGCCACCGTCGAGCGAGGTGAGGATGCCGGCTTCGCGGCATTGCCTGGCATAGGCGATGGCCGCATCGGCCTGGTGGCCGTCGAGATGCAGGGCGCGGCATCCCGCGAGGTTGAGGGTGGGGAAGGGGTGCAGATAGGCGTCGTCGCGGGCGCGCAGGATCGCGCGCTTGCCATTGTTCGGCATGACGAAGGACAGCGACGAGCGCTTCACCGGCCGGGGATGGATAGTAACGTGGTAGCGCGCCGCCATGTCGGAGAACATGCGGCCGAGCCAGTCCTGCGCCAGCGATGTCAGGAGATCCGGCTCGATGCCGAGCCTGGCGCAGCAGAAGGCGGCGGTCACCGCGTTGCCGCCGAACGAAACCGCATAGTCGCGCGCCACCTCCTTGTCATCGCCGGTCGGGATGCGATCGGCGAGGATGGTCACGTCGATATAGGTCTGACCGATGAACAATGCCTGCATGCTGCCTCCGCTGGACAGCCCATTAGCTTGGCCGATGCGGCGGGAGCATGTCCAATCGTCCGGTGGGATGGCTGATGTGGCGGGAGCGGGCGGGGGGAGGGGAGTTGAGGGCGTGCTGTTGTGCCTTTGATCGTCCGATTGGATGGATGAGCGCCGCTTGTCCCCCCCACCCCAACCCTCCCCCCGAAGTCGGTGGGAGGGAGTGGGGCGCGCTTCCTTCTCCCTCCCCTCATCGAGGGGAGGGTTGGGGTGGGGTGACCGGCGGGATCGTTTTTGTTCGATGGCCTAGACGAAATCGGCGCGCATCGGAGCGAAGGTGTCGACCAGCTCGCCGGCCTCCAGGCAGAGCGCGGAGTGGACCACATTGGTCGGCACGATGAAGCTGTCGCCGGCCGAGAGAACCCGCTTGTCGCCGCCGATGGTCATCTCGAACTTGCCGGACGCCACCAGCGTGCACTGGATGTGCGGATGCTGATGCGCCGCGCCAACGCCGCCGGTCTCGAAGACCACGCGCACCAGCATGACGCTCTCGTCGTAGCAGAGGATCTTGCGCTTCACGCCGCCGCCGAGATCGGTCCAGGCGACGTCGGCATCGTGGAGATAGATGGGGCTGCCCTTGGGCATGGTCGGCTCCTTGACTGTCAGCGTGCGAGCCAGCCGCCATCGACGGTGAGCACGGTGCCATGGACATAGCTTGCGGCATCGGAGGCGAGGAACACGGCTGCGCCGCCGATCTCCTTGGGGTCGCCCCAATGTCCCGCCGGGATGCGGGCGAGGATTGCTTCCGAGCGGGCCGGATCGGCGCGCAGGGCCGCGGTGTTGTTGGTGACGAAATAGCCCGGCGCGATGGCGTTGACGTTGATGCCCTTCGCCGCCCATTCGCAGGCGAGCAGCCTGGTCAGGCCCGCAAGCCCGCTCTTCGAGGCCGTGTAGGACGGGATGCGGATGCCGCCCTGGAACGACAGCAGCGAGGCGATGTTGATGATGCGTCCCTTGCGTTCGTCGGCAACCATGCGCTTGGCGACCGCCTGAGACAGGAAGAACACCGACTTCAGGTTGACGTCCATGACGTCGTCCCAGTCCTTCTCGGTGAACTCGAGCGCATCGGCGCGGCGGATGATGCCGGCATTGTTGACGAGAATGTCGATGGCCCCCGCCTTTGCACTGGCCTCGGCGACCAGCGGCTCGAGCACGGCGATGTCGCCAAGATCGGCCTTGAGGCTGAGACAGGATCGCCCCAGCCCCGTGATGGCGGCAGCCGTCTCATCCATCGGCGAGCGGCCGACGGCGACGATGGACGCGCCGGCCTCGGCCAGAGCGATGGCGATCGCCTGGCCAAGGCCGGTATTGGCGCCAGTGACCAGCGCGGTGCGGCCGGCCAGCGAGAAGTTTGCGCTCATGTGGGACAGCCTCAGCGCAGGTCGCCCATGGCGACCATGTCCATGTCGGTGAAGTCCTGGTTGTCGCCGCCCATGGCCCAGATGAAGGAATAGGCCTTGGTGCCGACGCCGGAATGGATCGACCAGCCCGGCGACAGGATCGCCTGTTCGTTGGCGACGACGAGATGGCGGGTCTCCTGCGGCTCGCCCATCATGTGGAACACGCGGGCATCGTCCGGCAGGCCGAAATAGAGATAGGCCTCGCAGCGCCGGTCGTGAACATGGGCCGGCATGGTGTTCCAGATATTGCCGGGCTTCAGCGTGGTGAGGCCCATGACCAGCTGGCAGGAATCCACCCGCCCCGGGATGATGTACTGGCGGAGCGTGCGGGTATTGGCCTGTTCCTGGGTGCCGAGCTCCAGTGCATTAGCGTCGGCCTCGCGGACCAGAACGGTCGGGTGCGTGGCGTGGGCGGGCGTCGAGAGCAGATAGAACTTCGCAGGGTTGGCGGCGTCGTCGCTGGCGAAGGTCACGTCCACGGTGCCCATGCCGACATAGAGCATGTCGCGCAGGTTCACCTGGAAGGTCTTGCCGTCGCAGGTGACCTTGCCCGGGCCGCCGACATTGCAGATGCCGAGTTCGCGCCGGGCCAGAAACGTCTTCTGGCCGATGGCCTTGTCGGTCTCGAGCTTGAGCGGTGCCGAGGTCGGGGTCGCGCCGCCGATGACGAGGCGGTCGGTGTGCCAATAGGTCAGGGCGATCTCGCCGGGCACGAAGACCTCCTCGATCAGGAAGTTCTCGCGCAGCACCTCGGTGTCGTAGCCGACCATATCGGCGGGATGGATGGCCTGGCGGATGTCGATGGTCATCTTGGGATGTCCGATGCTGATGAATGTCAGTGGAAGAGTTTGGGCAGCCAGAGCGAGAAGGCCGGCACGTAGGTGACGAGCAGGAGGACGGCGATCGAGGCGCCGTAGAACGGCCAGATCGTCTTCATGCTGTCGCCGATGGAGACCTTGCCGATGGCGCAGGCAACGAACTGCACCGACCCGACCGGCGGCGTGTTGAGGCCGATGCCGGCATTGAGGATCAGGATCACGCCGAAATGGATCGGGTCGATGCCGAAGGCCTTGACCACGGGCAGGAGGATCGGCGTGCAGATGATGATCATCGGCGCCATGTCCATGAAGGTGCCGAGCACCAGCAGGATGACGTTGATCAGGAGCAGCATCATGATGGGATCGTCGGTGATCGTCTTCATGAAGGCGACTGTCTGCGCCGGCACCTGGAGGAAGGCCATCAGCCAGCCGAAGGCGCCCGCCGTGCCGATCACCAGCAGCACCATGGCGGTGGTGCGCACCGCGCCGAGGGTGGCCTCGACGAAATCCTGCCAGGCGAGCTGGCGGTAGATCAGGACGGTGACGAGCAGGGCATAGACGACTGCGACGCAGGAGCTCTCGGTTGCCGTGAACACGCCCGAGCGGACACCGCCGAAGATGATCGCGATCAGGAGGATGCCGGGAATGGCGACCACCAGCGTGCGCGCGACCATCAGCAGGCCGGGGAAGGGCTCGGCCGGATAGCCGCGGCGGCGCGCCACGACATAGGCGGCGATCATCAGGGCGCCGGCCAGCATCAGCCCCGGCACGATGCCGGCGGTGAACAGGTCGGCGATGGAGAGGTTGCCGCCGGCCGCCAGCGAATAGATGATCATGTTGTGGGACGGCGGGATCAGGAGCGCGATGATCGCCGCATTGGCCGTGACGTTGACCGCATAGTCGGCGTCATAACCGCGCTTGACCATCTGCGGGATCATGATGCCGCCGACGGCCGAGGCGTCGGCGACCGCCGAGCCGGAAATGCCGCCGAACAGCGTGGCCGTCACCACATTCACCTGCCCGAGGCCGCCGCGCAGGTGGCCGACGAGCGAGGCCGCAAAGGAAATCAGCCGCTCGGCAATGCCGCCGCGGATCATCAGGTCGCCGGAATAGATGAAGAACGGGATCGCCATCATGGCGAAGGCGTTCATGCCGGAATTCATCTGCTGGAACACCACGACCGGCGGCACGTCCATGTAGAGGACGGTGGCGAGCGAGGCGATGCCGAGGCAGAAGGCGATCGGCGTGCCGATCAGGAGCAGCAGGGCGAAGACGCCGAACAGGATTGCAAGTTCCATCGGTTCAGACCTCGCTCACGGCCGGGTGGGCGTCGGCCGGCAGGTCGTCGCCCTTTAGGCAGAGGAGCAGCAGCCGTTCGATCGAGAAAAGGGCGATCAATCCGCCGCCAGCCGAGATCGGCACATAGTCCCAGCCCTGGCTGATGCCGATCATCGGGGTGAGCGCCCCCCAGGTGCC
The DNA here is from genome assembly GCF_005160265.1 of Phreatobacter aquaticus. NCBI lineage: Bacteria > Pseudomonadati > Pseudomonadota > Alphaproteobacteria > Hyphomicrobiales > Phreatobacteraceae > Phreatobacter > Phreatobacter aquaticus. The sequence goes on along the minus strand of NZ_CP039865.1, from coordinate 419,447 downwards.
AATGGCAAGCTGGGCGCCATAGCCGGCCATGGCCAGGCCGAAGCAGAAGACCAGCACCTCGGTGATCAGTTTCAGGAGGAAGCGCAGCGGCGGCGGCGAGGCCGCCAAGCCGATCTCGAAGCCGATATGGCTACGCTCGCGCACACCGACCGCCGAACCCAGCAGGATGAACCAGCTCATCAGCAGGAGGACGGCCGGCTCGGTCCACGTCGGTGTGTCGTTGAGGATGTAGCGCCCGAAAATGCTCCAGGCGACCAGCACGGTCATGGCGACCAGTCCGCAACCTGAAATCAGCAAGGCAAGGAGGCTCAGCCGCGAGGATATCGCGCTGACGAAGGCGAGAATGGGGGCCATGGACCGTTCTTCGGATGGAGGACCACCGCCTGCCGGGATTGCGGCAGGCGGCGTCTGTTAGATCGCGGGCGTCAGGTCGTCGCCTGGATGCGGGCGACGAGTTCCTTCATCTTCGCATCGGTGACGAAACGGTCGTAGACCGGCTTCATCGCATCGATGAAGGGCTGCTTCTCGACAGTGTTGATCTGGGCGCCACCGGCGCGGACCTTGGCTTCGGATGCCTTCTCGCGGGCGTCCCAGAGCTCGCGCATCTTGGCGACCGATTCCTTGGCGGCAGCCTTGACGATGTCGCGATCGCCGGCGGCCAGCTTGTCGAAAGAGCGCTTCGACATGACGAGGACTTCCGGGCTCAGCGAATGCTCGGTGAGGGAATAGAACTTCGACACCTCGAAATGCCGTGTCGATTCATAGCTCGGCCAGTTGTTCTCGGCGCCGTCGATGACGCCGGTCTGGAGGCTGGTATAGACCTCGCCGAACGGCATGGGGGTGGCATTGGCGCCGAGCGCCTGGACGAGGGCCACGAACATGTCGGACTGCTGGACGCGGATCTTCATGCCGCGCATGTCGGCCGGCGTGTTGATCGCGCGCTTGGAATTGTAGAACGAGCGCGAGCCGGAATCGTAGAAGGCAAGGCCGACGAGGCCGTGGGGCGCGAAGTCGTTCAGGATGCCGTCGCCGATGGCGCCATCCATCACCTTGCGCATATGGGCCACCGAACGGAACACGAAGGGCAGCGAGGGCACATTCGTCGAGGCGATCAGGTTGTTGAACGGCGCCATGTTGATGCGGTTCATGTCGATGACGCCGAAGCGTGTCTGCTCGATCGTGTCCTTCTCCTGGCCAAGCTGGGCAGAGTGGAAGACATTGATCTTGACGCGGCCCGAGGTCCGCTGCTCGATCAGCTGGCCCATGAACTTGACGGCATCGATGGTGGGATAGCCGTCGGGATGGATATCGGTGGAGCGAAGCGTAACCGTCTGCGCGAAGGCGCGGCCGGTGAGGGCAGGGGTGGCGACGAGTGCGCCGGCGGTGGCCACGAGGGTGCGGCGTGTCAGCATGGGGTTCCTCTCTTTCCAATCGTTCCCTTCTGGAGCATGGGGAACGTCTCGAAACGGTCCCGCCACCGGCGGGCCTTCCGTTCTGCGGTGAGACTAGTATACACTGGTATGGAAGTTCAAGCCCGGACAGGATGATGGATCTGGTTTTACCGACGCTCGCGCCCGCCCGCTCCCAGGAGAGTGCCGCCGCGCGGATCGAACGGGAGCTGCGCGGGCGGATCATCGACTTGTCGATCAAGCCGGGAGAGCGCCTGTCTGAAGCGGAGATCGCCGAGCGCTTCCAGGTGTCGCGCCAGCCGGTACGCGAGGCCTTCATCGCGCTCATGCGCGCAGGTCTCGTCGATGTGCAGCCGCAGCGCGGCACCGTGGTGGTGAAACTGTCGGTGCGGCGGATGCTGGATGCCCGCTTCATCCGCGAGGCGATCGAACTGGCGATCGTCCGGCGGGCCTGCGAGCATTTCGACCGGCATTATCTGGATCGCATGCGCAAGCTGATCGACGAGCAGATGCTGGCGGTCGACCGGAACGACAAGGAAGGCTTCCTGCACCTGGACAACATGTTCCACATCGCGCTGGCCGATGGCGCCGGCTGCAGCGCCGCCTGGGCGGCGGTCGAGATGCAGAAGGCGCATATGGACCGGGTCTGCGCGCTGACCCTGCATAGTCCGGGCCGCAGCGAAGTTGTGGTCGACCAGCACATTGCGATCGTCGACGCCGTGGAGGCGGGCGATGCGGAGAGGGCGGTGGCCGCGATGAGCCATCACCTCAACGAGATCCTGCGGGCGGTTGCCGGCGTCGAGATCACCTATTCCGATCTCTTCGAGTGATCACGCGGTTGCCGGCAACCTCGCCGGTGGGGACGCTGCGGCGATCGCGTTCCAGGCCGCTTCCGGCGTGTCGACGAAGGTTATGAGGTCGAGGTCGGCGGCAGCGATCATGCCCGCCTCCACCAGCGCCTCGAAATGGATCACCGAGCGCCAGTAGCGCTCGTCGAACAGCAGGATCGGGATGTGCGGGGTCTTGCCGGTCTGGCGCAGGGTCACGATCTCGAACAGCTCGTCGAAAGTGCCGAAGCCGCCGGGAAACACCACCAGCGCATTGGCCCGCATGGCCAGATGCATCTTGCGCATGGCGAAATAGTGGAACTGGAAGGTCAGTTCCGGCGTCGAATAGGCGTTAGGCTCCTGCTCGTGCGGCAGGCGGATGTTGAAGCCGATCGAGGGCGCTCCGGCATCGGTCGCGCCGCGGTTGGCGGCCTCCATCAGGCCGGGGCCGCCGCCTGTCGCGATGACGTTCTCGCGGATGCCGCGGTCGATGGTGAGTGCGCCACCGTTGACGGAAGCCAGACGGCCGAACTCGCGCGCCGCAGCATACCAGGCGGCGTGTTGCGGGTTGCCATTGTCGCGGACGCGCGCACTGCCGAACACCACGATGGTGGAGCGCACGCCCCAGCGCCTCAGGGTCTGTTCGGCCTTCTCATATTCCAGCAGGAAGCGCACGCCGCGCTGGGCATCGTCCAGCAGGAAGTCCTGGTCGAGCGCCGGCAGCCGGTAGGAAGGCGAGGCGACCTGGGCGGCATTCGGGCGGGAAGTGTCGGGCATGGCGGCTCACGGACGGCGGGATTCGGTCGCGCGATCCTAGGCCCCGGGATCCGTGGGGTCGACCGGCCGCCGGCGCTTGATCTGGCGCAGCGACGAACGGCGCGCTGTCGGGCATGAATCAGGAAAGTTCAGAAGAGGAGCATTCCCATGCCCGCGAACAATCCCATCGATACCTCGACCGTCAATGCCGCCCAGTCCTTCGCCACCATGATCGCGGTGGCTGCTGCGGTCAGTTCCGAACTGCATGATTTCGCTGCCGAGCGGCTGAAGGCCAATGCCGAGCGGCTCCGTTCCTGGGCCAAGGTCAGTTCGCCCGGCGACTATGTCGATGGCGAGATGCGCTTCGCGGCCGAGACGATGGGCGTCTATGCCGACGAGGCTCAGCACCTGCAGGAGGTGATCCAGAGCGCGGTCACGGCCGCGGCCGAGCGCTCGGATCAGGTTACGTGATCCGGCGGATCGCGATCATCCAGGGTCACCCGGACCCGGCCGGCGACCATCTCTGCCATCGGCTGGCGGACGCCTATGCGGCGGGGGCTCTGGCCAGCGGACGCGAGGCCCGGCGGATCGAGGTGGCGCGCCTCGACCTGCCGATGTTGCGCACGCAGGCCGATTTCGAGAAGGGAAATCCGTCCCCCGCGGTTGTGGCGGTTCAGGACGATCTGCGCTGGGCCTCTCACTGGGTCATCATCTACCCGCTTTGGCTCGGCGACATGCCGGCGGTGCTGAAGGGTTTCTTCGAACAGGTCGTGCGGCCGGGCTTTGCCTTCCGCTATCGCGACAAGGGCTTTCCCGAGAAGCTGATGGCCGGCCGCTCGGCCCATGTGGTGGTGACCATGGGCATGCCGGGCGTTGCCTATCGCTGGTTCTATGGGGCCCACAGTCTGAAGAGCCTGAAGCGCAACATCCTGAAGTTCATCGGCATCAATCCGATCGGTGACACGCTGATCGGCGGCGTCGGCGGCCTGAGCGCTGACGATGTGGACCAGTTGATCGCGCGTTTCGAAGCCCTGGGGCGCGAAGGCGGCTAGCCGCGAGGTCCCGCCGTTGACCAGCCATGCGCGCGGGCCGGTCTGGCACCGCGGGGGCGATTGTGTCTAGATGCGCCCCCGAAACCGGGACCCCATACCCGGGCATGCGCGCCGCGATCGATCAGCGGCCAGGAGGCAATGACCATGACCACCGTGTTCCGCAACTTCATCGCCGGCGAGTTCGTCGCAGCCGAGAAGGCGTCGCCCAACATCAATCCGTCGAACACCAAGGAAGTGGTCGGCGAATATGCGCAGGGGTCGAAGGCCGATCTTGAGGCCGCCGTTGCCGCCGCCAAGGCCGCGTTCCCGGCCTGGAGCCGCTCGAACCCGCAATTGCGCTATGACGTGCTGATGAAGGCTTCCAACGAGGTCATCGCCCGCAAGGACGAGCTCGGCGCGCTCCTGTCGCGCGAAGAAGGTAAGACGCTCGCCGAGGGCATTGGCGAGGCGACCCGCGCCGGCCAGATCCTGTCGTTCTTCGCCGCCGAGGCGCTGCGCCTCAACGGGGAGCTGGTCAATTCGATCCGTCCCGGCGTCGGCATCGAGATCACCCGCGAGGCCGTGGGTGTTGTCGGTCTGATCACGCCCTGGAACTTCCCGATTGCGATTCCCGCCTGGAAGCTTGCGCCGGCGCTGGCCTATGGCAACACGGTCGTCATCAAGCCGGCTGATCTCGTGCCGGGCTCGGCCTGGGCGCTGGTCGACATCCTGAACCGCGCGGGCCTGCCGAAGGGCGTGCTCAACATCGTCATGGGCCGCGGCTCGGTGGTCGGCCAGGCGATGCTGGAGCATCCGGATGTCGCCGCGATCTCGTTCACCGGGTCGGTCCAGACCGGTCGCCGCGTGGCAGCGGCAGCTGTTGCCTCGATCCCGATGAAGAAGGTGCAGCTCGAGATGGGCGGCAAGAACCCGTTCGTCGTGCTGGACGATGCCGATATCGCAACCGCCGTCGAGTGCGCCGCCAACGGCGCCTTCTTCTCGACCGGCCAGCGCTGCACGGCCTCCTCGCGCCTCATCGTCACCGACGGCATCCACGACAAGTTCGTCGCGGCGCTGACCGAGCGGCTGAAGGGCCTGGTGGTCGACGACGCCATGAAGGCCGGCACCCATATCGGCCCGGTGGTGGACGAGAGCCAGCTTGGCCAGGACGAGAAATATATCGGTATCGGCCGCGACGAGGGCGCCACGCTCCATTGGGGCGGCGAGCGGCTGAACCGCGAAAATCCTGGCTTCTACCTGCAGCCGGCCTTGTTCACTGGCGTGACCAATTCCATGCGGATCGCCCGCGAGGAGATCTTCGGACCGGTGGCCGCGGTTCTGCGCGTCAAGGATTACGAGGAAGCGCTGGCTGTCGCCAACGACACTGAGTTCGGCCTGTCGGCCGGCATCGCGACGACCTCGCTGAAGCACGCTACCCACTTCAAGCGGAACTCGGAAGCCGGCATGGTGATGGTCAACCTGCCGACGGCGGGCGTCGACTATCACGTGCCGTTCGGCGGCCGGAAGGGCTCGAGCTATGGCCCGCGCGAGCAGGGTTCTTATGCCCGCGAGTTCTACACGACGGTGAAGACGGCCTACACGCTGGCCTGAGCCGGCGAGCCAAAGACCGACGATCGGTGAGGGGCCTTCGGGCCCCTCATGCGTTTCGGGGGTTACAGCGAGGCGAGGGTCGGAAAGGCCGAAGCGTAGGGCCCGAAGGGTTCGCCAAGCGCCTCGAATCCGGAGGCCAGCGTGTCGCGGATCAGATCGCGCGTCCGGGCGTCATAGGCCATCAGGCTCTGCCTGAGGGCATCCGACCAGGCAGTGCCCCGGCTCCATGCTTCCGACCAGGCGATGGCAAGATCGGCGTGACGTCGCACTTCGGCCATGGCCTCGAACAGGATCGCCGCCTGGCGCAGGTCCTTGTGGCTCTTGGCCGTGGCATCGCCGGCGGCACGGCGTCTCGCCGCCACGATCATCTTGTGAACGGCATAGCGTTCCGGGGCGGGCACGAGCAGAGGGACGCCGAACCTGTGGAGCAGGATGGCCCTGACGGGCTCGAGGATCAGGAAGTCCAGGAACCGCAGAGGCACCGCGGAGGCGCCGCCGAGCGCTGGCATGGCGGCGGGCTTGCCCTCATGGTCGTCGGAGCCGGTGTTTGGCGTCAGAAACTCCACCTTGAAGCCCGATCGGGCCACATAGGCTGTGGTGCTTCGGCCATCCATCTGGTGCGGCACCTCGCGAAAGGTCACATCGACGGTGCGAAGCACTTCGAGCATGGGCGGCAGGCTGTCGTCGATCGCCGCCGAGATGGAATGAAACTGGGCGAAATCGGTATCGCCTGTTTGCATGGCGGCTTCGGGCAGGCGCAATCCGAGCAGGGCCGAATAGCACTGGAAGGCGGTGGTTCCGACCAGGACGCCGCGTAGGCGGAACAGCCCGGCATCGGCCAGTGCCTGGACGATCGCGCCGGTCATCTGGTCCGGCTGTGGCAGATAGGCTTCACGGACCAGCGTGGAGACGAGTTTCCGCCGGGCGCGGGCATCACTCTTCAGATGCTTGAAGGTCTCGACGCGGCTCGCGATCTCAGGGTCGTCGGCGGGGCCGACATAGCGGCGCTTCTGAACAGGCCCACCCTGCGGCTCGTCAAAATACCAGAATCTTCGACCCTTGACGGGCACCGCGACGAACCGGCCGACAATCGAGAAGTCCGACGCGAAGGCGTCATCCAAGCTGCGCTGGGCGAGCTCGGACACCATTGTTCGATATGTCAGGTCGATGGGTTCCATTGACGCCATTATACTATTTTCGCGAAAATAGTATAACGCGGGCTAGTCGATCCGCCAATGACTAGTTATACTATTTTCGCAAAAATAGTATAACTCTTGCGTTTCAATGCCTTACCAGTTCTGCACGGAGCTCCGCCATGCATTGCCCAGCCGCCCGCGCTCAAACCCATAGGCATAGAGCGCGTTCATGTAGGGCCGCTGGAACGGCTTATCGTAGGGCACGGTGAAGTCGCGTTCGATCGAGGTGAGCTGGAACTGGCCGCCATTGGAATCGGCGAGGCGACGGATTTCGCGCAGCGTTGCCTGATTGTGGGCCTTCATCAGTGTCTGCATGGCGCGGGCGCCGATGCGCAGGGTCGATTCCGGCACCATCTGGAATTCCGGATCGACGCGTCCGTTGGCGATGACGTTCAGTTGCAGGCGGCGACCCTCGCGGCCGAGGCGGCCGTTATACATCGTCCAGGGCATGGCGAAGGTATTGGCCATGGTGCCGCCATCGACATGCATCTCGCGGATGCGCTGGCCATCGACGACTGCTTCCAGCAGGACCGGCTCGAAGACGCCGGGCACGGAGGCCGAGGCGATGACCACGTCGCGGAACAGGTTGAGCGCGCGTGGGTCGCCTGATGCGGCGATGGCGCCGAGATTCCAGAGCACCGGGCGCTGGGCGTCCAGATTGGTCGTGATGGCGATCAGCCGCCGGCCCTTGCGGTGTTCGGCCGCGACCTCGGCCAGCAGCCGCTCGTCGATATAGCCCGCCACCATCTTGCGCAGCGGGGCGGTGGATGCGAGCCCGTCGCCGAGCAGGCCGGCGAGGCCGCGGAACTCAAAGACCTGCGATGCGTCAATCTCGGTATAGGCCCGCTTGAGGTCCTGGTCGCGGGAGGGGCCGAGGAAGGCGAGCGGGGCGATGAGCGCGCCGGTCGAGACGCCGCTCACCAGGTCGAATTGCGGGCGATCGCCGCGAGCGGTCCAGCCGGCAAGAAAGCCCGCGCCATAGGCGCCGTCATCGGCGCCGCCTGACAGCGCCAGCACATGGAAAATGCGGTCCCTCGGACGCCCGCCGGCGGCTGCGCGCTCCTGGCGCTCTTGCTCGGCGATTTCGCCGCGAAAGACGCTGGCCGGCGCATCCGCCCAGAGGCGGATGTCGCGAAAGCCCTCGATGCCCGCCCTGTTCACCTGGTCCGGCGAGAATGGCGCCCGGGACGAGACGCTGTTGCAGGCGCCGAGCGCCAGCACGATGACAGCCAGCCCCAGCCATTTCACGGCACGATTGAACGCCACCACAGACTCCGTCCGGCAGCCGCGTCTTGAGGGGGGAAGACGCCGGTCAGCCAGAGCGTCTTCTAACCCGGACACGGTTACTGGAAAAGTCACATAGGCGTGGAGTTGGGCTTTCAGACGCCGAGCAACTGGCCGCCGTCGACGGCGATGGTCTGGGCCGTTACCCAGCTCGCCAGCGGCGATGCCAGGAACATGACGACATTGGCGATTTCTTCGGGCGCGCCGAGACGGTCGAACGGGATCGCGCTGAGAACCCGGTTGTAGAGCGCGGGATCGGCGGTCTTGCGGGCTTCCCAGGTGCCACCGGGGAACTCGATCGAGCCGGGCGCGACGCAGTTGACGCGGATGCCCTTCTTCGACAGGGCCGCGGCCTGGGACGTCGTGTAGTGGATGACGGCGGCCTTGACGGCGCCATAAGCGGGCGTGCGCAGCGATGGGCGCAGGCCGGAGATCGAGGAAATGTTGACGATCGAGGCGCCCTTGGCCTTTTCGAGCCAGGGCAGCGCCGCGCGGCTGGCGCGCACAGTCGCCATCACGTCGACGCTGGTGCCGGCGTCCCAACCTTCGTCGCTATCGCCCATGCCGAAGCCGGAGGCATTGTTGACGAGAACGTCGATGCCGCCGAGAGCCGCCGCCGCGGCGGGGATATAGGCGGCGATATCAGTGGCGCTGCCGAGATTGCAGGGCGCGAAGTGCACCTTGTGCCCGAAGGCCTTCAGTTCGGCTGCGGTGGCTTCCAGTCCGGCCGCGCCGCGCGCGCAGATCGAGACATGGGCGCCGGCCTGGGCAAAACCGAGGGCGATGGAGCGGCCGATGCCGCGGCTGCCGCCGGCGACGATGACGGACTTGCCGGTGAAATCGAAGGTCATGGGAACGTTCCGGGGAGGTGAGGACAATTCAGGACGCGCAATCTGGCACGGACGCTGGCGCCGGGCACCGGCAATTCCGATGCGGCCTGCCATGCGCCACAGCCTCGGCCCATCGGGCGATGGTGGATGCGGCGACGTTTCTGTTGCCACCGGCCGCGCATGCGGATTGAATGCGCTCCTAAGAACATTCCCATCGGTATGTTGCTGATCTCTGCAGCAGCCAACCCCGGTGGCACCGGCCCTATGTCCATGGGAGGACGATGCATGGAACTGAAGTTCACCGACGACGAACTTGCCTTCCGCAAGGAGGTTCGCGCCTTCATCGACAAGACCCTGCCGCAGACGCTGCGCGACAAGCTCGCTGCGGGCCACCATCCGAACCGCGACGAGATCGTGTTCTGGCAGCGCGCGCTGAATGCCAAGGGCTGGGGCGTGGCGCACTGGCCGGTCACCTATGGCGGAACCGGCTGGAATGCGGTGAAGCAGTACATCTTCCTCGAGGAGATGATGATGGCGCCGTCGCCGCCGCCGCTCGCCTTCGGTACGAGTATGGTCGGGCCGGTCATCTACACGTTCGGCAACGAGGCGCAGAAGAAGCAGTTCCTGCCACGCATCGCCAATCTCGACGACTGGTGGTGCCAGGGCTTCTCGGAGCCTGGCGCCGGTTCCGATCTCGCGGGCCTCAAGACGAAGGCGGAGCGGGTGGGCGACCACTACATCATCAACGGCCAGAAGACCTGGACGACGCTCGGCCAGCATGCCGACTGGATCTTCGTGCTCGCGCGGACCGATGCGACCGTGAAGAAGCAGGAGGGCATTTCGTTCATTCTGGTCGACATGAAGACGCCGGGCATCACGGTCAAGCCGATCCAGACGATCGACGGCGGCCATGAGGTCAACGAGGTGTTCTTCGACGACGTGAAGGTGCCGGTCGAGAACCTGGTGGGCCAGGAAAACAAGGGCTGGGACTATGCCAAGTTCCTGCTCGGCAACGAGCGCACCGGCATTGCCCGTGTCGGCATCTCGAAGCAGCGCATCCGCAAGATCAAGGAAATGGCGGCGGTGGAGCAGCGCGGCGGTAAGCCCATGATCGAGGACATCCGGTTCCGCGAGAAGATCGCGGCGGTCGAGATCGAGCTGAAGGCGCTGGAGATCACGCAGCTGCGCGTGATCGCCGGTGAGGCCAAGCGCGAGAAGGGCAAGCCGGATCCGGCGTCGTCGGTTCTCAAGATCAAGGGGTCCGAGCTGCAGCAGGCAACGACCGAACTGCTGATGGAAGTGATCGGCCCGCATTCGGCGCCCTATGCGCCGGAGGACGATCATGGCTCGAACCATCCGCCGATCGGACCGGAATGGGCGCAGACCATCGCGCCGACCTATTTCAACGTCCGCAAGGTGTCGATCTACGGTGGCTCGAACGAGATCCAGAAGAACATCATCGCCAAGGCGGTGCTGGGGCTTTGAGTGCTCCGATCGTTGCCGGGACCTGGTTCCTGGCAACGATCCTTCGAGGCTCGCTCGCGCTCGCACCTCAGGATGAGGTGTGGAGGGAGCCCGCCTCAGGAGGGGCGGGATCATCCCGTCGAGCATAGGCACAGTACTTCCCATCCCTCATCCTGAGGTGCGAGCGAAGCGAGCCTCGAAGGACGACGCCGCAAAGCAGAGCACCATCCGGCCTCTCTGAAAGACCCAGCAGGTATCCCCATGGATTTCGACCTGACCGAAGAACAGCAGCTCCTCAAGGACTCGATCGCGAGCTTCCTGACCGACACCTATGATTTCGACAGCCGCAAGCGCTTCGCGGCCCAGGCCGGCGGTTTCAGCAAGGAGGTCTGGGGCAAATTCGCCGAACTCGGCCTGCTTGGCCTGCCCTTCTCGGAAGCCGATGGCGGCTTTGGCGGCGGCGCGGTCGAAACCATGCTGGTCATGGAGCAGTTCGGCAAGGCGCTGGTGCTCGAGCCCTATCTGGCGACCGTCATCCTCGGCGGCGGCGTGCTGCGCCATGCCGGATCGGCTGAGCAGAAGGCGGCTCTTATCCCGGCGATCGCCGAGGGCTCACTGACGCTGGCGCTCGCCACCACCGAGCGCTTCTCGCGCTATGACCTGTTCGATGTCCAGACGACGGCGAAGAAGGACGGATCGTCCTGGGTGCTCGACGGCGAGAAGTCCGTGGTGGTCAATGGCGCCACCGCCGACAAGATCATCGTGACGGCCCGCACCTCAGGCGCGCGCCGCGACAAGGCCGGCATCGGCCTGTTCCTGGTTCCGGGCGATGCACCGGGCGTCACCCGTCGCGACACCGCGACCCAGGACGGCACCCATGTCGCCGAGATCACACTTACCGGCGTGCGCGTCGGCCCGGAGGCTGTGATCGGCGATCCGGCCGGCGGTCTCGCCGTGGTCGAGCGCGTGGCGGACGAGGCGATCGCGGCCCTGTCGGCCGAAGCGCTCGGCGCGATGGAAGAGCTGCACAACCTGACCGTCGACTACCTGAAGCAGCGCAAGCAGTTCGGCATCAATATCGGCTCGTTCCAGGCGCTGCAGCACCGCGCCGCCGAGATGTTCGTGGCGCTCGAGCAGGCACGCTCCATGGCCATGCTGGCTGCCATGACGTCCGAGACCGAGGATGTCGCTGAGCGGCAGGCCATGGCCTCGGCCGCCAAGGTGCAGATCGGCCGGTCGGCGAAGTTCATCGGCCAGCAGGCGGTCCAGCTCCATGGCGGCATTGCCATGACGATGGAGTACAAGGGCGGTCATTATTTCAAGCGGCTGACCATGATCGACACGCTGTTCGGCGATGCCGACCATCATCTGAGCAAGGTGGCCGAGTACGGCCAGCTGGTCTCGGCGGCCTGAGGCCGTCTAGACCGCGTCCATCGCCGCGATGATCGCGTCGAGCCCGTCGGTGAGCGCCGCCGGGCCCGGCTGCAGGATGAGCGGTGACTTGATCTCGACGATGCGGTCCTTGGCGACGGCCGGCATGGCGTGCCAGCCGGGCCGCGCGGCGATGCGCTCGGGGCGGACCTTCTTGCCGCACCAGGATGCCAGGATCAGGTCGGGCTTGCGGGCAAGAACCTGATCCGGGGTGACGATCCGGTCCTTCGCCGCCTGTTCGTGGCGGAGGTCGGCGAAGGCATCCGTGCCGCCTGCGATCTCGATCAGTTCGCCGACCCAGGCGATGCCGGTGATCAGCGGATCGTCCCATTCCTCGAAATAGACGATCGGCTTTGGCCCCGTGGAACGCGCGATGGCGATCGTCGCGAGGCGTTCCTCGTATGAGCGTGCCAGCGCGTCGGCCTTCTCGCCTGCGCCGACCATTGCACCGACCATGCGGATCATTGCGAGGATGCCAGCAAGGGTGCGCTGGTTGAAGAGGTGGACCGCGACACCGGCCTTGCCGAGCTCTGCGGCGATGGTTGCCTGGAGATCGGAAAAGCAGAGGACGAGATCAGGCTCGAGCGCCAGAATCTTCGGAACATCGGCCGAGATGAAGGCCGAGACGCGCGGCTTTTCCCGCCGGACGCGCGGCGGGCGCACCGCATAGCCGGAGACGCCGACGATCCGGTCCTGCTCGCCGAGGAGATAGAGCGTCTCGACCGTCTCCTCTGTCAGGCAGACGATCCGTTCGGGCGGAAAGCGGCGCATCGGTGCTCAGTCCGGCTCAGGCCGACAGGACCTGGGCGGGTTGCCGCATATTGGCGCCGGTCGGATCGAAATGCGGGATCGCCGCCAGGAGCTCGGCGGCATAGGCCGATTTCGGCTTCTCGAACAGGGCTGCGCTCGGGCCTTCCTCGACGATCTTGCCCTTCTGCAGCACGATGGTGCGCTCGCACATCATGCGCACGACGTTGAGGTCGTGACTGACGAACAGATAGGACAGGCCTGTCTCGCGGCGAAGTTTGTCCAGCAGGTGCAGGATAACCGCCTGGACCGAGACGTCGAGCGCGGCTGTCGGTTCGTCCAGCACGAGCAGGCGCGGATTGGCGGCGATGGCGCGGGCAATGCCGACACGCGCCTTCTGGCCACCGGAGAGCTGGTGTGGGAAGCGGTCGAGGAATTCCAGCGGCAGGCCGACGCGGGTCGCGCAGTCCGCGACCTTGGCGCGGAGATCGGCCCCATCCACCATGCCGAGCAGCAGGCGCAGCGGATCGGCAATGCTGTCGAAGGTCGAGAAGCGTGGGTTGAGGCTGTCGCCGTGGTCCTGGAAGACGATCTGGATGTCCTTGCGGAATCGCGAGCGGTGGAACTGTCCCGCCGGGACCGAGCCGATATCCTCGCCGTCGAAGCGGATCGTGCCGGCTGTGGTGTCGAGCAGGCGGCAGATGAGGCGGGAAATCGTGCTCTTGCCCGAGCCGCTCTCGCCGACGAGGCCGAGGCTCTCGCCCTGGCCGAGCGTGAAGGACACGTCATCGACGGCGCGGAAGTCGCCGCTGAACTCCTTGACGAGGTTCTTGACCTCGAGAATCGGCGCTCCCGAACGGACGGTAACAGGCTGGACTGGGCGCACGGCCACAACCTCGTCACTCTCCAGCACAAGGCTTTCGACCGTGGAGGTCTTGGTGGGCGAGGCCGCGACCAGCCGCTTGGTATAGGCGTGCTGCGGTGCGCCGAACAGCTTCTCGGGCGGGGCTTCCTCGACCAGAAGGCCCTTCTCCATTACCGCGACGCGGCGGCAATATTGCGAGGCCAGGCCGAGGTCATGGGTGATCAGGATCATCGCCATGCCGCGCCGCTCGGTGATCTCGGCGAGCAGGTCCATGACGGTCTTCTGGGTGGTCACGTCGAGGCCGGTGGTCGGCTCGTCGGCGATCAAGAGGCTCGGCTCGCAGGCGATCGCCATGGCGACCATGACGCGCTGGCACATGCCGCCCGAGAGCTCGTGCGGATAGGCGTCGAGCCTGGCGACGGGATCGCGGATCAGCACGGCCTCGAGCAAGGCCAGGGCCTTCTCGCGTGCTTCCTTGGCCGAGATATCGCCATGGGCGCGCAGCACGTCGGCGATCTGAAGTCCGACCGGGCGGATGGGGTTCAGCGCCGCCCGCGGATTCTGGAAGATCATCGACATGGCCGCGCCGCGCAGTGGCTGCAGCACGGAGCGCGAGGCGTAGGTGATATCCTGGCCGCGGAAGGTGATCTTGCCGCCGGTGACCCGTCCGGCACGATCGAGCAGCTGCATGACCGAATAGGCGGTGACCGATTTGCCGGAGCCGCTTTCGCCGACGATGCCGAGCGTCTCGCCCACGTCAAGCGACAGCGACACGCCGCGGATCGCTTCGACAATGCCGCGACGGGTCGAGAACGCGACCTGGAGGTCGCGGATGTCGAGCAGGGGCGTTGTCATGTGCGCATCCGGGGATCGAGGATGTCGCGCAGTCCGTCGCCCAAGAGGTTGAAGCATAGCACCGCCACCATCAGGGCGGAGCCGGGGAAGACCACCAGCCACCATTTGCCGGTGGTGATGAAGCGGGCGCCCTCGGCGACCATGATGCCCCATTCAGGCGTCGGCGGCTTGACGCCGAGGCCGATGAACGAGAGGCCGGCGGCATTGAGGATCGACCAGCCGAGATTGAGCGAGATCTGCACGGCCATGGCCGGCAGGACGTTGGGCAGGAGGAACAGCAGCACGACGCGCACATGGCTGTTGCCGGAGGCGCGGGCGGCCTCCACCCAGCCGGAGCTGCGGCGCACGTTCACTTCCGCCCGGGCAAAGCGGATGTAGAACGGCAGATTGATGATGGCGGTGGCGTAGACGATGTTCTCCACCCGGTTGCCGAGCGCCGCCACCATGGCCATGGCCAGCACGAAGAGCGGGAAGGCCATCAGCACATCGACGAAGCGGCCGACCCAGCGGTCGAGCCCGCCGCCAATATAGCCGCAGAAGGCGCCGACCATGGCGCCGATTGCAAACGACAGCGTGACGGCGGAGGCGGCGATGGCAAGGTCGAGCCTGGTCGAGACGACGACCCGCGAGAACACGTCGCGGCCGAGCTGGTCGGTGCCGAACCAGTGGCGGGCGCTCGGACCCTGCAGGGAATTCGGCACATCGGACGCGGTCGGATCGAACGGCACGATCCAGGGACCGAGAATGGCGATCAGCACCAGGAGCGCTGCTCCGATGCTGGCCACCATGGTCACGGGATTGCCGCGCAGGATCCAGCCGGTATGGCGAAGGGCGGCGATCATTCGATTGTTATCCTCGGGTCCGCCAGGCCGTAGAGCACGTCAATGGTCAAATTCACCATGACGAAGATGGTGGCCATGAGCAGCACGAAGCCCTGGACGGGGGCATAGTCGGAGGAGAGCAGGGCATCGAGCGCATAGGAGGCGACGCCCGGCCAGGAGAACACCTTCTCGACCAGCACATTGGCGCCGAGCATGGTGGAAAAGACGATGCCCATGATGGTGAGCACGGGGAGCAGCGCATTGCGCAGCGCATAGACCAGCACGACGCGCTTGCGCGACAGGCCGAGGGCCTCGCCGGTGCGCACGAAATCGCTGGTCAGCACGGCGAGCATCGAGGCGCGCGTCATGCGGGCAAGCGGGGCCAGCACGAAGAGCGCCATGGTGGAGGCAGGCAGCACCAGTTGGCTGGCCGCCGAGTACCAGGCGTCCCAGTCGCCGGCGAGGGCGGAATCGATCAGCAGGAACCCGGTCAATCTGGGCGGCTGGCTGGCGAAGACGTCGATGCGGCCGGTGGGATCGGGGGCGATGCCGAGGATGTAATAGAAGGCGTAGATCAGCAGAAGGCCGGAGACGAAGGTCGGCACGCAGACGCCGAGGCTGCAGAGAAACCTGACGCCGTGGTCGACCAGCGAGTTCGGCTTGAGCGCCGCCAGGATGCCAAGCGGCAGGGCGAGCGACAGGGCCAGCAGCAGCGCCGTGAACGTCAGTTCCAGCGAGGCCGGCAGCCTGTTGACGAGATCGGCCATCACCGTCTGCCCGGTCGTCATGGACCGGCCGAGATTGCCGGTACCGATATCGCGCAGATAGAGCAGCAATTGCTGCGGGATGGGTTTGTCGAGACCCATCTGCTCGCGGATCATCTGGATCTCCGCCTGGCCGGCATTGGGGCCGGAGGCGAAGAAGATGGCCGGATCACCCGGCAGCACCCGCATCAGCAGGAAGGTGAAGACGACAACGCCGAACAGCGCCGGGAGCGACGAGATGGCTCGTCGTCCCGCGCGCCGTGCAATGGCGGATGCAATGCTCATCAATCCCGGCCTGTCAGCTGCGCTTGACGTCGCGGAAATCGACCTGGCGGTGGTAGCCGTAGGTATAGCCGTCGATGTTCTTCGGCATGACCGCATCCTGGTTCGGCTGCCAGAGCATGACGATCGGCGTCTCCTCGGCCATGATCGCGATCATCTCCTTGCAGGCCGCGTCATACTTGGCCTTGTCGGTCTCGAACCGGGCCTTCTCCGCGATCTCGTTGATGCGGCTGTCGTTCCAGCCCGAATAGTTCCAGCGCTGCGGTCCATAGAGGAACGTGCGGAAGAAATAGTCGGTGGAGGGCAGCCAGGCGATCGAGGTCTCGACGAAGAAGGGCAGTTTGCGCTCCGTCACCATG
Source organism: Phreatobacter aquaticus (assembly GCF_005160265.1). NCBI lineage: Bacteria > Pseudomonadati > Pseudomonadota > Alphaproteobacteria > Hyphomicrobiales > Phreatobacteraceae > Phreatobacter > Phreatobacter aquaticus. The sequence goes on along the minus strand of NZ_CP039865.1, from coordinate 402,915 downwards.
GTGGAGATCTGCGCGTCCGGCAGCTTCTGGATATCGACCTTGATGTTGATGGCGGCGAGCGCCTCCTTGACCAGGGCGGCGATCGGCTCGGCAAAGGCGGCCGCGCCCAGGTTGAAGGCGAAGAACGTCTCGAAGCCATTCGGGTAGCCGGCCTCTGCGAGCAGGGCCTTGGCCTTCGCGACATCCTGCTTGTAGGGCATGGGCTGCGGGAAGGACGCATCGGTCGGCGTGCCCGACCAGGTGCCGCCATAGAGCTTGGCGCCACGCTCGAAGAGAGCGGCCTTGAAGATCGAGTCATAGGGCAGGGCGGCGGCGATCGCCTGGCGGACCTTCTTGTTGTCGAAGGGGGCCATCTTGGTGTTGAACGCGATCATCGTGAAGGCGTTGAACTGGGGCGTCGAGATCGCCTTGACGCGGCCGCGCTGGACCAGCGTGTCGATGTCGCTCGGCTGCAGGTCGATCGAGAGATCGGCATCGCCCTTCTCGATCAGGCTGGCGCGGGTGGCCGCCTCCGGAATGGTCTGGCAGATGATGCGGCGGAACGGCGCCGGCTTGCCATCGACACCACCAACCCAGGCGTCATTGCGGCGCAGGATGACCTGCTCGCCGGCCTTGAAATTCTCGACCGTGTAGGCGCCCGAACCGGCCGTGTTGTTCTTGGTCCATTCCTGGCCCCACGGATCGGCGGCGGTGGCGTTCTTCTTCACCAGCGCCGAATTGAAGATGACGGCGTAGAGCGTGCAGAGATTGGGCAGCGCCAGGCGGTCCGGCTTGTCGACCTTGGCCTCGACCGTGTGCTGGTCGATGATCTTGAACTGCTCCGGCTTGGTCCAGGAACCGGTGCCAACCTGGGCCGCGGCCAGCGACTTGGCGGACACGGCGCGATCCAGCGACCACTTCACGTCCTCGGCGGTGACCGGGGTGCCGTCATGGAACTTGGCGTTCTTGCGCAGGTGGAAGGTGAAGGTCATGCCATCGGCGCTGGTGACGACACGCTCGGCGATCTCGCCGCGGATATTGTCAATGTCGAAGACCCAGTTGTCGCCACGCTTCTTGCGGCCGAACGAGACGAGGCGGTCATAGACGTTGACGCTGACGCCGAAGGCTTCGCGCGTTGCACCGGGCATGGTCGGGTCGAGCGTGTTGACGGCTGCGCCGGTGACGTAGCGCAGCGTCTCCGCGCGCGTCTGGGCCGAGGCGGACCATGAGAGGGAGGATGCGGTGGCGATCGTTGCCGATCCTGCAAGCACGTCCCGACGCGAGATCTTCATGACGCCAACTCCATTGTTGCGTACCGTCCGGCACTGCCGCCTGGACCCAGTGAGAATTCGTAGATCGGTAGCAAGGGGCATACCATCAGGTACATTCCCTGCAACAGGTCTGCACACAAGCCGTATACAATGCGCCCTCGGGACAAACACTGATGCCGACGGAGGCAGTTGCATCGCCTTTGGGCATGATCATCCCGCAAGCCAGCCGCCATCGACGGCGAGCGTGGTGCCGGTCGTGAAGCTTGCGGCATCGCTCGCCAGGAACAGGATCGCCTCCGCGACCTCCTCCGGGCGCCCCAGCCGACCGAGTGGATGCCGGCTGATCGAGGCCTGTTTGGCGGCTTCGGGATCGGCCTTCCGTCGGAAGCTGCGCTGCAGCATCGGCGTGTCGATCGCGCCGGGCACGACCGCGTTGACGCGGATGCGGTCAGGCGCGAAATCCACCGCCATGGTGCGGGTGAGACTGAGGATCGCGCCCTTGGCGGCGATATAGGCGACATTGCCGCTGCCGCCGGCCAGTGCCAGCTGCGAGGCCGTCGTGACGATCGAGCCGCCGCCCTGGGCCTTCATGGCGGGTGCTACCGCGCGGGCCCAGAGCCAGGTTCCGCCGACATTGGCGCGGAACACCGCTTCCCAGTCTTCCGGCTTGGTGGTGAGCACCGTGCCGCCGACCGAGAAGCCAGCCCCGCAATAGAGCGCGTCGATGCGGCCGAACTGGTCAAGCGCTGCAGCAGCATCGCGATCGGCCGATCCGACCTCGCCGACATCGGAGACCCGCGTGATGGCCACGCCGCCCTTTGCCACAATGGCGGCGGCGGTTTCGTTGACTCCGGCTTCATCGCGGTCGACCAGACAGAGCTTCGCACCCTCGGCGGCGAACAGCAGCGCCGCCGCCCGTCCGATGCCCGAGCCGCCGCCGGTGATGATCGCGACCTTGTCCTTGAGCCTCATCGTCATTGACCTGTCTCGGTAATGGCGGCGTCGACCGCATCCTTGAGCAGCGCCACCATGGCGTCGATCTCGGAGCGGGTGGTGATGTAGGGCGGGGCGAGGATCACATGGTCGCCGCTGTAGCCGTCGACCGTACCGGGCGAGGGGTAGCAGAGGAGACCGCGGTCGAAGCTCTGTTTCTTGACCTTGGCCTGCAGACCGAGAGCGGCATCGAAGGGCGCCTTGGTGTCGCGGTCGCGGACGAATTCCAGCGCGACGAAGAAGCCCCGGCCGCGAATATCGCCGACATGCGGGTTCTGCCCGAAGGCCTCGTGCAGCGCACCCATCAGATAATCGCCGTCGGTGCGGCATTTCTCGACGAGATTGTCGCGGATGATCACCTTCTGCACGGCAAGGCCAGCGGCGCAGGCGGCGGTGTGGCCGGAATAGGTGTGGACGCTGGCCACCGTGCCGAACGTGTCGGCAATCGTGCGATAGATGCCTTCCTGCATCAGCACGGCGCCGAGCGGCGCATAGCCACCCGCCAGCCCCTTGGCGGTATACATGATGTCGGCTTCCACGCCGTCATGGGCGAGGGTGCGCCAGGTGCCGCAGCGCCCGACGCCGCACATCACCTCGTCGGCCACCATCAGGATGCCGTAGCGGGTGCAGATCTCGCGCATTTTCTGCGCATAGCCTTGCGGCGCCGGCACGGCGCCGCCGGCTGCACCGACGACGGGCTCGAAGAAGAAGGCGGCGATCCGCTCGGCGCCGACGCGATGGATCTCGCGCTCGAATTCAGCCGCGAGATGGTCGGCGAGCTTGTCCTTCGCCACGCCACCCGCCGGGCGGTAATCATTGGCCGGCGACAGATGCGTCACGTCCATCAGGGCGCCCGCATAGGGTTTGCGGCGGGCCGGATGGCCGGAGAGCGACAGCGCGCCGAAGGTGTAGCCGTGCCAGGACTGGCGGCGGGCGAAGAAATGGGTCCGGCCCGAATGGCCGCGCGCGACATGATATTGCAGCGCGATCTTCATCGCGGTTTCGGTCGCTTCCGAGCCACCGGAGATGAAGCTCACCCGCGAGAAACCGCCTCCCGCCTGGTCGAGGATCGTCTCGGAGAGCTGATCGATCGGGTCGGAGGTGAAGTTCGAGGAATAGCCGAAGGCGAGCTTGTCATATTGCGCCTTGATCGCCTCGATCACCTCGCGGTGGCCGTGGCCGAGCGCGAACAGAGCGGGCCCCGAGGATCCGTCGATAAACCGGCGGCCGGTTTCGTCGATGACATAGATGCCTTCGCCGCCCACTGCCTTCGGCAGGCGCTCGCCCAATTTGTGCTGGTTCAACCAGCGATGTTCGCCTGCGGTCATTGCCGTCCTCGCTTCCAGCCGAAGGCTAGGTCGCCGTGGGTGGACGGGTCAAATAGCGCTGGCGCATGACCCGTCACCCAGCCGCAGGGGTTGAGGCTGGGGCCATTGTCTGGATGCCTCAAGGGCCAGAATCAGGGCTTTCTCTTGAGCCAGTTGAGATAGTCGGTGGCACCGCTCGCGAGGCCATGGCGGGGGCGGAAGCCGGTCGCCGCCTCTAGGCGCTCGAAATCGCTGGCCGGACGGTCGGCGGGCAGTTGGTAGCGGACATTCGCCGCCGCTTCGTCCAGGCCGAAACTCCAGCCGGGGAAGGCCGGCGCGATCGCCTCGCAGAAGGCGAGAAGCGAGAAGATCTCGGGGCCGCCAAGGTCGAAGACCGGCGGCTGGGCGACGAAATCGGCATCGAGTAGCGTGATGATGGCGGCTGCCGCATCGCGCGATTGCAGCCAGCCGCCGAAGCCCGCGCGCGACAGGCGCACCGGTGTTCCCGCCTGCGCCAGCGCCACGACCTGCGCCTGAGCCGACAGGATTTCGCGGACACCGGTCGCGCGCTCGAACGGACCATAGACGCCGGCAAGCCGGATGATGGGCACTGTCAGGCCATAGACCGCGGCCAGCCGCTGGGCGACCAGTTCGGACGAGAGCTTGGTGATGCCATAGAGGTTTGCCGGGGCGGGCAGGTCGCGGTCGGCCTGGAAGCGCTCGCCCTTGGCACCGGCGAGTGGATAGACGCTGCCCGACGACGACAAAACGACCCGCTTGATGCCAGCCTCCGCCGCCGCGCGCAGGACAGCGGCGGTCCCCGCGACATTGACCGCGACAACCCGCTCGGCGAGATCGCGCTCCTGTTCGGGGCCGGCCGTCATGGCGGCTGCATGGATGATCTTGCTGATGCCGCGCTCGCTGATGACGGACGCGACAGCCTTTGCATCGGTCACGTCGCCAATCACTGTTTCGACGTTCTCAGGCAGGTAGCCAGAGGGCGCGGGGTGGGCGGCAAAGACAACGGTCTTGCGGCCGCCGCGGGCGAGCTGGTCTGAAATCGCCGCGCCGACAAAGCCGGTGCCGCCGGTGATCAGGATCGTCATGCAGGTCCTCGCTCCAAAGTTCGCACAAGGATTAGGGCGGCAATGCCGGATAGGCCAGATGGCGCGTCGTGAGGGCACCGATGCCAAGGTGACAGGGCACCTGATCGAAGGGCGGCATTGACCGGTCCCGCCATTCACCGAAGATCGGCCCAGGCGGCCCGCAAGAGGCCGCGCACAGGACAGGGAGCAGACCCTTGGAATGGCTGGAAGGACCGCCGGCAGTGCTTCGGCGCGAGGCGCATTTCGGCGACCGCGTGATCGCCTGCTTCGCGGAGCGGCCGACAAGCGTTCATGGGATGATTGCCGAGGCGCTGGCCCGCAATCCCGACGGAGAGGCGGTTGTCTGTGGTGACGAACGCCTGACCTATCGCTCCCTTGTCGAGCGTGGCGAAGCCGTGGCGCGCGCGCTTGCGGCTCGGGGCATTGCGAGCGGCGATCGCGTTGCCGTCCTTGTCGGCAATCGGATCGAATTCGTTGTCATCCTGGTGGCCTGTGGCCGGATCGGCGCGATCATGGTGCCCATGGGCATCCGGCTGCAGACGCCGGAGATCGCCCATATCCTCGGCGATTGCGGCGCGAAGCTGCTGTTTCACGAGGCGGAGCTTGCCTCGCGCCTGCCACCTCTCGACGGCGTCACCGCCGTTGCTGTCGGCGATGGTCACAGCTTTGCGGATTTCGTCGCCGGCGGCGCAGGCCATCCGGATGTTCGGGCCGCCGCAATTGCCGAAGAGGACACCGCCTTCATCCTCTACACCTCCGGTACGACAGGCCGGCCGAAGGGCGCCATGATCGCCCATCTCAACGTGGTCCACTCGGCCATGGTCTACGAGCACTGCATGCGACTGACCGCTGCCGACCGGTCGATCGCGCCGGTGCCACTCAGCCATGTCACCGGCCTCATTGCCAATATCGCGGCGATGATCCGCGTTGCCGGCACGCTGGTGATCATGCCGGCGTTCAAGGCCTCGGAGTTCCTGGCGCTGGTCGCGCGCGAGCGCATCACCATGACGGTGGCGGTGCCCGCCATGTACAATCTCTGTCTGCTGGAGCCCGATTTCGACGCCCATGATCTCTCGTCGCTGAGGATCGGCGGCTATGGCGGCGCGCCCATGCCGCCGCCCACCATTGAAAAGCTCGCGGCGAAGCTGCCCGGCCTGATGCTGGTCAATGCCTATGGCGCGACCGAGACGACCTCGCCAACCACAGTCATGCCGCCACGTTTCACCGCCAGCCATGGCGACAGCGTCGGCGTTCCCGCGCCGGGCTGCGACGTGATGGTGGTGGACGATGCCGGGCGCGAGGTCGCTCCGGGCGAGACCGGCGAGATCTGGATCCGCTCCGGCTCTGTGGTGAAGGGCTATTGGGCCAATCCCGCCGCGACCACCGAGAGCTTCACCGGGGGCTACTGGCATTCCGGCGACATCGGATCGATCGATGCAGAGGGCTTCGTGCGGGTGTTCGACCGCAAGAAGGACATGATCAATCGCGGCGGCTACAAGGTGTTCACCGCCGAGGTCGAGACTGTGCTGGCTGGTGTCGATGGCGTGATCGAATGCGCCGTGATCGCCCGGCCCTGCCCGGTGCTCGGCGAACGGGTGCACGCCATCGTCGTGACCCGCGAGGAGGGCGGCCCGACGGCCGCCGACCTGAAGGCGCGCTGCCTCTCCGCGCTCTCCGACTACAAGGTGCCGGAGACCGTCACGGTGCAGACCGAGCCATTGCCGCGCAATGCCAATGGCAAGGTGATCAAGCGGCAGCTGCGCGAGGGGCTTGAAGCCCTCTCCCGCTGAGCTCACCGCATGGAGAAGGGCGGCTGGTAGGGCCGGCCGAACGGCACGCCGTTGATTACCGTCTGGAGCGGCTTCAGATAGGCCTGACCGGTGCGCGTGTTGTTGCGGGTGTCGACGAAATTCACCGGCCCCTGCACCAGTTCCATGATGGCCACGTCTCCCGGTGCGCCGACCTTCAGCGTGCCGGCCTTCGAGGCCGGGTCGATCGACTTCATTGGCGCAGTCGTTGCCATGGCGATGACCTGTTCCAGCGTGAAGCCCAGGGTGAGGAACTTGCTCATGACCCAGGGCAGGAACGGCATGCCCGGCGTGTTGCCGGACCAGACATGGATGTCGGACGAGATGACATCGGGGGCGCAGCCCTGCTGGATCGCCGCCTCGCAGACCCTGAAGTCGAACGAGCCGCCGCCATGGCCGACATCGAAGACGACGCCGCGCTTCTTGGCCTCCAGCGCCGCCGGCAGGATCTTGCCGTCCTGGACGATGTTGGTGAAGGCGCCTGCGAGATTGGGCGCGCCGGAATAGGCGTGGGTGAGAACGTCGCCGGGCCGCAGCAGGTTGAGAATGTCGGACATCAGCGAGGGCGTCTCGACCCCGCCGATATGGACCATCATCTTGGCCGGGCGGCCGGAGCGCTCGCAGGCGAGAATGCCGCGCTTCAGAGGTTCCAGCCCGTGCTTGGCGATGACATTCTCGGACATGCGCACCTTCACGCCGAGTACGAAGTCTGGGTTCTCGGCGACCGCCATGGCGCAGGCATCAACCTGGGCGAAGTCGATGTTGTAGAGCTCGGGGACGGGAAAGGCCGACAGCCCCATATTGGCGATGTGAATGAAGGCGTGGATGCGGGTGCGGGTCTGCGCGACGATGAACCGGCGCAGCGCCGCGATGTTGTTGGCGCCGGCATCGCCCGCCGAAACCACGGTGGTGGTGCACTGGTGCGGCACCAGCTCGTCGGCCGGAATGCCGATGGCCGAGCCATAGGGAAAGACATGGGCGTGCAGGTCGACGAGACCGGGCGTCACCAGCTTGCCCGAGGCATCGATCATGCGGCTGGTGCGGGCGGCGGGAATGTCCGCCTCGATGGCCTCGACGATGCCCCAGCGGATGCCGATATCGCGCTTGCCGCGCAATTGCTGGCTCGGATCGATGACTTCGCCGCCCTTGATGACAAGGTCGAACTTGTCGTTGGGGCCCATGGCGCCATGGGCCATGCCGCCGCTTAGGGCGAGGGCCGATCCGGCGGTGGCATGCATGAACGAGCGGCGCGAAAGCTTGCGCATGACGTGATCCTTCCCTGTGTCGTCCCTTGTGCCGCCTGATCTCAATGGCCGGCGGCTTGAGGGCAGCGTCCCACTGGTCCCGCACCGTGGCAATGGTGCGAGGCGAACGGCAGATCAGCGCTGAACGCGGGAAGGACCGGTGCTGACTACTGCGCCTTCAGGAAGTCGATCAGCGTCCGGTTGAACCGCTCCGGCGTTTCCATGTGGATCATGTGGCCGTGCCCCTCGAACACCACGAGGCGGGCATTCGGCATGCGCGCCGCCACCTCGCGTCCGCGTTCGACGAACAGGCCCATGCGCTCGCGCAGTTCGGGCGCCACCATTGCGCGGCCTGTGGCGGTGCGGTCGCGGTCACCCACCATGATCAGGGTTGGCTGGCGGATCAGGTGGAATTCGTGGACCACCGGCTGGCCCCACATGGCGTAGAAGCTCGCGACATAGCTGCGCACCCAGCGGGGATATTCCGCCGAACCGCTCATGCGCTGGCGCAATTCGATGAAGGGCCAGAACTGCTCGCGGGTCAGCTGCGGCGAATAGGTCGCCATCAGCTGGTTGAAATATTGCTCGGCGGTGAGCGCCATCTCGGCCTCGAACAGGCGCTCGCGCGGCGGCGCGACCGTCAGATATTGGCGGTAGTCCTCGAGCCCGACCGGGGCATAGAGAGCCAGGCGACGGACACGGGCGGGATAGGAGCGGGTGAAGCGCGTGCCAGCCATCCCACCCATCGAATGGGCGACGACGGCGACGTCGGCAATGTTCAGATGATCGAGCAGGGCGGCGGTATGCTGCGCCATGACGTCGAAATTGACCGGCAGGTCGTCGGGCTTGGACGACTTGCCGAAATGGATCTGGTCGGGTGCCACCACCCGGTAGCCCTCGGCGAGGAGGGCGCGGATGGTTGGTTCCCAATAGGCGGCCGGAAAATTGCGCCCATGCATCAGCAGCACGGTCTGGCCATTGGGGGCGCCTGTGGGCGCCACGTCCATATAGGCCATGCGGACCGGGCGTCCCTCCATGGTGAGGGGCAGGAAGGCGACCGGGAACGGATAGGCATAGCCTTCCAGCGCGATCCCGAGCGGTTCGCGCGGTGCCGCCGGCTGGGCCGTCGCGGAGCCAGCGGCCAAGGCCGCGATGAGGGCGAACAGGGTGGCCGTCTTCGTCATGGCAACATGTCCCGATGCTTGCGCACCGGGTGATGACCGATGCTGGCGGGACGCTAGGCAATTGTCGCGCGCGAGGCGAGGGGCAATTTGGCGCGCCGGCCCCTCAGCCATTGCTGGCATCGGTTCAGCAATGACGCAAAACAGATCATTTGCTTCATCGTGGCCGCGCCATCATGGTGCCGTTCCCTATCGTCACGAAGCCTTGGGAAGAGGTTCATGCAGACCGCCATCCGATGCATGCTGATGCGCGGCGGCACGTCCAAGGGCGCCTATTTCCTGGCGTCGGACCTTCCGTCCGATCCGGCACAGCGCGACGCGCTGCTGCTGGCAGTCATGGGCTCGCCGGATCCCCGCCAGATCGACGGCGTGGGTGGCGCGCATCCGCTGACCTCGAAAGTGGCGATCGTCTCGCGCTCGCCGGATGATGGAGCCGAGATCGACTTCCTGTTCGCGCAGGTGCTTGTCGACAAGCCGCGCGTCGACATGAACCAGAATTGCGGGAACATCCTGGCCGGCATCGGACCCTTCGCCATCGAGCGCGGGCTGATCAAGGCAACTGATTCGGTCACGCGGGTGAAGGTGCGTACCGTCAATACCGGCACGATCGCCGAGCTCTTGGTCGAGACCCCCGGAGGCCGGGTGAATTATGACGGGACCGCGCGGATCGACGGCGTGCCCGGCACATCGGCGCCGATCCCGATCGATTTTCTGGATGCGGCAGGCTCGGTCTGTGGCTCGCTGCTGCCGACCGGCAACGCGGTGGACCATGTGGCGGGCGTCGACGTGACGCTGATCGACAACGGCATGCCGGTGATCGTGCTCACCGCCGAGAGTGTCGGCCGCACCGGCTATGAGCCCCATGCTGAGCTCAACAAGGATGTGGAGTTGAAGGCGCGGCTGGAGGAAGTCCGGCTCGCCGCGAGCCCGCTGATGAACATTGCCGATGCCGCCAACAAGAACGTGCCGAAGATCTGCCTGGTCTCGCCGCCGCGCGAGGGCGGCCATGTCTCGACGCGCTCGTTCATTCCGCATGAATGCCACGCCGCCATCGGCGTCTTCGCGGCCGTGTCGGTTGCGACCGCCTGCGTTCTGCCCGGCTCGCCGGCGCACAGGGTTTCGACCCTGCCTGCGGGACCCGAGAAGCTCGTCTCGGTCGAGCATCCGACCGGCGAGTTCACCGTGCGCCTCACCGTTGGCGGCACGGAGGCCGCCCCCGTCGTTGAACGGGCCGGTCTGCTCCGCACGGCGCGCGCGCTGTTTGACGGTACCGTTTTCGTGTCCGAGGCCGTGCTCGGTGAGCGCGCCGTCTTGTCCCGCGAGGCGGCCGAATAGCCGTCTCACCCGATCCCAGAGGAAAAGTTCCCATGTCGACCAAGAGCGGTCTTGTCGTCACCGCCCATCCCGGTGATTTCGTCTGGCGTGCCGGTGGCGCCATCGCCCTGCACGCGAAGAAGGGCTACCGGATGAAGATCGCCTGCCTCAGCTATGGCGAGCGCGGCGAAAGCCAGTTTGCCTGGAAGAAGGCGGGCGTCTCGATGGAAGAGGTGAAGGCCGGTCGTCGTGCGGAAGCGGAGGCCGCGGCCAAGCTCTTGGGAGCCGAGATCGAGTTCTTCGATGCGGGAGACTATCCGCTGCGCCCGACGGAGGCGATCCTCGATCGTCTCATCGACATCTACCGCGAGGAGAAGCCGTCCTTCGTGCTCACCCACGCGCTGGAAGACCCCTACAATTTCGATCATCCGGTGGCGGCCCATCTCGCCCAGGAGGCGCGCATCGTCGCCCAGTCGGCCGGCCACAAGCCGGACCCGACGCGGGCCTATTCGGCGCCGCCGGTCTTCCTGTTCGAGCCGCACCAGCCCGAACAGTGCAATTTCAAGCCGAACACGATCCTCAACATCGATGAGGTCTGGGAGGTGAAGCGCCAGGCCTTCGAGATCCTCGCTGCCCAGAAGCATCTCTGGGAATATTACACCCGCGTGGCGCTGAACCGCGGCGTGCAGGGCGGCCGCAATACCGGAAAGCCGATGACCTATGGCGAGGCCTATCAGCGCCTCTTCCCGCAGGCTCTGGAGGAGCTGGCGTGATCGGCGTCGTCGTTCGCAAGATCGAGCGCGCGGAGCCCTCGGTCATCGCCCGGCTGCAGGCGGCCGGCACCTCGACCGTGCACGAGGCGATGGGCCGCTATGGGCTCATGAAGCCCTATTTGCGTCCGATCTGGAAAGGCGCGTCGGTCGCGGGAAGTGCCGTGACCATTCTCGGCCAGCCGGGCGACAACTGGATGATCCATGTCGCCGCCGAGCAATGCCAGGCTGGCGACGTGCTGGTGGTGGGCTTCACCAGCGATACCACCGACGGCATGTTCGGCGACCTATTGGCCACCTCGCTGATGGCGCGCGGCGTCAGGGCGCTGGTGATCGATGCCGGTGTACGCGATGTCGCGACGCTCGAGGAGATGGGCTTTCCCGTCTGGTCCAAGGCGATCTCGGCCAAGGGCACGGTCAAGGCGACCATCGGTTCAGTGAACGTGCCGGTGGTCTGCGCCGGCGCGGCAGTCAATCCGGGCGACGTGATCGTCGCCGACGATGACGGCGTGGTGGTGGTGCCGCGAGCGCTTGCGGCCAAGGTCGCCGATGTCGCCGATGCGCGCGTGGCCAACGAGGACGACAAGCGCAAACGCCTCGCTGGCGGCGAACTCGGGCTGGACCTCTACAAGATGCGCGAGCCGCTGGCGAAGGCCGGCCTGCGCTATGTCGACAGCCTGGAAGACCTGAAGGACTGAAAGGGGCAGCGCGCTTTCGAGCGCCAACCTCTCCATTCCTCATCCTGAGGTGCTCAGCCGCTTGCGGCTGAGCCTCGAAGGATCAATGAACTGACGCGATCGGTCGCCAGCATTGCGCTCAGACAGAAGGTCCTTCGAGGCTCGCTGCGCTCGCACCTCAGGATGAGGTAAGGGTGGACCGGCGAAGCACTATACGTGTCCGGTTGCCGCCCACTCTCGCCTTCAGCGGAACGTCTGCCGCTGCACGCCGGCCTTGTCGATCACCGCGTTCCACTTGGCGATGTCGCTCTTCAGCTTGTCTCCGAGTTCGGCCGGCGTCGATCCCGCTGCCTCAATGCCGAGCTCCGCGAAACGGGTCTTCACGGCGGGATCGGCCACGGCTTCGCGCAGCTTGGCATTGAGCAGGGTGACGATCTCGGCCGGCGTGCCCTTCGGCGCGAAGACCGCGTTCCACGAGGTGACGTCGTAGCCGGGGATGCCGCTCTCGGCGACGGTCGGGACATTCGGCAGCGAGGCTGAGCGCCTGGCGCCCGAGACCGCCAGCGGCATCAACTGGCCAGCGCTAATGTTGCTGCCGAACGAGGCATAGCTGTCGATGGCGATATCGACATCGCCACGCATGGCGCCGTTCATCAGGTCCGGCGTGCCGCGATAGGGCACATGGGTGAAGTCGAGGCCAGTCAGCGACTTGAACAGGGTTGCCGAGAGATGCTGGGTCGAGCCGAACAGGATGGTGCCGACATTCAGCTTGCCGGGATTGGCCTTGGCATAGGCAAGGACCTCCTGGAGCGACTTGCGGGGCCCATTGCCGGCCGTCACAAGCACGAAGTCGAACAGGCCCAGCGTCGAGACCGGCAGGAAATCCTCGACCGGGTTGAACTGGAGATTGGTGTAGAGCGCCGCCGACACTGCCGTGCCGTTGGTGAGCAGCGCCAGCGTGTAGCCGTCGCTCTCCGCACCGAGGGCGGCGCGGGCCGCCGCCATGCCGCCGGGCCCGGGCTGGTTGATGACGGTCAGGACCTGGCCGGTCAGCGCCGTCAGCTTCTCGCCGGCGATGCGCGTGGTGATGTCGGCAATGCCGCCGGCCCCGAAGGGCACGACGATCTTCATGGCGCGGTTGGGGAATCCCGACTGCGCGAGTGCCGGGGCAGCAAGCGTCGAGGCGGCGATGGAGCCAATGAGGTGGCGGCGGGTAAGGCGGATCATGGACATCTCCTGACGATCTTCAGCTTGTCGTTGGGCGCTGGCCGCGCCGGTCATGCGAAGCGGTAGAGCCTGGCGGGATTGTCGACGAACAGGCCCTGAAGCAGAGCCGCATCGTCAGTGTAGCGCGGGACGATATCGACGAGATCGCCATCGTTCGGCATGGCCTTGACGTTGGGATGTGGCCAGTCGGTGCCCCAGATGACGCGGTCCGGCGCCGCCTCGATCAGCGTGCGGCCGAAGCTGACCACGTCATCATAGGGCGGCCCGGAGGCGGTGATGCGCTCAGGCCCGGTCACCTTCATCCAGCACTTCTCATCGGTCTTCAGGAGATCGACAAGGGCTGCGAACGACGCTGCGTCGTGGGTGGGGCCAGCGCGGACACCGCCCATATGGTCGATGCAATAGGGGATCGGCAGTGCGCGCAACATGCTCACGAATTCCGGGACGTCCTGGGCCTCGAAATAGAGGTCGACATGCCAGCCGAGCGGCTTGATGCGATCCACCAGCCGATGGAACACGGCGAGTTCCGGCACATTGCCGAGCCGGCGCACGAAATTCAGCCGGCAGCCGCGGATGCCTTGCTCCGCGAGGGTTTCCAACTCCTTGTCGGTGAAGTTCTCGTCGACATTGGCAATACCGAGATAGCGCCCGCCGCTCTGGGCGATGGCGTCGGTCACCGGGCGGTTGTCACGGCCGTGGCAGGTCGCATTGACGATGACAGCGCGGTCGATGCCCAACTTGGCCTGCAACGCGATGAAATCGGCGAGCGGGGCGTCGTGCGGCGTGTAGGAACGGCCAGGCGCATAGGGGTAGAGCGCGTGCGGACCGAAGATGTGGCAATGGCTGTCGCAGGTCTTGGGCGGCAGTTTGAATGCGGGCGTCCGGGTGTTCGGATCGGGCGCGAGGATGGTCGGCTGGGGCTGGGTCATGGCTTCGGTCATTTTGGCTTGGCGCCGCGCTGCTGGGCATCAGCCACGGCGCGGCAGAGCGAGGGATCGATCCCGAGATCGGCGACCATGTCGGCGGCTTCGCGCATTTCGGCGGCGCGGCGCAGGCCATGTCTCGCCACGCGCTCGGCCATGTTTTCGGCGAGCGCCGGCCAGTCGATGGAGGGGAATGTCTCGGCGAGGCTGCCGAAGACTTCCTTCTCGACATCCCAAGCCTTGGCCGAGGCGGCGCTCTCGACGATCAGCGCCTCCAGCCCCTTGATCATGATGGAGCGGCAGAGCTTCATCGCCGAGGCCCGACCGTGTTCGGTCGCGACCGCCGTCACGTCCATGCCGATGCCGTTCAGGATGCCCGCGACCCGCTCCGCCTCGGGGCCACCGGCGAGGATCGGCACCTTGATGCCATAGGGGCCGACGGGTGCCATGACGGCGCCCTCGACATAATGGGCGCCGGCGGCCTGAACGGCCTTGGCGGCATTGCGCTTGGTGTTCGGCGAGGCGGAATTGACGTCGAAGAAGATCTGGCCGGGCTTCAGGAAGGCGGCGGCTGTTTCCGCGACGTGCAGGGCCGAAGAGGCGGTGACGGCGGAGACCACGATCTCGGCGCCGGCGCAGGCCAGAGCGGCAGTGGCGGCGGGTGTCGCGCCGATGCCGGCGGCGATTGAGCGGTGGGTTTCGGCGCGGGCTGGATCGTCGAACAGAATGTCATAGGCCGCGATGCGGGTATCACCGCGCGCCAGCCATTGGCGGGAGAACAATTGGCCCACTTCGCCGAAACCGATCAGGGCAAGCGACACTGTGTTGGTCATGGACGGTCTCCTGCGCCACCCTCTCGCGGGTCATGCCCAAGGGCGATCGATGAAGCAAATGAGAGTTTTGTGGCTATTGTCCCATCAGGTTCAAGTGGCAGGCTGCGCCCTGTTCTCATCCTTCAGATGGCTGATGATCAGGTCGAGCAGTGTGGCCGCCGCCGGCGAGGGCGGGATGCCATGCTTGGAGATGATGCCGAGGGTCCGGGTGATGCCGGGGTTCTTCAGCGAGACGGCGGCAAGGCCCGCATTGTCGACCACGCCCAGCGCCAGGCGCGGCACGACGGTCAGCGCGACGCCCGCCCGCACCAGAGCCACAGCGGTCGCCACATGCTGCACCTCATAGCGCCAGTCGAGGGCTTCCCGCCGTGACCCCAGCGCATCGTCGATCAGCGCGCGATTGCCGGTCTGCGGGGCGATACGCACCAGCGGCACGCCTTCGAGCTCGGCCCAGTTCGCACCGTCCTGGCGGGCGAGCGGATGGCCGGTCGGGCAGACCAGCACAAAGGGCTCCTTGAGCAGCGGCTTGATCTCGAGGTCCCAGCGGTTGGAGGCAACGATGGTCAGCCCGAACTCGGCGCGTCCCGCCTGGACATGTTCGGCGATCTCGGTTGCGGAATTGTCGAAGACGCGCACGCCGACAAGCGGGTGGCGTTGCCGGAAGGCGGCCAGGACGCGCGGCATGTAGGCGACCGCGATGGTGGGCAGGCAGGCGACCGCCACGCGCTCCTGCTTCTCGCGGCCGCGATCCCTGAGGGCCGTGAAGGAGGCCGAAAGATCCGCCATCACCGTCTGCGCTCGCGGCAGCAATTCGAGGCCTGCGGGCGTCAGCGAGACCTGGCGCGTGGTGCGCGTCAGAAGCTTCACGCCGAGGTCGTCCTCGAGCTTCTTCATCCGGTGCGACAGCGCCGTCTGCGACAGGTTGAGGAAAGCGGCCGCGCGGTTGAAGCTGCCGCGCTCGGCAATGGCAACGAAGGCTTCGAGCCCGAGGAAGTCGATCCGCATTGCGCGTATCTCCGGCGGCCAGGCGCGGAGCCCGGTGCATCAAACTGATGAATAACGCCATAGATTCAATTTGATTGATGAGCAAATCTGCCATTGTTTTGCTGGCAATGAAAATGGCCTGCGGGGGGACCATGACGCGCCGCTCCTTCTTGACGACGACGACGGCCGGCTTTGCTGCCATGGCCATGCCGTCGATCGCGCGCGCTCGCTGGGCACCGTCAGGACCGGTGACGCTGGTGGTGCCGTTCACGCCCGGAGGATCGACCGACATTCTTGCGCGGCTGCTCGGGCAGAAGCTGACGGAGGCGCTGGGCGTTGGCTTCGTCATCGAGAGCCGGCCCGGAGCGGGTGGTGCGATCGCCAGCGATCTCGTGGCACGCGCCCGGCCGAACGGACAGACCCTTCTGATGGGCCATATCGGCACGCTGGCCGTGAACCCGTCGATCTATCCGCGGCTGCCCTATGATCCCGTCAAGAGCTTTGCGCCGATCAGCCTGGTGGCCGCCGTCCATAATGTGCTGGTTGTGCATCCATCCTTGCCGGCGAACTCCGTGCCGGAGTTGATCGCCCATGCCAGGGCCAATCCCGACCGGCTGAGCTATGGCACGGGCGGCATCGGCAGCGCGGCGCATATTGCCATGGCCGCTTTCTGCCTCTCGGCGGGCGTCACCATGCAGCATGTGCCCTATCGCGGCACGGGGCCGGCAGTGACCGATCTCCTGGGGGCTCGCATTCAGTTGACGATGACAGGCGCGCCGGTGGTGCTGCCGCTCGCTCAGGCCGGGCGCCTGAGGGGACTGGCCGTCTCGGGGAAGCGCCGGATTGCGGCTGCCCCCGAGTTGCCGACAGTGGCTGAGGCCGCGCTGCCCGGCTTCGACGCCTCGCAATGGTACGGAATCGTCGCGCCGGCCGGCACGCCGGTCGATGTGGTGGAGACGCTGAATGCCGAGATCCGCAAGGCTCTGGCCGCGCCCGAACTGGCCGAGCGGCTGAACCAGGAGGGCGCGGAGGTGTGGCCGACGTCGCCGGAGGAATTCCGGGCCCATATCGCGGCCGAGATCGCCCGCTGGGCGACCGTCGTCCGCGATGCCGGGATCAGGATCGAGCAGTAGCGCTCAGACGGTGGAGCGCCACTGGGCCTGTTCGTAGCGATAGCCGTTGCCGTCCTTGGCGACATAGCCAAGACCCGGGAACGGCGCGTGATAGCCGATGATCGGCATGCGCTCGCTGGCCGCCATGTCATAGAGCTTGCGGCGGGTGGCCTCGGCGACCTGAGGATCGGCGTCGAACGAAGAGTGCCAGTGCGGGTTGCGCACGAAGAGCACCGGTGGGCCGGAGACGTCGCCCTGCACCAGCACCTTGGCATTGCCCGAGGCGATGACGAAGGACGTGTGGCCCGGCGTGTGCCCCGGCGTCGCGATCGCGGTGACACCGGGGATGACCTCGGCGCCCCATGCGAATCGCTTGATGTCGGCGCGCGATGGCGAGAAGACCCGGTTGACGATGCCGAAATTGGCGCGTCGACCTTCGGGCACCGAGGCGATGCGGTTCTCGTCGGTCCAGAAGGCCCATTCCGGCTCGGGCACCATGATCTCGGCCTTGGGGAAGGCGAGCGCGCCACCCTTCTGGCGCACACCGTGGATGTGGTCCGGATGGAAGTGGGTGCAGATGACGGCGTCGATCTGATTGGGGTCGATGCCGGCGGCGGCCATGTTGGCGGCCAATTGGCCAGTGGTCGGCTGGCCGTTGTCGGCAAAGCCGGCGTCAAAGACCACCTGGCGTGAGCCGATCTTGACCACGGTGACGTTATAGATGTTGCGGATGTCGTCCTTCGGAATGAAGGCCGCCTCAAGCGCGGCCTCGACCTGGGCCAGCGGGACGTTGGAAACCCAGCCTTCGGCCTTGCGGGGGACGAAACCGTCATTGAGCACGGTGACTTCGGCGTCGCCCACCTTGAACCGGTAGAAGGCGGGAGCCTGGCGCGAGGGGGCCGCTGCCGGGGCCTGGGCCGCGACCTCGCCTGGCGCCAGCAGGGCGGCAGCGGCGGCGGCCGTTCCGAGAGCGAGGACGTCGCGGCGAGAATTGTTCAACATGTCTACCTCCCTAGGGTTTCCGTTGCGGCACGTTATCAATGGTTGAAGATTTTGCGAGGCGATGTTCTGTCGATCACTCCAATTTGACATTGGCGGCGCGGATCACCGGGCCCCACTTGTCCGCTTCGGCGCGGATGAAGGCCTGGAAGTCCTGGGGGCTCGACGCAACGGCTGTCGCGCCCAGCATGTCGAGGCGTTGCCGCAGGTCCGGCGATGCGATGGCCGCGGCGATGTCGCGCGAGAGCTTCTCCAGGATCGGCGCAGGGAGACCTGCCGGTGCGACGATGCCCCACCACACGCCGGTGTCGAAGCCGGGCAGGCCCTGTTCGACGGCGGTTGCAACATCCGGCAGCAGCGGTGATCGAGTGGCCGTCGTCACGGCGATCGCGCGGACATTACCGGCGCGCACCTGCGGCAGAGCCTCAAGCAGGGGATTGATCGACATGGGCAGGTCGCCGGTGATCACCGATTGCAGCGCCTGCGTTCCGGAGCGATGCGGGATCGGTGTCATGTCGCGCTTCATCACGGCGCCGATCAGCACACCGGCGAGATGAGCGGACGTCCCGAAGCCGGAGACGCCGTAATTGACGCCACCGGGCTTGCCCTGTCCGGTCTCGACGAGCGCAGCAAGGGTCGCTGCGGTCTGGTTCTTCGCAACCGAAATCACCAGTGGCGAACTGGCGATCTGGGTAATGGGCGTGAAGTCGCGATAGGTGTCGTAGGGCAGGCTCGGATAGAAAAACTGGTTCAGCGGATGGCCATTGGCGACCACCATGATCGTGTGGCCATCCGCAGCCGCGCGCACCAGGGCCTGGGAGGCGACGATGCCGCCCGCGCCTGGCCGATTGTCGATCACGGGTTGCTGGCCCCAGGTCCGGAACAGAACGTCTGCCAGCGAGCGGGCAACGACATCCACCGCGCCTCCGGCCGCAAAAGGCACAATGACCTGTACCGGCCGCTGCGGGAATGTCTGGGCCGCGACCGGCGCCACTGTAAGCGCCATGCCTGCGGCCAACGCGAGGGCAAGCGCCACTTTTCGGGTTCGTGCGATGGTCATGGTCGTCTCCTCAATGCCCTTTCGGCGCGTCCGCGCCGCTTTTGACGCAACCGTGCGCGAGCGCGGCTGCCGAGGCAAATGAGAGATGCGCGTGGATTGTTGAAGCCGGCACATGGACCGGTCCCGTCCGAATGGCGGTGGCGGCGCGGTGTCGACACAATCCCCGACCTGCTTAGGATGGAGAGCGAACCTTCAACTGACGCGGACAGGGCGCTGGCCATGATGATCAAGGACCGGATTGCGATCGATATTGCCGACGGCGTCGCCGATGTCCGCATGATCCGCGCCGCCAAGATGAATGCGCTGGATGGCGCGATGTTCGACGCGCTGATCGAGGCTGGCGAGCAGCTCGCCACGATGGCTGGCCTGAGGGCCGTGGTCCTGTCCGGCGAGGGCAAAGCCTTCTGTGCAGGGCTCGATTTCGAGAGTTTCCAGGCGATGATGGCGCCGGGCGGGCAGGCCGCGGGGGTCGGCGATCTCGTGCCGCGCACCCATGGCATCGCCAACCGGCCACAGCAGACCGCCTGGACCTGGCGCGCACTGCCGGTGCCGGTGATCGCAGCAGTCCACGGGGTCGCCTATGGCGGCGGCTTCCAGATCGCGCTCGGCGCCGATATCCGGATCGCTGCGCCCGATGCGCGCTTCTCGGTGATGGAGATCAAGTGGGGCCTGGTGCCGGATCTGGCGGGCACTCAATTGATGCGGCATCTCGCCCGCGAGGATGTGGTGCGCGAGCTGACCTATACTGGGCGCGTCTTCGGTGCGGAGGAGGCCCAGCGGCTCGGCTTCGTCACCCGCGTCGAGGCGGATGCGCGGGGCGCTGCTCTCGTTCTCGCTCGCGACATCGCAGGCAAGAGCCCGACGGCGATGCGAGCTTCCAAGCGCCTGCTCAACCGTGCCGTGGAGGTGGGGGCGGAGGAGGGGCTGCTCGATGAATCCCGCGAGCAGCAGGCCCTGATCGGCAGCCCCAACCAGATGGAAGCGGTCGCGGCCAATCTTGCCAAACGTGCGCCCCGCTTCGTCGATCCGTCCTAGCGGAATATGTTGCATACAATCGCGTCATAATGCCGCAAATTTACCCCTTCATCGACTGACAAGCCAAGATTTCGCTGTGATTTGAACGTGCTTCGGATTGGCCTGGTCCTTGCTGCGACAGGACAGCCCCGAGGTCCGTCATGCGCGAAGCCCGCATTTCAGCCGATCCAGCACCGGTCGTCATCGACTGGGACCGCACGGCGGTCATCGTCATCGACATGCAGCGCGACTTCCTGGAGCCCGGCGGTTTCGGTGCGGCGCTCGGCAATGATGTCTCCAAGCTTGGCCGCGCGGTCGGTCCGATTGCCGCGCTGCTCAAGGCCGCCCGCGCCAATGGCGTCCTCGTGATCCACACCCGTGAAGGCCATCGCCCTGATCTCGCCGACGCACCGCCCTACAAGGTGGAACGCGGCGATCCCGCCATGCGGATCGGCGCGCCGGGCCCGATGGGCCGCATCCTGGTGCGCGGCGAGCCGGGCCATGACATCGTTCCAGCCCTCGTGCCGGCTGCCGGCGAGCCCGTCATCGACAAGCCGGGCAAGGGCGCCTTCTACGAGACCGATCTCGAACTGATCCTGCGCAACCGGCGGGTCGAGACACTGGTCGTCTGCGGCGTCACCACCGAGGTCTGCGTCCACACGACCGTGCGCGAAGCCAATGACCGGGGCTTCCGCTGCCTCGTGCCCGGCGATGGCTGTGCCTCCTATTTCGACGAGTTCCACGAGGTCGGCCTGAAGATGATCGCTGCCCAGGGCGGGATTTTCGGCTTCGTCACCACCACAGCCAGCCTCATCGAGACGCTTCCCCCAGCCGCCTGAACCAGACCCCAACCCTGACACGCAGGAGAGTTCCATGGCATCCGTCGATACCGCATCGAAGCCGGCACTCTGGACGCCCGGCGACTGGAACGCCTTCTTCGGCTTCGGCACCAATATTCTGGTCAACATGCTGGTTCTGACCGGCCTGCTGCGGTTTGTGCTGAAGATGCCTGACGCGCTGGTATTCGGCCGGATCCTGCCGGCGCTCGGCCTGATGATGGCCTTGTCCACTTTCTACTATGCGTGGCTCGCCTATCGTCTCGCCCAGAAGACCGGTCGCAGCGATGTCTGCGCGCTACCATCCGGGGTGAGCGTGCCGCACATGTTCATCGTCACCTTCGTGATCATGCTGCCGATCTCGCTCTCCACCGGCGATCCCGTGAAGGGCTGGGAGGCAGGCCTCGCCTGGGTGTTCATCCAGTCGATCATCCTGATGCTCGGCGGCTTCATCGCCCCCTATATCCGCAAGGTGACACCGCGCGCGGCCCTGCTCGGCACACTCGCCGGCGTGTCCATCGCCTTCATCTCCATGCGCCCCGCCATGGAAATGTTCATGACGCCGGTGATCGGGCTCACCTGTTTCGCGATCATCATGGTTTCGTGGTTCGGCGGCGTGCGCTATCCGCGCGGCATCCCGGCTGGCCTCA
This sequence comes from Phreatobacter aquaticus, assembly GCF_005160265.1. NCBI lineage: Bacteria > Pseudomonadati > Pseudomonadota > Alphaproteobacteria > Hyphomicrobiales > Phreatobacteraceae > Phreatobacter > Phreatobacter aquaticus. The sequence continues at coordinate 381,627 of NZ_CP039865.1, read as the reverse complement.
TCGCGATCGCGGTCGGCATGCTGATCGCCTGGGGCTCGACCATCATCGGCTATCCGATGGGCGGCGTCGGCTTCGACAAGCTCGCACAGGCCTTCTCAAGCTTCGGCTTCTCCTTGCCGATTCCGGCCATAGGACACACGTTCTCCGGCTTCCAGTTCCTCGGCATCATCCTGGTCACCGCCATTCCCTTCGGCATCTATGACCTCGTCGAGGCGATGGACAATGTGGAGAGCGCGGAAGCGGCAGGCGACCATTTCCCGACCACGCAGGTTCTGTCCGCCGACGGCGTCGTCTCGATGATCGGCTGCCTGATGGGCAACCCCTTCATCAACGCGGTCTATATCGGCCACCCCGGCTGGAAGGCGATGGGCGGGCGGATCGGCTATTCAGCCCTGACCGGGGCGAGCGTGCTGGTGATGGCCTGGTTCGGCATCATCGCGCTGCTGACGGCGCTTGTGCCTGTCGTCGCGATCTCGCCGATCCTGCTCTATATCGGCATGCTGATCGGCGCGCAGGCCTTCCAGACCACGCCGCAGAGCCATGCGCCCGCCGTCGTGCTGGCACTGACGCCACATCTGGCCGCCTGGGCCAAGGTCCTGATCGACGGGTCGTTGGGCGCCGCCGGAACCAGCGCCGCGCAGGTCGGCCTCGACAAGCTCGGCCAGGTCGGCGTGCTCTATCATGGCCTGGAGATCATGGCGGGCGGCGCGATCATCACCGGACTGGTCCTCGGCGCGATCGGCGTGTTCATCGTCGAGCGGAAATTCGTCAATGCCGCGGCCTTCGCGGGTGCGGGAGCAGTGCTGACCTTCTTCGGCTTCATGCATGGGGAGGCGGTCGGGTTTGCCCGGACGCCGTCGGTCGCGCTTGCCTATGCGATTGTCGCCGGTCTGCTCTATGCGTGCTCGCGCTCCGAGAGCATGGTGGCGGCCAAGCCGGCTCCGACCCCACCCGAAGTGGAGCGTGGGGTGTCAGCAACTATCTAGACGCGGCAAGGTTCCGTACCCACAGAAAAGGACCGGCCATGCGCCGGTCCGTTCCTGTACGGCCGTTCATCCATATGGCGTCGAATTCTCCGGCGTGTCACAACCTTTACCCGCGCGCGTCGTCATTCGGTCCATATTGTGCCTCGTGATCGACGCCATGTCGCGACGTGTACCCCTCGGTGCGGCGTCGGCGCAGAAGGTTGAGGCCATGACGAAAACCCGCGATTTCTTGCTTGCCGGTACCATCTTGCCCGTCCTGCTTGCCGGAGCACCCGGCCTGGGCCATGCCCAGACGCTGGCCGAGCCCATCGTTCTCGCGCAGGCGTTCGATCCCAACAATCCACGGCCCGGCCAGCGTCCCCCGCAGGGTCAGCAACGTCCGGCTGCACCCCAGCAGGCCGCGCCGCAGCGCCAGGCCCCGCCGCAACAGGCACCTCAGCGCCAGGCTCCGCCGCCGATGATGAGCCAGCCGCAGCGTCAGGCCCCGCCGCCGCAGCGGCAGGCACCGATCGCGCAGCCGATCCCGCCGCGGGCTCCGGCAGGTTCAGGCTTCGTGCAGCCGCGCCAGCCTCAGGGGGGCGGACAGCCGTTTCAACGACAGATGCCACCGCAGCAGGCGTTCCCGCAGCGCCAGGCGCCGCCGGTGCAGCAGCCGCGGCCGCCGAGCGTCCAGCAGGTTGCACCGATCCGTCAGGCTCCGTCCGTGCAGCAGGTCGCACCGACCCGCCAGGCTCCGCCTGTCCAGCAGGTTGCGCCGATCCGTCAGGCTCCGCCGCCTGGTGCCTTCGGCCAGCAGCAGGGCACACCGGGCCGACAGTCTCCGCCGCCCGGCGCGTTCGGACAGCAGCAGGGCGCTCCGCGTCCGGTCGCCCCGGGCAATCCGCCGCAGCAGGGCCAGCCTAATCCAGCCCAGGGTGGCCAGGGAGGTCGTCCGGCTTTCGGTCAGCCGAACACGCCGGGTCAACCTCCGATCCCGCCCGGCGGCGGTCGCCCGGTGGTGGGCCAGCCTGGCCAGCCCGGTGGTGTCCCGCAAGGGTCGGTTCCGCCGATTCCGGGTCAGCCGGGGCAGATCCAGCGCCAGCCGAATGTCGGTCAGCCGAACCTGCCGCCGGGTACGCCCGGTGCTCCCGGCCAGATCGGCCGGCCGGCGGGTGTCCCCGGCCAGCAGAATATTCCTGGTCAGGCCGGCCAACCGCCGATTCCCGGCCAGCCCAATGTTCCGGGTCAGGCTGGACAGCCGCCGATCCCGGGCCGTCCGGGCATCGTTCCGGGCCAGCCGAACATTCCGGGACAGGCCGGGCAGCCGCCGATCCCCGGTCAGGCCGGGCAGCCACCGATTCCGGGCCGTCCGGGCATCGTTCCAGGCCAGCCGAACATTCCGGGACAGGCCGGCCAGCCGCCGATTCCTGGTCAAGCCGGGCAGCCGCCGATTCCGGGTCGTCCGGGCATCGTTCCAGGCCAGCCGAACATTCCGGGTCAGGCGGGTCAGCCCCCGATCCCGGGTCAGCCGGGCCAGCCTGGCCAGTTCGGCCAACGTCCGCCCGGTCAGGGGCAGCCGCCGATCCCAGGCCAGCCGGGCTTCCAGGCACAGCCGGGTCAGCCTGGCCAGCCGAGCCAGCCTGGCCAGTTCGGCCAACGTCCGCCCGGTCAGGGGCAGCCTCCGATCCCAGGCCAGCCGGGCTTCCAGGCCCAGCCGGGGCAACCTGGATTCCAGCCGGGCCAGCCCGGCTTCGCAGGGCCTCCAGGTGGCATGCCGCCCGCTCCTCCCCCGCGCACGGGTCCGCGGATCAGCCCGGCAGCTGCGATCGCCATTGGCGGCGCGGCAGGTCTGGTCGGCGGGTTCATCGCGGCGGATGGTCTCAGGCGCTACGACGACGTGCGCCAGCGTCGGCAGGAGTTCAGCCGCGATGGCGTCATGGTCATCCAGGAGCCGGGTCGCACCATCGTGCGCGACGATAACGGCGCCTATATCCGCTATGACGAGAATGCCCGGTTCCGCGATCTTGGCGGGCCGATGCGTTCGGAGCGTCGCGGCGACGAGGTGATGACCTTCTATGATCGCCCCGGCGGCGTGCGGGTCATCACGGTCACCGATCAGTACGGCCAGTTGGTTCGGCGCGTGCGCCGCTATCCGGATGGCCGCGAGGTGATCCTGATCGACAACTCGTTCCGCGGTCCGCCGTCGGCCTATTCCGAAGTGGTCATCCTGCCGCCGCCCCAGATGGAGATGCCGCAGAAGACCTATATCGTCGACGCCGACGAATCCGACGAGCGTGGCATCTACGAGGCCCTGTCGGCCCCGCCGGTGGCGCGTATCCCGCGCCGCTACACCCTGGATGAAGTTCGTCGCAGTCCGTCGTTGCGCGCCTACACGCGCTCGGTCGACGTCAACACGATCAACTTCGCCACGGGCTCATGGGAGATCTCGCCGGAACAGTCGCGTCGTCTCGCAACCCTCGCCCAGGCGATGGGGCAGGCGATCCAGGCCAATCCGAACGAGGTGTTCCTGATCGAGGGACATACCGACGCGGTCGGCAACGACACCGACAACATGTCGTTGTCGGATCGGCGTGCGCAGGCTGTCGCCGAGGTCTTGACGCGGAACTTCAACATTCCGCCGGAGAACCTGACGACGCAGGGCTATGGCTCGCAATATCCGCGGGTGCAGACGGCAGGCGCCTCGGTCGAGAACCGTCGCGTCACGGCGCGCCGGATCACCGATCTGCTGGCCCAGCAGCAGCAACAGCAGCAGGGCCAGGCCCCAGCTCCCACCCAGCCGCAGCAGTAAGGCTGCGCGCTGCATGAAAAAGGGCCGCGTCTCCCGAGGGAGGCGCGGCCCTTGTCGTTTCAGGCGAGGCTGAGCGCTATTTCCAGGACGCGCGCCAGGCCTTGAACTCTTCCTTGGTCGCGGCATTGGCCGGATAGAGCCCGAAGATCTTTCGGCCCTCGCGCACCTTCTCCTCGACGAAATCCTCGTAGGCCGTCTGCTCATAGGCCTCAGCGGCCACTTCGTTGGCGAGCTTGGCCGGTATGATCACCACGCCTTCGCCATCGCCCACCACGATGTCGCCTGGGAAAACCGGCACATCGCCGCAGCCGATCGGCAGGTTGATGTCGGCGGCGTGGTGGCGGATCAGGTTGGTCGGGGCGCTGGGGCGGTTGTGATAGACCGGAAAGCTCATCCCCGCGATGTCAGGGCTGTCGCGAAAGCCGCCATCGGTGACGATGCCGGCAACGCCCCGCTGGTGCAGGCGGGAAATCAGGATGCCGCCGGCCGAGGCTGCCCGCGGGTCCTTGCGGCTGTCGATCACCATGACATGGCCGGGCGGGCATTCCTCGACGGCCTTGCGCTGCGGATGTTCCCAATCCTCGAACACGCCGAGATGGTCGAGATCCTCGCGCGCTGGAATGTAGCGCAGTGTGTAGGCTTCGCCGACCATGCGCGGCGCGGCGGGGTTCACCGGTCGCACGTCCTGGATAAACTGGTTGCGGAAGCCGCGCTTGAACAGGGCGGTGGTGAGGGTTGCGGTCGAGACGCGCTTCAGCTTCTCGCGGTTCTCGGGCGTCAGGGCCTCTGTGGTCATCTCGTGCTCCTCGATCAATCGATATGGACGCCGGCGCGGGTCGCGACTTCTTTCCAGCGTGCGGTCTCGGCGGCGATATGGCTCGCAAATTCGGTGCGCGTCGAGCCGACTGGCGTCACGCCCACCTTCTTCAGCTTCTCGACCACATCGGGCTCGCGCAGGAGCGCCTGAACCTCGGTCGAGATGCGCTCGACGATGGCGGGTGGGGTTGCGGCCGGCGCGAAGAGACCATGCCAGGAGGTCGCGGCGAAACCTGGAATGAACTCGGAGAGTGCCGGAAGGTCGGGCGCGAAGGGCAGGCGCTCCGGCGTGGCCGTGGCGAGCGCGCGGATGCGTCCGGCCTCCACATGCGGCCAGGCGACCGTGATGTTGTCGAATGTCATGTGGACCTGTCCGGCCAGCAGGTCCTGGGTGACCTGACCGCTCGAGCGATAGGGCACATGGATGATGTCGGTGCCGGTGTTGAGCTTGAACAATTCGCCGGCCATGTGGGTCGATGTTCCCGCGCCGGATGACGCGAACGAGTATTTGCCCGGCTCGCGCTTCAGAAGCGTGATCAGTTCGGCAACTGTCCGCACCGGCAGGCCGACATTGACCATCAGCAGATTGGGCACCGAGGCGATCAGCGACAGGGGCGTGAAGTCCTTGACGTGGTCATAGGGCATCTTGCGGTAGACGCTGGGGTTGATGGCGTGGGTGGAGACGGTGCCCATGGTGAGGGTGTAACCGTCGGCCGGTGCACGCGCGACCGCGGCCACTCCGAGATTGCCGCCGGCGCCTGCCTTGTTCTCGACGATGAAGGTTCCGCCGGTGCGGCTCGCCAGTCGCTCGGCCACCACGCGGCCCAGCAGGTCGGTGGTTCCGCCCGCCGCGAATGGCACGACGATGGTCACCAGCCGGTCGGGATAGCCGGCCTGGGCACGTACCGCCGGGCTTGCCACGAGGCTCGCTGCGCCTGCGAGGATTCCGCGCCTTGTCAGTCTCATCATGGAAGTCCTCCGCTCGTCTGTCGCGCCCGTGGCGCCGGACCGTGGTCGGTCGTTGCGGTTTCCTTAGCATAGCATTTCAGATTTGAAATCTGAAATTTCAGATTGCAGGCCCTTGCATTCTGTGGTGAGTCGGGCCGAGATCGAGACCTTGCCCAGCCGGGCAATTCGTCCTGTCGCCGGAACCCTCATGTCCCTGATGCCCGATATCGATCGCGTCGATCCGAGCCTCTTGAAGAGCTTGCGCGAGCACGTGCACGAGCGTCTCCGGCGGTCGATCGTCGCCGGGCGGTTCAAGAGCGGAGAGCGGATCAACGAGCGCCAGGTGGCCGAGATGCTCGGCGTCTCGACCACACCGGTGAAGGACGCGATCCGGATGCTGGAGAGCGAAGGCCTGGTTCGCACGGAAGCGCGGCGTGGTGTCTTCGTCGAATTCTCGGGTCGGCAGGCCTTCGAGATGGCGCTCGGCCGCGCGGCGCTGGAAAGCGTCATGGCCCATATCGCGGCCAAGCGGATGACGCCGGCGACAATTGCCGAATTGTCGGCGCTGATCGATGCCATGGCGGAGGCCACCGAGCATGGCGCGCTCGAGGAGATCGTTCGGCTGAACGAGGCCTATCACGGTGCGATCCACCGGATTTCCGGCTGCCGCTATCTGGAGCGGCGGCTCGATGGACAGCGCATGTACGATCACGCCCAGCGTCTCGCCCTGCTCGGCGAGCCGGGCCAACGCGATGCCGGCTTCGTCGAGCACAAGGGCATTTTCGACGCGCTGGCCGCGCGCGACTCCGCGCTCGCGGAAGCGCGGATGAAGCGGCACATCCTGCGCTCGGCGCGCGAACACGTTCAACTGGCATTCGGCGAAAGCCTGGAGGAACTCGATTATGGCGATCGATAAGGTGAAGGCGGCCCTCGGGGGCATTTCCGGAGTTCATGTGACGCCGTGGGACGCAAATGGCGAGGCCCATTGGCCGACCATGGCGAAGATCGTGAAGCGGATCGCCGATGGCGGCATCCACAACATCGTGTCTGCCGGCAATACCGGCGAGTTCTATCCGATGACGACGGCCGAGATCGTCAAGACCCATGCTGTGGCCGCCGAGGCGGTGGCCGGCAAGACGCTGGTGACGGCGGGCATCGGCCGGTCGCTGAAGGAGGCCGTGGAAACGGGCAAGCTCGCGGCGAAGGCGGGCTGCGACGCGGTGATGGTGCATCATCCGCTCGATCCCTTCGCGGCGCCTGCCTCGCAGGCCGACTACATCATCGCCATTGCCGAGGCGATGACCGTGCCGGTGGTCGCCTATATCCGTTCCGATGCCATCGGCGTCGCCGACCTGACACGGGTCGCGACCCATCCCAATGTCGCCGGCGTCAAGTTCGCCTCGACCAACATGATGCTGTTTTCCGAATGCGTGCGCGCGACCGAGGGCACGTCGGCTGTCTGGGTCTGCGGCCTCGCCGAGGGCTGGGCGGCGCCCTTCTATGCACTGGGCGCCCGCGGCTTCACCTCGGGTCTCGTCAATGTCGTGCCGGAGCGCTCGCTCGCCATCTGGCAAGCCCTGGAAAGCGGGGCCTTCGCCAAGGCGCGTGCGCTGGTCAGCGAGATCGCACCTTTTGAGACCATGCGCGCCAAATATGGCAATGGCTCCAATGTGACCGTGGTCAAGGAGTCGATGGAATTGCTCGGTATCCAGGTCGGTCCGGTCCGGCTGCCCGGCCTGCCGGCGCTCAACGCCGCCGAACGCGCTGAGCTCAGGCGGGTCATGACCAATTGGGGCGTGCTGTCAGCCGCCGCCGCCGAATAACCAGAACAAGCGATCGCATAGGGAAACGCCATCATGTCCACCCGGAAGAAGCCCGAAGACCTGCGCAGCTTTCGCTGGTTCGGCACCACCGACATTCGCTCGTTCGGCCATCGCTCGCGCACGCTCCAGATGGGCTATGCCCACGAGGAGTTCATGGGCAAGCCGGTCATCGGCATCATCAACACCTGGTCGGACGTGAATCCCTGCCACACCCATCTGCGCGACCGCGCTGATGCGGTGAAGCGCGGCGTGTGGGCCGCAGGCGGGTTCCCGGTCGAGATCCCCGTCATGTCGGTGTCGGAGCAGTACCAGAAGCCGACGACCATGCTCTATCGCAACTTCCTGGCCATGGAGACGGAGGAATCGATCCGCTCGCACCCGCTCGACGGCGTCGTGCTGCTCGGCGGCTGCGACAAGTCGACCCCCGCCATGGTGATGGGCGCGACCAGCGCCGGCCTGCCGTTCATCTTCGTGCCGGCAGGCCCGATGCTGCGCGGTAACTGGGCCGGCAAGGTGCTGGGCTCCGGCGCGGATGTCTGGAAATACTGGGCCGAGAAGGAAGCTGGCAACATCACCGAGGGCCAGTGGAAGGACATGGAGAACGGCATCGCCCGCAGCTATGGCACCTGCATGGTGATGGGTACTGCCGCCACCATGATGAGCCATGCCGAAGTGCTCGGCCTGACGCTGCCCGGTGCCTCCGCCATTCCGGCGGCCGATTCCGCCCATCCGCGGATGGCCGCGATGTCGGGCAAGCGGATCGTCGACATGGTCTGGGACGACCTGACGCCGGACAAGATCCTGACCCGCAAGAGCTTCGAGAATGCGCTGATCGTCCATATGGCCGTGGCCGGATCGACCAATGCGATCATCCATCTGATCGCGATGGCGGGACGCGCGGGCGTGCCGCTGACGCCGGCTGATTTCGACGAATTCTCCCACAAGGTGCCGGTGATCGCCAATCTGAGGCCGTCGGGCGCTTTCCTGATGGAGGACTTCTTCTATGCGGGCGGCCTGCCGGCGCTTTTGAAGCAGTTGGAGAGCAAGCTGCACACCGACGCCATGACCGTCTCCGGCAAGCCGCTCAGCCACACGATCGGGCTCGCCCAGGTCTACAACGACGACGTGATCCGGCCGTTGGACCGGCCGGTGTCGAGCGAAAACGGTCTTGCCGTGCTGAAGGGCAACCTTGCCCCCGGCGGCTGCGTCATCAAGCCATCGGCCGCCGAGCCGCGGCTCCTGAAGCATACAGGCCCGGCTCTGGTCTTCGAGACCTATGACGAGATGAGCGCGGCGGTGAACGACGAGAATCTCGATGTCACGCCCGACCATGTGATGGTGCTCAAGAATTCCGGCCCGGTCGGCGGGCCCGGCATGCCGGAATGGGGCATGCTGCCCATCCCGAAGAAGCTCCTGAAGCAGGGTGTCCGCGACATGCTCCGCGTCTCCGATGCGCGTATGTCGGGCACAAGCTATGGCGCATGCGTGCTGCATGTGGCGCCTGAGAGCTATGTCCGCGGTCCGTTCGCAGCGCTCAAGACCGGAGACCTGATCACGGTGGATGTCGAGAAGCGCTCGATCTCGGTGAACCTGACCGATGCGCAGATTGCCGAGCGGATCGCCGCCTGGACGCCGCCCGACCGCGACTATCCGCGCGGTTACGGCAAGATGTCGGCGGCGCATATCCGACAGGCCGACCAGGGCTGCGACTTCGACTTCCTGGAGGGGACGGCGAAAATCAAGGAGCCGGAAATTCACTGATAATAACAGTCAATACATGTTTTGATTCCAGGCGGCAATCCGCCGCCTGGTCTTGTCCAATTTTTGAAGCTTATAGATTTATATCGGCGAGTTCGGTCTTCGTTGTGGCTTTTTACGCATCAATGGAAGCCGTTAACCAAAATTATCCTTCAATTTTTGCCTGCATTGACGAAATGTTTACCGATTGGCTCGCTTGAATTTGCATTAACTCTAATCTCCATCAGCGCTTACGCCTGGTCATGCGCAATCAATCCTCAAACTTTCAGGCCTATGGCTGCCAACAGCGATGAGCGAGTTTGCCGCGGCCTCATGACCGACCTGAATGGGATCGTTCCCACACAAGGTGCGGGGCGCGCGGTTCGAGTGCCGAGGGAGTCCAGCGATGCGTAGCCTGTTTGGAAATCTGCTGCACCGTTTCCATATGGACCGCAGGGGTGCGATCGCGATGATCTTTGCGGTCGCCATTGCGCCGATCATGCTGCTGATCGGGGTTGCGGTTGATTTCGCGCAGGTTTCCAAGGCGCAGGCTGCCGCTCAGGCGGCGCTTGATTCAGCCGCACTCGTGGCAGCCCGATCCGGGGTGACCGACCCCGTCCAGCTCAAGGCGCTCGCAGCCAAATATCTGCAAGCCAACACGTCGACCAATGTCACCAAGTCGCTGGATATCCAGACCTTCACCTTCGATGCGACGACCGGCGAAGTCAGCATCAAGGGCGGGGGAACCGTCCAGACCTCGTTCCTTGTGCTGGCTGGCTACAGTTCCTTGAGTTTCGTCGTCAATTCATCGGCACTCCGCGAAGTGAGCGGTGCGGTGGAACTCGCCCTCGTCCTCGACAACACCTGGTCGATGTCGGAAACCGCAGGGAGCGGTCAAACCAAGATCCAGGCGCTCAAGACGGCCGCGACCAATCTGGTCAACACCTTGATGCGCGACAGCCGGGCAGACGTGAAGATCGCCCTGGTGCCGTTCGCGGATTACGTCAATGTCGGTGTTGCCAATCGCAACATGTCATGGCTCTCGGTGCCCGCCGACTATTCCACGACGACGCCCAGGACATGCACAACCCAGACGACGCGCACCACATGCGAGCCCCGGACCTGCGTGCGCGGCACTCCCAAGACTTGCACCTCGGTGACCGATGGCGTGACCTCCACCTATGACTGCACGCCGAATATCTGCACGCCGGCAACACAGGTCTGCACCACCACCACGGTGGCGCCCTATGAGGTGTGCAGCGGTGGATCGACAACGAACTACAAATGGTACGGCTGCGTGGGATCGCGCACCTCCGCCAATCTCTGGCGCAGCGATGCCTCCCCGAGCGTTCCCTATCCGGGCTTCCTGGCCACCAGCCAGAACTGCCTCAACCCGATCCTGACGCTCACGTCCAACAAGGCTTCCCTGCTGACGGCCATCAACAACCTGGTCATCAATGTGGGATCGTACAAGCCGGCGACCTATATTCCCGGTGGCTTGATCTGGGGCGTCAACACGCTCTCTCCGACCGAGCCGTTTGCCGAGGGCCGGGCTTATGACCCTGCCAACCGTCGCCCGCGCAAGGCGCTGGTGCTGATGACGGATGGGGCGAATACCTTGCGTATGGATCAGTCGACAGGGCGTCACGTCGCCTTCAATGGCTCCGCAACCAATCAGCAGTCGCAACTCGGACAATCCAACGCGGACACGGCGGCGATCTGCACCTATGCCAAGAGCCAGGGTATCGAGGTGTTCACCATTGCCTTTGCGGTCACCGATACCACTGCAAAGACCATGTTGCAGAATTGCGCGAGCAGTGCGGCGAATTACTTCGATGCAACAAGCTCTTCCGCGTTGATCGCGGCGTTCGACAACATCGCCATCGTGCTGAACCAGCTTCGCCTGTCGCGCTGAGGCTTCGGGCGCAGGGCAGCCTTTCCTGTCCCGGCACCGAAATACAGTCCATCGCGGGTTTTCGTCAGGGCGTTTCGTGCCTAATGTCCCGACCATTCCGGGGTGACCGGACATCTGGAGTTGGACATGGACGCATGCGACCTCTCTGCGCGTGATGCGCGCGCGCTGATCGGTGCCAAAAAGCTCTCCGCCTCGGAGCTGATGGAGAGCTGCATCGGTCGGGTCGAGGCGGTCGACCATGCGGTGAATGCCATGGTCGCTCGCGACTTCGAGCGTGCGCGAGCGAGCGCCAAGGCCGCCGATGCCGCGACCATGCGCGGCGATGCGCTCGGCCCCCTCCACGGGCTGCCCATCGGCGTGAAGGACCTGGAGAATGTCGCGGGGCTGCGGACCACCTATGGCAGTCAGCTTTTTGCCGATCATGTTCCGGACAAGGATCAGCTGATCGTCGCCATGACGCGCGCCGCCGGCGCCATCGTGCTCGGCAAGACCAACACGCCGGAATGGGGCGCGGGCGCCAATACCCGCAATGCCGTCTATGGCGCGACCGGCAATCCGTTCGATCCCAGCAGGTCCGCAGCAGGCTCGTCGGGTGGGTCAGGCGTGGTTCTGGCGACCGGTATGGTGCCGATTGCCACCGGTTCGGATACCGGCGGATCGCTGCGCAACCCCGCAGCCTTCAACGGCATTGTCGGCTTCCGTCCATCGCCTGGACTGGTGCCGTCGGACAAGCGGCCGCTCGGCTGGAATCCCTTGAGCGTGCTCGGCCCCATGGCCCGCAACGTTCCCGATCTCTGCCTGCTCCTGTCCACCATGGTGTCCGACGATGCCTGCGATCCGCTGGCAACGACGATCCACGGCAAGACGGTGCGCCGCCCCGAGGATTTCGCTGTGCCGGGCACCTGCGACCTCGCCAGTCTCAAGGTTGCGATGACACCGGATTTCGGCTTCGCGCCGACGGAGAAGCACATCCGCGAGGTATTTGCCGACAAATGCGGGCTGTTCTCCCACGTCTTCGCCCGGGCTGATCAGGCGACGCCGGGTTGCGAAGGGGCGGACGAGACCTTCGAGGTGCTCCGCTCCATGTCGTTCATGGCGGGGATGTACGAGCGCGTCCGCGACACGCCGGAGAAGGTCGGCCCCAATGTGCGGGCGAATGTGGAAGAGGGGCTGCGCTATTCCGCGCTCGATGCCACCCGCGCTCTGAAGCAACAGACGGTCATCTACAACAACTGGCAGCGGTTCTTCGGCACCTACGACGTCATTCTGACACCCGCGGTGACGCTGAGCCCGAGGCCGTGGTCGGAACTGTTCCCGGCCGAGATCGACGGCAAGGCGACCCGCACCTATTTCCATTGGCTCGCCATGGCCTATGCGGTGACCAATGTCGGGCATCCCGCGATCTCGATCCCGGTCGGCTTGGATCGCAACGGCATGCCGTTCGGCCTGCAGATCGTCGGCCCGCGCGGCGGCGACGCCAAGGTGCTGGCGGTGGCGGCGGCGCTGGAAGCCCTGCTCGCCGGCGATCCGCGCACGGCGCGGCCGGTTCCGGACATTGCCGCTCTTGCGGCGGCGCGCCCGCTTCGCGACAGTCCGGGCTTCCTGGGCTTTGACTGATTGTCCCCCGCGCTGTCACATTCCTGACCAAGGAGACTCATTCCATGCATCGCCGCACTCTATTGAAGGGCGCCGCCGTCTCGCTGATTGCCGCGCCGGCACTCGGCCAGGACTGGCGCGCTTCGACCCTGCGCTTCATCCCGCAGGCCAACCTGTCGTCGCTTGATCCGATCTGGACGACCGCGACGGTCACCAACAATCACGGCTATTACGTCTTCGACACGCTCTATGCGGTCGACATGAATTTCAAGCCGCAGCCGCAGATGGCCGAGGGCCACGAGGTGCTCGATGGGGGCAAGCGCTGGCGCTTCAAGCTGCGCGAGGGCCTGAAATTCCACGACGGCTCGCCGGTCCGCTCCGCCGATTGCATCGCCAGCATCAAGCGCTGGTCGCAGCGCGATCCCTTCGGCCAGCTGGTCGGCAAGGTCACCGAGAGCTGGCAGGCGATCGACGACCGGACCTTCGAGGTGAAGCTGACACGGCCCTTCACCCTGCTGCTGGAAGCACTCGGCAAGGCCGATACGCCGGCCTTCATCATGCCGGAGCGGCTCGCCCAGACCGAGGCGACCCGCCAGGTGAGCGAAGTGGTGGGCTCCGGCCCCTACAAGTTCGTTGCCCCGGAGTTCAATTCCGGAAGCCGCGTGGTCTATGAGAAATTCGACGGCTATGTTCCGCGCAGCGATGCGCCGAGCCGTGGCGCCGGCGCAAAGGTCGCGAATTTCCAGCGGATCGAGTGGCACATCATGCCTGATCCCGCGACGGCTGCGAGCGCCATCATGCGCGGCGAGATGGACTGGTGGGAGCGCCCGCCGGCCGATCTCCAGCCGCTGCTCGCGCGCAATCGCGACATCGTCCGCGAAGTGACGGACTCATCAGGCCGCATCGCCATCATGCGGCTCAATCATCTGCAGGCGCCATTCAACAATGTGAAGGTGCGCCAGGCCGTCCGCATGGCCGTCGCGCAGGAAGACTATATGCGCGCGTCGCAGGGCGACGACCCGACCGCCTGGAAAGTTTGCCGCAGCCTCTGGCCGCACGGCACGCCCTATTACAGCGGCGAGCAGGAAGACCTGATGCCGCAGAGCATCGCCAAGGCCAAGGAGGCGCTCAAGGCGTCTGGCTACGCGGGCGAGAAGGTCGTCATCATCAACCCGACGGATTTCCCCGATATCGGACCGCTCGGCCAGGTCTCCGCCGACATCCTCGGCAAGATCGGCATGAATATCGATCTTGCCGAGACCGACTGGGGCACGGTCATCCAGCGTCGCGGCAGCCGCGAACCCGTGGACAAGGGAGGCTGGAGCATTTTCCACACGACTGGCCCGGCGCCCGGCTGGGGAAATCCAGCCCTGTCGCTCCTGGTCCGCGGGCAGGGAGCCCGCGGCTGGTTCGGCTGGTATGAGAGCGCCAAGGCCGAGGCACTTGCCGACGAATGGCTGTTCGCGCCCGACGAGGCCGGCCAGAAGAAGGCGGCGGTCGAGCTTGGCCGCCTGGCGCTGGAGGATGTGGCGACTGTGCCGCTCGGCCAGTTCACGCTCAAGACCGCCTATCGCAAGACGTTGACCGGCATGCTGCCGGGGTCGGCACCCTATCCGTGGGGCTTGAAGCGGACCTGAGGAACGTCGATCAGGCCCGCGAGCTCGGCCGATAGAACGGGTCGTGGCGGGCCGGATCGATATAGTCGGCATAGAAGCGGCGAACATGGGGCAGCAGCGCCTTCGACAGGTGCCGCCGCTCCATCTCGTCGTGGGACAGCGCCTTGGCAAGGTCGTCATGCAGCGCCTTCAAGGCACTGTCGCGATCGACGCGCGTGAACCGGCCCTCGGCATAGACCACCTCGCCGTCGCACATCACTGTCTTCACGCCCTGGGCCTTGCCGCGCTGGACGAGGGCATCGATGACCGGCGTTTCCGGGTCGAGATAGGGCCAGGCGAAGCCGTTCCAGTCGTGCATGGACAGGTCGGCGGCTTTGCCCGCCTCCAGGCGGCCGATCGCGTCGCCATAGGGCGTCGTGCGGGCCCCGCCTGAGGTCGCCATGCGCAGGATCTGCGGGATGGTCGGCACGTCGGCCTCGACGAGACCGGGGACCCGATGGGCGCGCAGCGCGAGCCGCATTTCCTGCAGCATGTCGCGGTCATCGTTGAGGCCGGCCTCGTCGATGCCGAGGGCGGTCGGAATACCGGCGGCCTCGAACCGGTTGAGTGGTGCGACGCCCGAGCGCAGGCGGAAATTCGACGAACAATTGTGGCAGATGCAGGAGCCCGCTTCAGCGAGACGCTCGATGTCGGGCTCGTTCAGCCAGACCCCGTGGCCGATGGTCAGCCGCTCGTTCACCAGCCCGAACCGTTCGATATGGGCAAGCGCCGTCGAACCGCTCAGCCGGCGGGCATATTCCTTCTGGTAGGCCGTTTCGACCAGATGCATGTGCATGGGCACATCGTGCTTCGCCGAGGCGTCAGCGAGCAGCCCCAAGGCTCGGTCGGAGCACCAGTGCAGATTGGCTGGCGCCAGCTGGATTCTCACGCGCCGTTTGTGGTTGTGGCGGGCGTGCAGGCTCTCGAACAGGCCCATGAGATCATCAAGACCCGCCTTGAAGCGCCCGAAGAAGCGCTTCATCGGATCCTGGAGTTCCGCTGGCAGGCTCGCGACGAAATCCTCATCGGCCTGGTAGACGAGGCGGTTCTGGTCGCGAACGCCGTAGCAGTAGGACACCCGCATGCCGATATCGTCATAGGCGCGGATGACCTGGTCGATGCGCGCCTCGATCTCGGTCGCGGTGCCGGGCAGCGAACTCTGGATGTGCTGGACGGTCGTGACGCCGGAGGCGACCATCTCGAAGGCGGAATAGAGCGTATCGAGATAGAGATCGAGGTTGCGGATCACCAACCGGGTGATGAACCAGAGCTCCAGCGGCATGTCCGGCGAACCGAGCTGGACGGGGGTCAGGCCGACATGGTGATGGGCATTGACGAAGCCCGGAACGACCACCTCATTGCCGCTACCCACCACCGGCAAGGTGGGATGGCGGGCGCTGAGTGCCGCATAGGTTCCGACCTCGGTGATGACCCCGTCTTCCTGGATCAGGGCTCCATCGTCGATTGTGTCGCAGGTGAAGCGGTCGGCGACCCCGGTGACAAGCGTCCGGGCGCGAATGATCGATACCGTCATGATTTCCTGCCCTTTCCGGACCCTTAGCCGACGCAGCGAGCAAATTCCGTTCCCTTTTGGGGGTGGGAACAGCAAAATCCTTGTGCGTCAAACATGACGAATGGCTCATATTTTGCCGTTGACTAGGCAGGGCTGCCATGCGCCAATGGGGTCAATTCATCAACAAAGAAATAAACATGGTGGGAACGACCGACGACGTCATTCTGGCGACAGATGGCCTGAGAAAGGACTTTGGCGGGTTCACGGCGGTCAGCGACGTGAACCTGAGCGTGCGACGTGGCAGCATCCATGCCCTGATCGGTCCGAACGGTGCCGGCAAGACGACCTGCTTCAACCTGCTGACCAAGTTCCTGTCACCGTCGCAGGGACGCATCATCTATAATGGCCGCGACATCACGGCGCTGAAGCCGGCGGATATTGCCCGGCTCGGACTGGTGCGCTCCTTCCAGATTTCAGCAGTCTTCCCGCACTTGAGCGTGATGGAAAATGTCCGCATCGCGCTTCAGCGCAAGCGCGGCGGCTCATTCGATTTCTGGACATCGCAGCGCACCCTTGAAGCTCTCAACGGCGAAGCATTGCGCCTTGTCGAGGCAGTCGGGCTTGCCGACTTCGCCAGGATCGAGGCTGTCGAACTGTCCTACGGGCGCAAGCGCGCGCTGGAGATTGCCACGACGCTGGCGCTCGATCCGGAAATGCTGCTGCTCGATGAGCCGATGGCCGGCATGGGCCATGAGGATGTCGATCGCGTCGCCGACCTGATCCGCACGGTTTCGGCCAATCGCACGATCCTGATGGTGGAGCACAATCTGTCAGTCGTGGCGGCGCTATCGGACCGGATCACGGTGCTGGCGCGCGGCAAGATTCTGGCCGAGGGCGACTATGCCACCGTCTCAAAGGACCCGCGCGTGGTCGAAGCCTATATCGGAGGCGTGGGTCATGGCTGAGGCCGCCATTCTCGACACCAAGGCCGGCACTGCCGAGCCGATGCTCGCCATTCGCGATCTTCATGCGTGGTATGGCGAGTCCCATGTCCTTCACGGCATCAACCTCGATGTCGCGCCGGGCGAGGTGGTGACGCTGCTCGGCCGCAATGGCGCGGGCAAGACAACCACCCTGAAATCGATCATCGGCATCATGTCGAAGCGCCAGGGGTCGATCCGCTTCGAGGGCGAGGAGACGATCTCCAAGTCGTCGCGGGTGATCGCCAAGATGGGCATCGGCTACGTGCCCGAGGAGCGTGGCATCTTCGCGACCCTGTCGGTCGAGGAGAACCTGCTGCTGCCGCCGCAGGTCAGGCCCGGCGGCATGAGCGTCGAGCAGATCTTCGAGCTGTTCCCGAACATCAAGGAGCGGCTGACCAGCCAGGGCACCAAGCTCTCCGGCGGCGAGCAGCAGATGCTGGCGATCGGGCGCATCCTGCGTACGGGCGCCAAGTTCCTGCTGCTCGACGAGCCGACCGAGGGCCTTGCCCCCGTCATCATCGAGCAGATCGGCCGGACCATCGCGCGGTTGAAGCGCGAAGGCTTCACGATCATTCTGGTCGAGCAGAATTTCCGGTTCGCGCAAACTGTCGCCGACCGGCACTACCTCGTCGAGCAGGGGCGCGTCGTCGACATGCTCCGCAATGAAGATCTCGACAAGAACATCGACAAGCTGCACGCCCATCTGGGCGTCTGAGCTCGCAAAAACAAGAAAATCCGCACACCCGGACCCATTGGAGGAACAACGCCATGTCCACTTTCCGAATGAACCGCCGCCACCTGATGGCCGGCGCCGCAGCAACAGCCTTCACCGCCAGTTCAATGGCGCGTGCCCAGCAGCCCCTCTCCCTCAAGATCGGCGTGCTTAACGACCGTTCCGGCCTCTATGCCGACCTGACCGGCGAGGGCTCGGCCCTTGCCGCACGCATGGCGGTCGAGGATTTCGGCGCCGCCGCCAAGGGCCTGAATGTCCAGGTCGTCTCGGCCGACCACCAGAACAAGCCCGATGTCGGCGCCAATATCGCGCGCCAGTGGTATGACAACGACGCTGTCGACGTGATCGCCGACGTGCCCACGTCGTCGGTGGCGCTCGCCGTCAACCAGATCACCCGCGAGAAGAACCGCGTCTTCCTGAACTCGGGCGCCGCAACGTCGGACCTCACGGGTGCGCAGTGCTCGCCCAACACCGTCCACTGGACCTACGACACCTATGCGCTCGCCCAGGGAACTGGCGGCGCCATGGTGAAGGCTGGCGGCGACACCTGGTTCTTCCTGACTGCCGACTATGCCTTCGGTCATGCGCTCGAGCGCGACACGACGGCGGTGGTGCAGAAGGCCGGCGGGCGAGTTCTCGGCGCAGTGCGCACGCCGTTCCCGGGCACGGACTTCTCGTCGTTCCTGCTGCAGGCCCAGGCGTCCAAGGCCAAGGTGATCGGTCTCGCCAATGCCGGCGGCGACACGATCAACTCGATCAAGCAGGCCGCCGAGTTCGGCATCACGTCCGGCGGCCAGAAGCTCGCTGGCCTGCTGGTCTTCGCAACCGACGTGCATGCGCTCGGCCTGCAGACGGCCCAGGGCCTGATCCTGACGGAATCGTTCTACTGGGATCTCAATGACGGCACGCGGGCGTTCTCGCGCCGCTTCGCCGCCCAGCGGAACGGCTTCATGCCCACCATGGTGCAGGCTGGCGTCTATTCCAGCGTGCTGCACTATCTGAAGGCTGCGGCTGCGACCAAGTCGAAGGATGCCGCGGGCAACATGGCCTGGATGAAGGGCAATGGCACCGACGATCCGCTGTTCGGCAAGGGCACGATCCGCCAGGACGGCCGCAAGATGCATCCGGTCTTCCTGTTCGAGGTGAAGAAGCCTTCGGAATCGAAGGGGCCGTGGGACTATTACAAGCAGATCGCCACGCTGTCGGCGGAAGAGGCCTTCCGTCCGATGAATGCCGGCGGCTGCTCGCTCGTCCGCGCCTGATCCGATAGTCCGCGGGACGCCTCGACGAGGGGCGTCCCGCTTTTTCCTGCAGGATTAAGACGTCATGTTCGAGCTACTCGGCATTCCGCCACAGGCCCTGTTCGGGCAATTGCTGCTCGGGCTGATCAATGGCTCGTTTTACGCCATTCTCAGTCTGGGCCTGGCTGTCATCTTCGGGCTGCTCAACATCATCAATTTCACCCATGGCGCCCAGTACATGATGGGAGCCTTCATCGCGTGGATCCTGCTCAACTGGCTGGGGATCGGCTATTGGTGGGCCCTGATCCTCGCGCCCGTGATCGCCGGTGTGACCGGCGTCATCATCGAGCGGCTGTTCCTCGCAAGGCTTTACCAGCTCGACCATCTCTATGGCCTGCTGCTGACCTTCGGCATCGCCCTGATCATCGAGGGTCTGTTTCGCAACGAGTTCGGATCGTCGGGCCTGCCCTACCAGATCCCGGACGCCCTGCGCGGCGGCCAGAATCTCGGCTTCATGTTCCTGCCCAATTACCGCGCCTGGGTGGTGGTGGCCTCGCTGGTCGTTTGCCTTGCAACCTGGTTCGTCATCGAAAAGACGCGGCTTGGCGCCTATCTGCGCGCCGCGACCGAGAATCCGACCCTGACCCAGGCCTTCGGCGTCAACGTGCCGCTCCTGATCACGGTCACCTACGGCTTCGGCGTGGGTCTCGCCGCCTTTGCCGGCGTGCTGGCCGCCCCGATCTACTCGGTCAATCCGACCATGGGCTCCAATCTCATCATCGTGGTGTTCGCGGTCGTGGTGATCGGTGGCATGGGATCGATCATGGGCGCGATCGTCACCGGCTTCGGCCTCGGCATCATCGAGGGCCTGACCAAGGTCTTCTATCCCGAGGCTTCCGCCACCGTCATTTTCATCATCATGGCGATCGTGCTGCTGGTTAAGCCGGCCGGCCTGTTCGGGAGGACTGTCTGATGGCCGAGATCTCAGCCGCGGGCGGCGTCAAGCTTCACGAGGCACCGGCTTCCACCGGCGCCTTCCACCGGGCGGTGTTCCTGGGGCTCATTGCCGTTCTGGCCGTGCTGCCGTTCATTCCGGTGATCGGCTACCCGTTCTTCCTGATGAAGGTGCTGTGCTTCGCGCTGTTTGCCTGCGCCTTCAACCTGATGCTCGGCTATGGCGGGCTCCTGTCCTTCGGCCATGCCGCCTATTTCGGGCTCGCGAGCTACGTCTCGGCCTATACGGCCAAGGCCTGGGGCCTGCCCCCCGAACTGTCCATCCTGCTCGGCACCGCGTCGGCGGCCGTTCTCGGACTTGCCTTCGGCGCCCTGGCAATCCGTCGGCAGGGCATCTATTTCGCGATGATCACGCTGGCCCTTGCGCAGATGGTCTTCTTCTTCTCGCTGCAGACACCGAAGTTCACCGGCGGCGAGGACGGCATCCAGGCGGTACCGCGCAACGCCCTGTTCGGCATCATTCCGCTCGGCTCCGATCTCGCGGTCTATTATCTCGTCGCGACGATCTTCATCGGTGGCATTCTGCTGATCTACCGGGTCATCCACTCGCCATTTGGGCAGGTACTGAAGGCCATTCGCGACAACGAGCCCCGCGCCATTTCGCTCGGCTACCGGGCCAGCCAGTACAAGCTCCTGGTCTTCGTCCTGTCAGCCTCGCTCGCGGGTCTTGCGGGCGCCACCAAGGCGATCGCCGTCCAGCTGGCATCCTTGACCGATGTGCACTGGTCGATGTCCGGCGAGGTCGTACTGATGACGCTGGTCGGCGGCATGGGAACCGTGTTCGGGCCGATCATCGGCGCCGCCGTGATCATCTCGATGCAGAACTTCCTCGCCTCGCTTGGCGCCTGGGTCACCATCGTCCAGGGCATCATCTTCGTCGTCTGCGTGCTGGTGTTCCGCGAAGGTATTGTCGGCGTCATCAGCAAGTGGCTGAAGAAGCCGCTCTAAGCGGCTGGCGGCCGCCGCCAGATGCGGCGGCCCCTGTCCTGACGCTCAGGCGCAGCAGGAACCGTCGCGACCGTCGATGCTCGCCCCGTTGCGATCGGGCGGCAGATCCATCGCCGGGTTGCCCGCGAAGAAGCCGTTGGGCTTCAGCATGAAGCCCGCATATTCCACCGGCATGATCGGGAAATCCTCGGGCTTGCAGACGTGGGTGTGGCCGAAGGAGTGCCAGACCACGATGTCCTCGTTCTCGATCGGGCGGTTCTGCGCGACATAGCGTGGGAGCCCGTCCCCGCCGGCATGCTGGTTGGGATAGTCGCCGCTGGCATAGCGCTCGGCGGGATCATAGTGCGTCACCCAGACATGTTTGGTGGCGAAGCCGCCGCGCTGCCTCACATAGGATCCCTCCTGCGCCAGCATGAGCGGGCTCGGCTGGACGATCAGCTTGTAGCCCGGTGGATTGCCGACGCTGTTCCGGGCGTTGGGATTGCTGATCTTCCAGTACCGGCCTGTGCGCCCATCAGCCTCTCTGGCCGCATCGCGCTCGCGGGCGAGAACCCGCGAGGTCGTGTCGAAGACATTGCCGTGGGGGTTGTCGGTGCCCCAGGGCCGCGGGTGGAACTCGTGCTCGGTGACCGTGTTCTTCTCGCCGTCGACCATCATGTGCATGCGGACGTTGAAGAAGTGCTGGTGGGTCGGGCCGCCGAGGCCCTCATCGACCATGCCGCCCCAGGGATAGGACTTGCCGGGCGCGACGGCCGCTGTCTGGATGATACCGGTGAGCTTGGCCTCCAGCTGGATGGTGCCGTCCTGGTAAAGGTACCAGTAGAAGCCGTAATCGTAATTGCCGACGGTGGCGAAGAACGAGATCACCAGCCGCCGGGAGCGCCGGACCTCGTAGGTGTCATTGCGGAATTCGTAGTGCTTCCAGAGGATGCCGTAATCCTCCTCGTGCATGCAGATGGCGTTCTTCATCACCATGGGCTGGCCGAGATCGTCAGCCGCGGGAATGTCGAAATAGCGGATCAGACCGAGGCAGTCGCAGCCGAGTTCCAGCGCATTGGCCAGCTTGCCGAGGCCATACTCGCCGGCATCGAAGGCGCTTTTCCAGAAATGGTTGGTGGTCGGGTCGGCATAGGGCACGACCATTTCGGTGACGCTGGCCCGGTAGATGATCGGCCGGTCGCGACCGCCGTCACGGTAGGAGAGCTGGTGCAGGACCAGGCCCTCGCGCGGCGTGAAGCCGAGGCGGAACGACCAGTTCTGCCAATCAACCTTCCAGCCGTCGACGGAAAAGCTCGGCCCCTCTTTCTGCACGATGTCGAGCGGGCGCACGTCCTGGCGCGGCGTGCCGAGCGACTCGCGGTTGTAGTTCCGCTTCTTCTTCGGGATGGGGATGATCTCCTCGTCGTCGACCAATTGGACGACCCGCTCCTCGATCAGATCGACGAGAGCGACGACGCCCTCGATCGGCGAGGCATAGCCATTGTCCTTGATGTCAGCGCGGTAATAGGAGACCGCGCTGACCAGGCGGCGTCCGGTCTCCACCTCGCGCGCGAAATAGCCGGCCGAGAAGGGATCGATCTGCACCAGCTCGATCTCGTCGTCGGTCAGTCCGCGGCGCGTCATGGCGTGGCGCCAGCCGGGGTCGGCCTTGACGATGGCGCCGGTCTTGAAGAACTCCTCGATGATGATGGGTGGCTGACCGTAGGGCGCGCTGCGGGCCTCCCGCTTCGCGAAGCTCACGACCCGCTTGGCGGTGATGTCGACGACGGCCTCGTGGATGTCGCCGCTGCGGGTATCGACGGTGATGATGAAGGCACGCCGCGCCACCTTCGCGCCGGGCGTCCAGGCGAGCACGTCGGCCTTTGCCGGTTCATCGAGCCGGAAATCGGCGAAGCGCGTGGTGGCCGGCAGGCCCTTCTCGGCCATCAGGATGTCGGTTGCCCGCTTGATCTCGCGCTCGTTCAGGGGATCGAGGGGATAGGTGAAGAGGGGCGGCAAGGCGGAAGGCGCAGCAGACATCAGGCAACTCCGGAGGCATGTGGCATCGTGCAGGCAAGGTCGGGGCCAGAAACGTCACCGATGTCTCGGGGCGGCGCAATGGCAAGGGTCCCACGGGGCCGAGGATCGTCCGGCTGTTCGCGACGGGCGCGCCGCTATAGGGTGGGCGGCTCGCCTTTGTCCGACCCGCGTGCAGGAGAGCCGCATGAGCGTTGCATTCACCAAGGAAAGCGACCGCGACGGGACCGAGCCGGACCTGCCGGAGCGGGCCATCTCGCCGCATCCGAACCTCGTGACGGAGGCAGGGCTGGCGCTTCTCGACGAAGCGGTCGCCAAGGCGCGAGCCGAGAGTGATGCGGCGCAAGCGAGTGGCGAGGTGCGCGCCTACAATGTCGCTCTTGCCCGCGCCGAGCGCGATCTCCGCTATTACCTCGCGCGCCGGGCCAGCGCCCAGCTGATGCCTCTGCCGGTGGGATCGGGCAAGGTGCAGTTCGGATCGCGCGTCACGTTCGACCGCGATGACGGCCGGCGGCAGACGTTCCGCATCGTCGGAGAGGACGAGGCCAACCCGTCATCGGGCAGCGTGTCCCATGTCTCGCCGGTTGCCCGCGCGCTGATGGGCAAGGTGGTTGGCGACACGGCGCCGGTTGCCGGCCAGGATGTCGAGATCGTAGCAATCGATCCGGCGTGACGCTCAAACCTGAGGCGTCAGCGTCGTCACCCAGATGACGCGGGCCACCTGTTGGGTCGGATTGTCGAACATGTGCGGCACGAGGCTCGGGAACCGGAAGCTGTCGCCGGTTTCGAGGATATGCGCCTCGTGGTCGAGCCAGAGCCTGAGGCTCCCGGCCAGCACATAGCCGGCCTTTTCGCCGGTGTGCTTGAGGAAGTCGGTGCCCGATGAGCCGCCGGGATTGAGGGTCAGCTCATAGAGCTCCATCTCGCCGTTGCCGTTCGGCGTCAGCGCTTCCTTGACCACGCCGCTGGCAGTCAGCCGCAACAGTCGCCGGCTGGCCTTGCGGACGATGTAGCTCTTTGGGTCCGGCTGGGCGTGCTCCTCGAAGAAATAGGAGATCGGGACATCCAGCGCGATGCTCAGCTGGCGGAGCGTGCGCACCGACGGCGTCGCCAGCGCGCGTTCAAGCTGGCTGATCATGCCGGTCGATAGCCCGGTGCGCTTGGCAACCTCCTGGATCGACAGACCGGCGCGCTGGCGCAGCAGGCGCACCGTTTCGCCGAGGCGCTGATCGCTGCCGACTTCCGAGGGCTCGTCCGCCTTGATGGTGTCGCGCTGGCGGGCGCTGCGGGCCGTCATGCCATTCTCCCAGTCGGGGCGACCGCGCGGCGGTGCCAGTCTTGTCGGCTGCGTTCTGAGAATATCAACCCCCAGCCAGACGTGGGATGTCGACCGCGGCATTGACAGTGTATTTCAGCCGTGTTGAACTTCCAACCGTAGAATTCATGACAGCTGAAAATCCTTGCAGCCCAAAGCCGCCCGGAATGCGCCATGCGCGGTCCGGGGCAGACTTGGTGCAACTTGCGGATCGGTGGAGACAACACGATGGCTGACAGCTCGAATATCGGCAATCCCAACCGCCGCAGCGTGATGGTGTTCAGCGCGGCCGCAGCGGCCGGCGTGATGGTGCCGGTGTCCGCATTCGCGCAGGCGGCGCGTGCGGCGAACCCGCCTGACAAGCCGCGCGGCCAGGTCATCGCGGCGCTGTCGCAGGAGCCGACCGTGTTCCATCCCCTGATGCCGGGCATCGAGGTGGACCAGGGCGTCTGGTGGGCCCTGTTCAGCCCGCTCTGGTACATCGATCCGCAGGGCAATTTCGTGCCGGACCTCGCCCGCGAGGTGCCCTCGATCGAGAATGGCGGCCTGTCTGCCGATGGGCTGACCTGGAAGGTGAAGCTCCGTCCGAACGCCAAATGGCACGACGGCACCGCCTTCACCGCCGAGGATGTGAAGTTCAGCCTCGACCTCATCAACACGCCGAATTTCCGGGTCCGCAACCGTGTCGGCCACAGCCTGGTCAAGGACATCAAGGTCGTCGCGCCCGACGAGATCCACTGGCGGATGGAGAGCGCCTATTCGCCCTATCTGTCGATCCTGGCGCTGACCTTCATGGTGCCGAAGCACATCCTGGAGAAGGCGACCGACCCCAACACCTCGCCGTTCAACAATGCGCCGGTCGGGACCGGTCCGTTCCGCTGGGGCTCGCGGGTCGCCGGCGACCACATCCTGCTCAATGCCCATACCGCCTATCACGGCAAAGGCCCCTATCTGGAGCGGCTGGTCTACAAGTACATTCCGGACCTGACGGTTCTCTACACGCAGTTCCGCACCGGCCAGGTCGACTACACGGGCATCCAGGGCATCCTGCCGAATTTCGTCAAGGAGGCGCAGGCGCTGCGCGGCCGCAAGGTCGTGGTGTCGTCGACCGCCTCGGTCGAGCATATCGCGCCGAACCTCGAATTCGGTCCGCTCGCCGACAAGGCGGTGCGCGAGGCGCTCTACATGGCCATCAACAAGAAGGCGCTGATCGATGCGCTGAACTATGGCCTGCCGACGCCGACCGAGAGCTTCGTGCCGCAGCAGGGATGGGCCTATCAGTCGGGCCTGCCGACCCACAGCTACGATCCGGCCAAGGCCAATACCCTGCTCGACGCGGCCGGTTGGGCGCGCGGTGCCGGTGGTGTGCGCGAAAAGGGCGGCGTGAAGCTCGAATTCACCAACTCGACCACATCGGGCAATGCGGTGCGCGAGCAGAGCCAGCAATTGCTGATCCAGGACTGGCGCGCCATCGGCGCAACCATGCGCATCCAGAACATGCCGGCTGCCGTCATCTGGGGCGAGTATTGGCAGCAGTCCAAGTTCAACTCGGTGATCGTCGGCGTGAACTTCATGCTGGGCAGCGACCCGGACGTGACACCGCGCTTCGGCTCGGGCTCGATCCCCGCCAAGGGCGGCCGCGGCTTCAACACCTACCAGTACCAGAACCCCGAGGCGGATCGCCTGCTGACCCAGGGCGCCCGCCAGTTCGATCAGCCGTCGCGCAAGGCCACCTATGGCGAGCTGCAGAAGATCATCCGCAACGATCTTGCCATCCTGCCGCTGTTCCAGGCCGCTCTGTCGGAAGGCATCAAGGACGGTCTGCAGGGCTTCCAGCCCAATATCAACGCCTCGTCCAATCTCTGGAACGTGCGCGAGTGGTTCTGGGCGTGAGGTTCGCCGGGCGAGGGGCAGTCTGACATGGCGCGCTATGCGTTCGAGCGGCTGATCCAGGCAGCAATCCTGCTGCTGCTTGTGTCGATGCTCGGCTTCGCGATCCTGCATCTGGCGCCAGGGGGGCCGCTCTCGCAGTTTGCCCTGTCGTCGCAGATGAGCCAGGAGGATCTCGATCGCATTGCCCATCAGCTGGGTCTCGACCGGCCCCTGCCAGTCCAGTATCTCGACTGGCTCTGGCGCATGCTGTCAGGCGACTGGGGAACCTCGTTCCGCGACGGCGAGCCGGTGCTGAAGATCATCGGGTCGCACCTCGGGGCCACTTTCGAGCTGATGGCGACCGCCACCCTGATCGCCATCATCCTCGGCTGCTGGATCGGCATTCTCGGCGCCATCCGGCGCTATTCCCTGTTCGATACGCTGGCGACCGTCGGCGCGATGATCGCGCTCTCCATCCCGACCTTCTGGTTCGGCCTCGTCGCGATCTACATCTTCTCGGTGGAACTCGGCTGGCTGCCGGCCGGCAACCGGCATACCGTCGGCGACGGCTCGCTGCTCGATCTTCTCCACCATCTGATCGCGCCGGCCATCGTCCTGGCATTGGTCGAGACCGCCATCTGGGCGCGCTTCATGCGCTCGTCCATGCTCGACGTGATCAGTCAGGACTATATCCGGACGGCAAACGCCAAGGGATTGCCCGCTTGGCGGGTGCTGAGCGTGCACGCTCTGCGCAATGCGCTCCTCCCGATGATCACGGTGGCCGGCCTGCAATTCCCGACGCTGCTGGGCGGTGCGCTGGTGGCGGAGACGGTCTTCACCTGGCCCGGAATGGGCCGGCTGTTCCTCGATTCCATCGGCTATCGCGACTATCCCGTCGTGATGGGCATTCTGATGTTCTCGGCCGTCATGGTGCTGATCGGCTCGTTCCTTGCCGACATGCTCTATGCCGCGGTCGATCCGCGCATCCGGGTCGGCTGATCATGAGCACTGGCGTTCCCATCACCGCCGATGCCGTCCCGCCGCCCGGGCATGGACACGCGGCCTGGCGTCGGTTCCGGCGGCATCGCCTCGCCATGGGCGGGCTTGCGACCATCGTAGTCCTTCTGCTGGGTTCGGTGTTCGGGCCGTTCCTGCTGCCATTCGACGATACCCATATCGACATCATGCAGCGTTTCGCGCCGCCCTTCTCGGGCGCCCACGTGCTCGGGACCGACGAGCTCGGCCGCGACATCCTGGCCCGGCTCATGATGGGTGGTCGGATCTCCTTGTCCATCGGTATCGTCGCCATGGCGATCGCCATGGCTATCGGCATTCTCGTCGGCACGATTGCCGGATTCTATGGCGGCTGGCTGGGCGCACTCCTGATGCGCTTCGTCGATGCAGTCTTGTGCTTCCCGGCGATCTTCCTGCTCTTGGCGCTCGCCGCCCTGGTCGAGCCCGGCATCCTGTCGACGACCCTGCTTATTGCCGCGACCGCCTGGATGAACGTGGCCCGCATCGTGGAGGCGCAGATCCGGTCGCTGCGCGAGCGCGACTTCGCGGTCGCCGCCAAGGCCTTCGGATCATCGGATCTTCGCATCATGTTTCGCGAGCTGGTGCCCAACGCCATGGCGCCGATCGTGGTGGCCGCGACACTCAACGTCGCCAAGGCGATCCTGCTCGAATCCTATGTCAGTTACCTCGGCTACGGCATCCAGCCGCCAGCGGCGAGCTGGGGCAACATGCTGAACAACGCGCAGATCTATCTGACCAGCGCGCCATGGCTCGCCATCATTCCAGGTCTCGCCATCACGCTGGCCGTGACCAGCTTCAACTTCATGGGCGACGGCCTGCGTGATGCGCTGGATCCTCGCATGGACATCAAGTGACAATGCCGTCCGCTCCGGCCATCCGTCAGCAGCGCCCGGTCACGTCCGTCCTGTTTCCCCGCCCGTTCGACCCGTTCGCCTAGGAGCATCCGATGTCACCGCCCCTCAATCGCATCGACAGCGATGAGCGCCTTCCCGAAGCCGCTGACGTCGTGGTGATCGGCGGCGGCATCATCGGCGTGTCGACCGCCT
Organism: Phreatobacter aquaticus; assembly: GCF_005160265.1. Lineage (NCBI taxonomy): Bacteria > Pseudomonadati > Pseudomonadota > Alphaproteobacteria > Hyphomicrobiales > Phreatobacteraceae > Phreatobacter > Phreatobacter aquaticus. The sequence goes on along the minus strand of NZ_CP039865.1, from coordinate 353,647 downwards.
ACCAGCTTGCCAAGAAGGGCAGTTCGGTTGCCCTGATCGAGAAGGGCCATGTCGGCGCGGAGCAGTCGAGCCGCAACTGGGGCTGGTGCCGGCAGCAGGGCAGGGCGCGCGAGGAGCTTCCGCTGGCGCGGGAATCGCTTCGCCTGTGGGAGGAGATGCAGACCGAGAGCGGGGCCGATGCCGGCTTCCGCCGCACCGGCGTCCTGTTTCTCACCAAGGACCCGGCCGAGGTCCAGCGCTGGGAGAAGTGGGCGGACATGGCCCGCGAGAGCCAGATCCACACGACCGTTCTCTCGCAGGCCGAGGTCGCCGAGAAGGTTCCCGGGAATACCGAGGGCTATATCGCGGGACTGCTGACCCCAAGCGACGGACGCGCCGAGCCGTCCATGGCCGTGCCGGCGCTGGCCGGTGGCGCGCGCAGGCTGGGGGCGACGATCCATCAGGGCTGCGCCGCGCGTGGCATGGAGACATCCGCCGGCCGCGTCAGTGCTGTGGTCACCGAGAAGGGCCGCATCCGCACCAATGCCGTGGTGCTGGCGGGCGGCGCCTGGTCGTCGCTGTTCTGCCGTCGCCATGGCGTCGACATGCCGCAAGGCATCGTCAAGGCCACCGCCTGCCGCACCACGCCGGCTCCCGAGATCTCGGAGTTCGGGGCGGTCGGCACACCGAACTATTGCGTGCGCCGGCGTCTCGATGGCTCTTTCACGGTGGCGCTGCGCCAGCGAGGCACGGTCGACATCACGCCCGATCTGTTGCGCTATGCCTTCGCCTTCCTGCCGACCTACCGCAAGCGCCGCGAAGGCCTGAAGATCCGCATCGGCATGTCGTTCATCGAGCAATTGCTGCGCGGCACCAACTGGTCGTTCGACGAGGTCTCGCCGTTCGAGAAGACGCGTGTCCTCGATCCCGCTCCCGACATGAGCCTGGTCAACGAGGCGCTGGCCAAGTTCGTCGCGGCCAATCCGGGGCTCAGCGGCATTGGCATTGCCGAGGCCTGGGGCGGGGCGATCGATACGTCCCCCGACACGATCCCGGTGATCTCCGGCGTCAAGTCGCTGCCGGGCTTCTTCATCGCGACCGGATTTTCCGGCCATGGCTTCGGCATCGGGCCGGGCTCCGGCCGGTTGGCAGCGGAGCTGGTGCGCGGCGATACGCCGTTCATGGATCCCACCTTCTACGAGCATGAGCGGCTGGTCGACGGCCGCCCGATCAAGATGGCCGAAACGCTCTGAGCGGGGCAGAACGATGACCTTCGTCTACAAGGGCAATGTCGCGCGCGGCCGCGAATGGGCCGTCCATTTTGGCAAGCGCGCACCGGCCATTCCGTTCCATCTGTGGGGTGAGCCGTTCGATCCCGCCGACGTGCGCTATCTCGCGGTCTGGGAGCCTCCGCCGGATCTTGCGACCACCATGCCGAACCTGGAACTGGTGTTCTCGGTCGGCGCCGGCGTCGACCAGTTCGACCTGTCGATCGTGCCTGATCACATCCCGCTCGTGCGGATGCTCGAGCCGGGCATTGCCGAAGGCATGGTCGAGTACGTCACCATGGCGGTGCTCGGTCTGCATCGTGACCTGATCGGCTATGTCGGCCAGCAGCGCCAGGCCAGATGGGAGATCCTGTCGCAGCGGCCAACGGCCGAGCGGCGCGTCGGCGTGCTCGGCCTCGGGCAACTCGGCCAGGCCGTGCTCGACCGGCTCCGCCATTTCACCTTCCAGCTCTCCGGCTGGAACCGCTCGCCGCGCGTCCTTCCGGGCGTCACGACCTACGCTGGCGACGCAGAGCTACCGGCTTTCCTTGCTGGCTGCGACATTCTCGTCTGCCTCCTGCCGCTGACGGACAGCACGCGCGGCGTGCTGAATGCCAAGCTCTTTGCGCAGTTGCCCCGCGGCGCCATGCTGCTCAATGTCGGCCGGGGCGGTCATCTGGTCGATGCCGACCTGATCTCGGCCCTCGACAGCGGCCAGCTCCAGGCGGCCATGCTCGACGTGATGGAGCCGGAGCCGCCGCGGCCGGACCACCCGTTCTGGGCCGATCCGCGCATCCTGCTGACGCCGCATATCGCGGCCTTCACCCATCCCTCGACGGCCGTCGACTTCGTGCTCGACACGATCCGTCGCCACAGGGCTGGCGAGGACCTTCCGGGTCTGGTCGATCGCGCCCGCGGCTATTAGCCCATGTGCATGGCGGGGGGCGGGGGCGCTCACGCGCGGGATTGACGCATGGGCATTCCCATCACCTAATCGCCACTTGATGCGATGGGTGGAGGGTTGACGATGGGCTGGTCGGACAGGTTCGGGCGGCTCGGCCGCATTGCTGCGGTCGTTGCGGTCATGGCGGGATTTGGTGCTGTCGCGCCTGTCCGCGCCGAGACGGTTCTGCGTACGGCCATGCATTCCGACCTGCGCATTCTCGATCCGATCTGGACGACCGCGCTGATCAGCACCCATCACGGCTTCATGGTCTACGACACGCTGTTCGCGGTCGACGAGAAGCTCGAGGTGAAACCGCAGATGGTCGACACCTGGACCGTCAGCGAGGACAAGCTCACCTGGACCTTCACGCTGCGCGATGGGCTGGAGTTCCACGACGGCCAACCGGTGACGGCCGAGGACTGCGTCGCCTCGATCCGCCGCTGGGGCGCCCGTGACGGCATGGGGCAGAAGCTGCTGGCCGTCACCGCCGAGCTGACCGCAACGGGTCCCAAGACCTTCGTGCTGAAGCTGAAGGAGCCCTATGGCCTCGTGCTGTCGTCGCTCGGCAAGCCGTCGGCGAATATCCTCTTCATCATGCCGAAGCGGGTCGCCGAGACCGATCCGAATACCCAGATCACCGATTCCATCGGGTCGGGTCCGTTCATCTTCGCACGCGATCTGTGGAAGCCCGGCGAGCGGGCCGTCTATCTGCGCAATCCGCGCTACCGGCCGCGTGCCGAGCCGCCGTCAGGCTCGGCCGGCGGCAAGGTCGTCAAGGTCGATCGTGTCGAGTGGATCTGGATCCCCGATGCGCAGACGCAGGTGAGCGCCCTGTTGCGCGGCGAGATCGACCTGATCGAGGCGCCGCCCCACGATCTCCTGCCGCTGCTCAAGGCCGATTCCAACATCGCGCTCAAGGTGCTGGCGCCGATGGGCCGGCAATATGCCTTCCGGTTCAACGTCCTGCACAAGCCCTTCGACAATCCGCTGATCCGTCAGGCAGTGGCGATTGCCTTCAATCAGGAGGACTTCGTCAAGTCGACGATCGGTGATCCCGCCTACTACGTGTTGTGCAAGTCGCTGTTTCCCTGCGGTTCGCCGCTCGCCATGGATGCGGGCTTCACCGACCGCCTTGAGGGCAACATTGCCCGTGCCCGTGCGCTGATCCAGCAGGCCGGCTATGACGGATCGCCGGTGGTGCTCATGCAGTCGACCGACAATCCGTCGCTCTCCAACCTCGCGCCCGTCGCCAAGGCGATCATGGAGCGGGCCGGCCTCAAGGTCGATCTGCAAGCCATGGACTGGCAGACGCTGGTCGCCCGTCGCACGCGGCGCGACGCGCCGACTGCCGGTGGCTGGAGCGCCTTCCTCACGTCCTGGGGCTCGATCGACGTGCTCGATCCCGCCTCCACCAGCTTCCTGAATGCGAGCTGCGACAAGGCGGGTTTCGGCTGGCCCTGCGATGCCGAGATCGAGCGCCTGCGTGATGCCTTCGCCCGCGAGACCGATGCTGCGAAACAGCGCGCCATCGCAGAGGCCGTTCAGCGGCGGGTCGCCGAGTATCCGACCCATATCCAGCTGGGTCAGTATCTCCAGCCGACCGCCTATCGCACCTCGATCACCGGCCTGCTGGCAGCCGGCAATCTGGCGCTGTGGAACCTCGAGAAGAAGTGAGCCGGCGTGACCTGGTCGATCGTCGCCCATGATCCGGCGAGCGGCGCCTTTGGCGTCGCCGTTACCACCTGCGCCTTCGCGGTCGGGGCGAGCTGTCCCTTCGTCCGCTCGGGCGTGGGGGCGGTCTCCACTCAGTCGATGACCAACCGCTATCTGGGGCCTGCCATCCTCGACGGGTTGGAGGCCGGCATGGCGCCGGCAGATGCCATCGCCAAAGCCCTGGACCCTGACGAAGGGCGTCATCTGCGCCAGGTTCATGCGGTGGACGCAAAGGGCCGAACGGCTGTGTGGACCGGCCGCAATTGCGTGGAATGGTGCGGCGAGATGACCGGGCCGCATGTCTCGGTCGCCGGGAACATGCTGGCCGGCGCGCCGGTGGTCGAGACGACCTTCGCGACCTATGCCGCAGGCGCCACGCTCGACCTGCCGGTGCGGATGATGGCGGCGCTCGATGCCGGTCAGGCGGCAGGAGGCGACAAGCGCGGCCGTCAGTCCGCCGCCATGCTGGTGACCACGACCGAGGACTTTCCGGACCTCAACATCCGGGTCGATGACCATGCCGATCCGCTCGCCGAACTCCGTCGCCTTCTGGCGATCTGGCAAGGCAGCTGGCCCGCGAGACGTGGCTGGGCGCCGAGCCGCGCCAATCCGTCCGGCGCCGCCGACATGGATGCGATCGAGGCCGCCTGGATCGCCCAGGGGCTCGACCTGCGCTTTCGCCGCTAGGCTCTGTCCAACGGCCCGGTCGGGTCGCCTTGACGCTGCGCCTTAGGCGGTGGTTCTCTCTCGCTCCAGTGAAAGGCGCTTTCACCAGATGAAAGCGCGTGCCTTTCGTGCAGGCCGAGGGAGGCCAGCGGCGAGAGGGACCGAGACAAGGACATTCCCATGACGACCGCTTCCGCGACCGACGCCCTGCCGACGCTTGGCCATGGCTTCTACTGGCAGGACATTCATGTCGGCCAGACCTTCAAGACGTTCCGGCGGACCGTCACAGAGACCGATCTCGTCAACTTCATCTCGGTCACGGGCATGACCGAAGCGATCTTCATCGATGCCGAATACGAGCATGCCGCCGTGAAGGGCCGTCTGGTCCCGGCGGCGCTGACCTATGCGCTGATCGAGGGGTTCATCCTGCAGTCGATGATCCAGGGCACGGGCCTTGCCATGCTTGAGCTCACCCAGAAGATCCATGGCCCGGTCAAGGTCGGCGACACGATCTGGGCGACGGTCGAGGTCACCGGCATCCGGCCGACGTCGAAGAGCGGCCGCGCTGTGGTGGACTCGACCATGAGCGTGTCGAACCAGCGCGGCGAGGTGGTGATGACCTATACGGCCCGCCGGCTGCTCGCCGGCCGTCCGGCCTGAGCGCCGGGGAGGCCACGATGACCGCCACCATCTCACGCCGCAGCCTGACCGCCGCCGCCCTTGGCCTGATCGCCACGGGTGTCCCGGCACGGGCGCAGGCCTATCCGTCGCGGCCGATCCGCCTTCTCGTGCCCTTCCCGCCGGGCGGCCCGACCGATCTGGTCGCGCGCGTGCTGGCCGAGAAGATGGGCGAGCTGCTGGGCCAGGCCTTCGTCATCGACAACCGTCCCGGTGCCAATGGCAACATTGCGTCCGAAGGCGCGGCCAAGGCCGATCCGGACGGTTACACGGTGCTCTACAACACGTCCGCCATCGCGCTCAGCCCGTCGCTCTATGCCCGACTGAACTATGACGTGGTCAGCGACCTGGAGCCGGTCTGCCTCACCGCCGTCGTGCCGCTGGTTCTGGCGGTGCATCCCTCGGTTCCGGCCCAGACGGTTGCCGAGTTCGTCGCCTATGCCAAGGCCAATCCGGGCAAGCTGAACTACGGCTCGGCGGGGGCCGGCAATGTCACCCATCTGGGGGCAGCCCTGTTCCTCAAGTCGCAGGGCATCGAGGCGGTGCATGTGCCGTTCCGCGGCAGTGCGCCGGCGCTCAACGCGCTGGCCGGTGGCCATGTGCAGTTCATCGCCGATACGGTCAACTCGGCGCACCCGCTCATCACCAGCGGCCATCTGCGTGCGCTGGCGATCCTGGGCACGCGGCGGACGCCGGTATTGCCCAATGTCCCGTCGCTGACCGAGGCCGGGATCGACTCGAAGGACATCGGTGCCTGGCAGGGCATCATGGTGCCGGCCCGCACCCCGGCCGACCTCGTCGCCAAGCTCAATGCGGCGGCGCTGGCCGCCCTCGCGGACCCGGCCGTCAAGGCCAAGCTCGCCGTGCAGGGCGCGGAGCCGCTGGGTTCGACGCCCGCCGCCTATGGCACTTACGTGCGCGACGAGATCGTGCGCTGGGCCGAGGTGGTCAAGGCGAGCGGTGTGCGGATCGAGTGACCATGCTCGCCCCCCTGCCGCCTGCCGCCATTCCGCCGGAAGACGAGGCCCTGCGCGCGGAGGTCAAGGCCTTCATCGCCGAGCATGTCATGCCCATGCCGGCGCATCGCCGCGCACGCTCGTGGATGGGCCATGATGCCGCCTTCAGCCGCGCCATGGGCCGCCAGGGCTGGCTCGGTTTCTCGATCCCGAAGCGCTATGGCGGCGCCGAGCGCAGCCATTTCGCCCGCTTCGTGGTGGTCGAGGAACTGCTCGCCGCCGGTGCGCCGGTCGCGGCGCACTGGATCACCGACCGCCAGTCCGGCCCGCTGATCCTGCGCTATGGCACCGAGGCGCAGCGCCAGTTCTACCTGCCGCCGATCTGTCGCGGCGACATCTTCTTCTGCATCGGCATGAGCGAGCCGAACTCGGGCTCGGACCTGGCCAGCGTGCGCACCCGCGCGCAGGCCACGGATGGCGGCGGCTTCGTGCTGAATGGCCGGAAGATCTGGACCAGCAACGCGCCGCACTGCCAGTACATGATCGCGCTGGTGCGCACCTCGGGCGTGCCGGAGGACCGGCACAAGGGCCTGTCGCAAGTGATCATCGACCTCAGCCTGCCGGGCGTGCAGATCCGGCCGATCCGCGACCTCTCAGGCGACGAGCACTTCGCCGAGGTGTCCTTCGATAATGTCCAGCTTGGCGCCGACGCGCTGATCGGCCAGGAAGGCGCCGGCTGGGAACAGGTCAATGCCGAGCTTGCCTTCGAGCGGAGCGGACCCGAGCGCATCCTGTCGAGCATGGTGCTGGTCGATCTGTGGATCGACCTCCTGCGCTCCCGCGCGACCGTGTCGACCGACGATGCGGTGCTGGTCGGGCGACTTGTCGCCCATCTCGCCACGCTCAGGGCGCTGTCGCTCGCCGTCACGGCACAGCTTCAGCTGGGGGAGAGCCCGGTGGTGGAGGCGGCCCTCGTCAAGGATCTCGGCACTGAGTTCGAGCAGATGATCCCGGTGGCTGTCGCCAATGCGCTGGCGAGCGATCCGGACGGGACCAGCGCGGCTTCGCCGGAGCTTCTGAAGACCCTCGCCTATACCAGCCGCATGGCGCCGTCGTTCTCGCTGAGGGGCGGAACTCGCGAGATCCTGCGCGGCATGATCGCCCGCGGCATCGGCCTGCGCTGAGGAGCATGAGATGGATGACCTGATCGCCTCCTCCGCCGCCCGGCTGTTCGCCGAGGCAGCATCGCCCGAGGTCATCCGTCGGCTGACGGATCATGGCTCCGCATCCGCGCTCTGGGCCGACATCCAGCAATCCGGCTTCCTCGATGCCCTGGTGCCGGAAGACCAGGGCGGTGCCGGGCTCAGCCTGCCGGCCGTGCTCCCGATCCTGCTGGAAGCCGGGCGCCATGCCGTGCCGCTGCCGGTGGGTGCCACCATCGTGGCGCGGGCGCTGGCCGTGCGTGCCGGCATCAACTGCCCCGAGGGGCCGATCGCCATCGCATCGGGCTCGGTGCGCTCTGATGCCGTACTCAGCGCCGACGTGCCGGGCGGTGCCTTCGCCGACGCCGTGCTGGTCGCCGACGGAGATCGTTTCAGGTTGCTGCACTCAGTCCACGCGACCGCGTCAGCCAGCGGGGAGGGCACCTTCCACCGGATGGCGTGGCGCGCAGATGCGGTGGCCGAGGCACCCCTGCTTGCCGGTGTCGACCTGATGACCATCGGTGCGCGGCTTGAGGCCGCCGAGATGGCCGGCGCGATCGAGACCATCTTCGCCATGACGCTGACCTATGCAAATGACCGCAGCCAGTTCGGCCGGCCGATCGGCAAGTTCCAGGCGGTGCAGCAGCAGCTCGCCGTCATGACCGAACTGGTGCATGCCGCCCGCGCGGCGGCCGACCTCGCCTTCCCCGAGGACGCGGATATCACGGGATCGGCCGATCTCGCGCGCATCGCCACCGCCAAGATCCGGATCGGTGAGGCCGCGGCGCAGGCCGCCGGCATCGCCCATGCTGTGCATGGCGCCATCGGCATGACGCAGGAACTCAACCTGCACCTGTTCGTCGAGCGGCTGCGGCAGGGCCGGCTGCGCTACGGGTCCGAGCGGCTATGGTCGGCCAGGCTCGGGCAGATGGCGCTGTCTCAAACCGGCGGCACGATGCTCGACTTCGTCCGAGCTCGCATTGCCTGAGCAGCAGGGCTGGGGCGTCCGCCGGGCGCTTGTCTCGGCGGTCCTGCGGCGACAGGTTGGACGCCCGCGGGCCGGCCTGGACCGCGCTCATGGAGATTGACGGTCATGGCCTTCCTTGGCGCCCCGGTCCGCGACTATCGCTATGGCCTGATGCGCGATCTGATGGATCGCGAGGGCTATGACGCGCTGGCCTTCACCACCGGCGACTTCTTCCAGTTCGTCACCAACTTCCAGACCGATGTGCAGCCCTGGGAGCGGCCGATCGTCTGCGTCGTGCCGCGCAATGGCGAGCCCTTCGCGGTGCTCAATGAGCTCTCCACCAACCACTGGCGGTTCACCGCCGAGGGCCAGCGGCTGTGGGTCACCGATGCCAGCTTCTATGCCGAGCATCCGCGGATCGGCGCGCGCCTGCCGCTTGCCACCCAATGGGCCGATCTGGTCGCCGGGCTCTTGAAGGCCCGCGGCCTCGGGCGCTCCCGCATCGGCGTCGATGCCGGCGGCGGCGCCTTCGGCAAGGTGGCGGGTCTCTTGCCACATCTGAAGATCGAGGCAGCGACCGCCGAGTGCCGGCGGCTGCGCTGGGTCAAGCATGAAGACGAGATCCAGCTGATGCGCGAGATCGCCGGGCTGACCGACTGGGTGCAGGACCGCTACCGCGAGAACATCCGGCCGGGTCGCCTGGTGCAGGAGCTCGACATGGCCATGGCCGCTCTGATGGCCGAGGAATCGGCCAGGCGCTTCCCCGGCGAAGCCCTCGAGATCCTGCGCTGCTGGACCCTGTCGGGACCGGCGAGCGCGGCCCCCCATGGTGATGGCCGCTCGTCGGGCGCGCGGATCGAGACCGGCCACGGACTGGTCAACATCGTCATCCCCAGGGTCAACGGGCTGGTGGTGGAGAACGAGCGGACCTGGTTCTGCGGCAAGCCCTCGCCCCGCCAGGTCAAGCTCTACGAGGCCTCGCGCGCCGCCAACGAGGCGGCCTGCGCGGCCGCCATCACCGGCGAGCCCGTCTGCGGCATCGATGCGGCAGCGCAGGCGGTACTGGAGAGCGAGGGTGTGGCTGACCTCATCCTCCACCGCACCGGCCATGGCATGGGCACGCTTGGCCACGAGTTCCCCGAGGACATGGCGTTCAACACCCGGCCACTGGAGGCGAACGAGGTCTACTCGGCCGAGCCGGGCCTCTACGAATGGGGTCTCGGCGGCTTCCGCCACGACGACACGGTGGTGGTCGGCAAGCGCCCAGAGGTCCTCACCAAGGCGCCCAAGGACCTGGCCAGCCAGACGGTCAGCTAGGCGGAGCGGTCCTGGAACAGGAGCGAGCTGTCGCTCCTAGTGGGCCTGTCGCTCAAGCCGTTGGTTTTGAACGCATTTTCTGGACAATGCCCATCAAGGCGGTCGCGGCGGACAGTGCCAGGCCAAAATTTCCCTGCCCGCCACCCATCAGCCGCGCGACGCTGCCGGGCAGGTCGGTCAGGCCGGAAGCCTCATGCGACATGGTGTCGAAGGCCGCTTCCTCCGCTTCCGACAGCGCGATCATCTCAGGTGAATCCGCCTGCCGTGTGGCGATGATCGCGAGGACCAGGGCTACCAGCCCATGCAGGCCCGCCAGCACGAGGACCGCGCCGATCTGGCCGATCAGGGTCTCGAGCCAGAGATAGAGCGCGACCGACAGCAGTGCGAGGCCGATCAGCGCCGAGCCGAGTGCGATCCCGCCGAACAGCACGCGCCGGGCGATATCCCGGGCGATGATCTGGCGGCGCAGCGTGGCGATCTTCAGGTAGAGCTTGGCGGAGCGGGGAACGAGGGTCATGGGTCTCACCTCTAGCGCGCGATCAGCATGCCGACGACGATGCCGAGGCCGAAGGCGGCGGCGACCGAGGCCTGGGGGTGATCCTCGATCTCGCTGCCCACGGTCTCAACCGTTTCGCCGAACTGGCTCAGCAGTTTCTGCATGACCGAGGCGATGTCGCCCTCATCGGTGGCAGGCGGGGGCGCTGGAGCGGGTGCGGCGTCTGCCGGCGCGCGGACGGCTGCCGTCTCACGGCGCAGCGCCTCGACCTCGGCCCGCAGGCTTTCGATATCGTGTCTCAGAGCCATGGTCCTGCCTCCGAATACAAAGGGTAAGACCATTCTGTCATGGTGCAGGAGGCCAGCGCCATGATCTCGATCAGGCCGTGTCACGCCGCCCAGCGCGCCGCCTCGGCCTCCCGGCCGATCAGGGCCAGGCCATAGGCGATGGATTCGAACTGGTCGGTGTTGGTGAGTTTGGTCTCGTCGAAGCGGCTGGTGAACAGATTGCGGATCGCCGGCACGAAGGAGGTTCCGCCGGTGAGGAAGACCTGCTCGATGTCGCGGTCGCCGACGCCGGCCTTGGCCAGCGCCTCGTCGATGGTCGTGGCGATCCGTTCGACGTCGGGAGCGATCCAGCTTTCGAAATCCTTGCGGGTGATCCGCCCGGCAATCTCCACGCCCTCGGCGGCGAAGCGGAAGTCGGTGGCATCCGCCGACGACAGCGCGACCTTCGCTTCCGACACCGCGCGGTAGAGCGCGAGACCCAGATCGTAGTCGATGATGTCGATGAATTTCGCCAGCATGGCCGGCTCGATCGCCACCTTCTCGAGGTCGCGCAGACCGGCGAGATCGCCGTTCGACTTCATCATGGCGAGCTGATGCCATTTGGCGAGATTGGCATAATAGCGGTTGGGGATGGTCAGCCGCTTGCCGAGCGACTGGTAGTCCGAGCCCTTGCCGAGCACCGGCGAGACGACATGATCGACGATCCGGTAGTCGAAGGCATCGCCGGCAATGCCGATGCCGGAATGGGCCAGCGGCTCGGCATGCAGCCGGCCGCCGCGGCGCTCGAAGCGCATGACCGAGAAATCGCTGGTGCCGCCGCCGAAATCGGCCACCAGCACGGTCGCGTCATGGGTCAGTTCGCGGGCATAGAAGAAGGCGGCGCCCACCGGCTCATAGACATAGGAGGCCTGGTCCAGGCCCAGCTTGCCGAAGGCGGTGCGGTAGCGCTGCATCGCGAGCGCATCATCGGGATTTGAGCCGGCAAAGTGAACCGGGCGGCCGATCTGCACGCGGGCGCCGGCGAAATCGAGCGCGCCACCGGCGTGGCGGGTCAGCGTCTGGATGAAGGAGACCAGCAGGTCCTCGAAGCCGTAGCGCTGGCCGAAGATGCGGGTTTCCTGGAAGCTGGCGCTGGCCGCGAAGGTCTTGAACGACTGGATGAAGCGGTGGGCGGTGCCGCCTTCCATCAACTGGTCCATGGCCCAGGGGCCGCCATCGACGCGCGAGCGGATCTTGCCGGCCACGCGATCCTGCCAATAGCAGAGCGCCGTGACGAAGCCCTTCAGGTCCTGCCCGTTGTGGTGGAAGGTGATGGCTTCGGCGCGGCCGTCATCGGCCGCGAGCGCCACGACGGTGTTCGAGGTGCCGAAATCGATGCCGATCGACACGGGGGGAACGGGGCGGGACAAGGGCTGGACCTTGGAGGCTCGGGAGGGCCGCGGGGAATAGCGCATGGGGGGCGAGGACGCCAGCCCAAATCGTGGGCGAGGGGGAGGGACAGTGTTGCTGCCGCGTGAACGTGGCCGGCGTTCTGGCGGTTCTGGCCGTTCTGGCCCCTCACCCTAACCCTCTCCCCGCAGGCGGGGAGAGGGAATCCGTGTGCGCTGTCTCAGCCGGCGCGCTCTATCGGAATATCAAGCGCGCATATGACGCTCCGCGCCTGAGCAGGAATTGGGAGCTTGAGCGGAGACATTCCCTCTCCCCGCCTGCGGGGAGAGGGCAAGGGTGAGGGGCCATCCCAGCCAGATGATCCTTGCCGCCTGACAACGGGTCAGAGCCCAATCCTCACTCCCGCCCCCGCCACCTTCCTTGTGCATAAGGGCATTACCGGAGTGCCGCTTGTCACACTTCGCCCTTAGGGTCTGCGCCCAACCTGCCGCATGCGCGCTTTGAGGATATCGTGGCCGAGGTCGAACTGTCTCACGTCACCAAGGCCTTCGGCGAGCAGGCCGCGGCCGTCAATGACGTCTCCTTCACGGCCGGCGCCGGCGATTTCGTGGCTCTCCTCGGACCCTCCGGCTGCGGCAAGTCGACGACGCTCAGGCTGATCGCGGGCCTCGAGACCTCGACCGGCGGTGTCATCCGCATCGGCGGGCGCGACGTGACGGGCGCTGCCCCCGCCGAGCGCGGCATCTCCATGGTGTTCCAGAGCTATGCGCTGTTTCCCCATCTGTCGGTCAGGCAGAACATCGTGTTCGGGCTGGAGGTGCGCGGCGTCGAGAAGCAGGAGCGGGCCCGCCGCCTGGAGCGGGCTGTCGAGATCCTCGGCCTTGGCCCCTATCTCGATCGCAAGCCCTCGCAGCTCTCGGGTGGCCAGCAGCAGCGCGTTGCGCTGGGCCGCGCCATTGTCGCCGAGACGCCGGTCTGCCTGATGGACGAACCGCTGTCGAACCTCGACGCGCAGCTCCGCCTCGAGATGCGCCGCGAGATCCGCGCGCTGCAGCGCCGGCTCGGGCTGACGCTGATCTATGTGACCCACGACCAGGTGGAGGCCATGACCATGGCCGACCGCATCGTGCTGATGAATGCTGGCCGGATCGAGCAATATGGCACGCCGGAGGAACTCTACGATCGCCCGGCGACCATCTTCACCGCCCGCTTCGTCGGCACGCCGCCCATGAACGTCCTGCCGGTTACGGCTCTGGGCGAGGCGGCTGCGCATTATGGATCGCGCGGCCTGGAGCTGGCTAAAGTCTCGCTCGGCGTCCGTCCGGAAGCTGTGCGACTGTCTGATGACGGCATTCACGCAAGTGTCACAGCGGTGGAATACCTCGGCGCCGACTGCCTTCTGGAAGCGCGCATCGGCGATCATGCGATCGTCGCCCGCATTCCCGGCAAGTTCACGGCCGGGGCCGGCGAGACCGTGAGGCTCGCCTTCGATGCATCGGCCGTCCACCATTTCGACAGCGAGACGGGACGCCGCATCCAATGACCGAGACAATCAATCCGAAGCGGGAGGGACTGACCATGACCCATGCAATCGATCGCCGCACGATCCTGAAGACCGGCGCCGCCGCTCTGACGCTGCCGCTGGCAGCCCCCGCGCTTGCCCAGGGCAAGACGGAAGTGTCGTTCTTCTATCCGGTCGCCGTCGGCGGCCCGATCACCAAGCTGATCGACAGCTTCGCCGCCGATTTCGAGAAGGAGAATCCCTCCATCTCGATCAAGCCGATCTATTCGGGCACCTATCAGGAAACGATCGTCAAGGCGCTGACCGCCCACAAGAGCGGCACGCCGCCGGTGACCTCGGTTCTCTTGTCGACCGACATGTTCACCCTCATCGACGAAGAGGCGATCGTGCCCTTCGACGATTTCATCCGCACCGATGCCGACAAGAAGTGGCTTGCCAGCTTCTTCCCGAGCTTCATGGAAAACAGCCAGACCGAGGGCAAGACCTGGGGCATTCCGTTCCAGCGCTCGACCGTCGTGCTCTACTGGAACAAGGAGCTGTTCAAGGAAGCCGGCCTCGATCCGGAGAAGCCCCCGACGACCTGGGCGGAGCAGATCGCCTTCGCCGAGAAGCTGACCAAGCGCGACGGCGCCAACACCACGCAATGGGGCATCCAGATCCCGTCCTCGGGCTTCCCCTACTGGCTGTTCCAGGGCCTGACCACCCAGGCCGGTGCCATCCTGATGAACCCGGAAGGCAACAAGACCGCCTATGACGCGCCCGCCGTCGTCGAGGCGCTGCAGTACTGGGTGGACCTGTCGCGCAAGCACAAGGTGCATCCGACCGGGATCGTCGAATGGGGCACCACGCCGCGCGACTTCTTCGAGCGGAAATGCGCGATGATGTGGACCACCACCGGCAACCTCACCAATGTGCGCACCAATGCCAAGTTCCCGTTCGGCGTCGGCATGCTGCCGGCCGGCAAGCGTGCGGGCAGCCCGACGGGCGGCGGCAATTTCTATCTCTCGAAGAAGTCGTCCAAGGCCGAGCAGGAAGCCGCCTTCAAGTTCATCCAGTGGATCACCACGCCGGAGCGGGCCGCCAAGTGGGGCATCGACACCGGCTATGTGGCGGTGCGTGGCGATGCCTGGGAAACCCCGGCGATGAAGGACTATGTGGCCGGCTTCCCGGCGGCGGCGGTTGCCCGTGACCAGCTGAAATTCGCGGTGGCCGAGCTCTCGACCCATGAGAACCAGCGCGTCACCAAGGCGCTGAACGACGGCCTGCAGGCGGCGCTGACCGGCGGCAAGACGCCGGAAGCGGCGATGAAGGATTCGCAGGCGGAAGCCGAGCGCATCCTGCGTCCGTATCGGCGCTGACGGCTGACGGGAATGGGGGCGTCGGGGATGGTGGGGGCGAGCAGATGGGCAGTCGGCGTGGGCTTGGGGCTCGTGTCGTCTGCCGGCCGCGTACTCCATCGTCATCCCCGGCGAGCCCGAAGGGCGAGGGAAGGGGATCCAGGGGCCATGATGTCAACGCCCTGGACTCCTGGACCCCCTTCCCTCGATGCCTCCGGCATCTCGCCGGGGGTGACGTCGGTGCTTGAGGTCGCAGCCGCGCGCGCGTCGGCTGCGAGGATCGCCTCCGTCCTAGTCGGGACTTTCCCATGACCCGCCGCTTCGACCGCTCCTGGATCCATGCCTGGCTGATGCTGGGGCCGTCGCTCGCCCTGCTGGCGCTGTTCACCCATTGGCCGGCGGTCGCCACGATCATCGACAGCTTCTATTCGACGCCGCGCCCGCGCCGCCCCTCGCGGATGGTGGGCTTTGAGAATTTCGAGCAGATGACCGCCGATCCCGTGTTCTGGCAGGCGGTGTGGAACAATCTCTGGTTCGCGCTCGGCACGATCCCGGTGTCGATCGCGCTGGCGCTCCTGATGGCGATCTGGGTCAATGACCGGATTGCCGGGCGCACGCTGGTGCGCATGGCCTATTTCACGCCGACCGTGCTGCCGATGATCGCGGTCGCCAATATCTGGCTGTTCTTCTACACGCCGCAATATGGCCTGCTGGCCCAGGTGCTGGGTGTCTTCGGCGTGCAGTCGCCGAACTGGCTGGGGTCGAAGGATACCGCGCTCGCCGCCGTCACTCTGGTGGCGGTGTGGAAGGAAGCCGGCTTCTTCATGATCTTCTATCTGGCGGCGCTGCAGACGATCTCGCCGACGCTCGCCGAGGCAGCCGCTTTGGAGGGCGCGTCGCGCTGGACCTATTTCCGGCGCGTGCAGTTTCCGCTCTTGATGCCGACCACGCTGTTCGTGCTGGTCAATGCTGTTATCGGTGCCTTCCGCACCATCGACCATATCGTGGTGCTGACCAAGGGCGGGCCGGACAATGCGACCCTCCTGCTGCTCTACTACATCTATCAGGTGGGCTTTTCGTTCTGGGACACCGGCTATGCAGCGGCGCTCACCGTGGTGCTGCTCGCCACCCTCGGGCTGATCGCGATCATCCAGTACGGCGTGCTCGAACGGCGGATCCACTATCGATGAGCCAGCTTTAATGAGCGATGTCTACGCGCCCCGCGGCACGGCCCGCGTGATCGAGACCGCCGGCGCCTGGCTTCTGGCCGTGCTGTGGATCGCGCCGCTGGTCTATGCGACCTGGACGGCGTTTCATCCATCCGAGTTCGCCACGCGCTTCTCGCTGTTCGCGCCGCTGACGCTGGACAATTTCGCCCGGGCCTGGGAGGCGGCGCCTTTCGCGCGCTATTTCCTCAACACCTTCGTGCTGGTCACCGGCATCCTGGTCGCCCAGATCGTGCTCTGCACGCTGGCTGCCTATGCCTTCGCCCGCTACGAGTTTCCCGGCGCGACGCTCGCCTTCGCGGTGGTGCTGGCCCAGTTGATGATCATGCCCGACGTGCTGATCGTCGAGAACTACAAGACCATGGGCCGGCTCGGCATTCTCGACACGATTCCGGCGATCGGCCTGCCCTATGTTGCCTCCGCCTTCGGCATCTTCCTGTTGCGCCAGACCTTCAAGACCGTGCCGAAGGAGCTGGACGATGCCGCGAAGGTCGAGGGCGCAAGCCCGTTGCAGGTGCTCTGGCGGGTCTATGTGCCGCTCGGGCGTCCCGTCTATGTCGCCTATGCGCTGGTCTCGGTCAGCTATCACTGGAACAATTTCCTCTGGCCGCTGATCGTCACCAATTCGGTGGAATCGCGGCCGCTGACGGTGGGGCTGCAAGTCTTCTCCTCGACCGACCAGGGCATCGACTGGTCGATCATCTGCGCGGCGACGCTGATGACGTCTGCGCCGCTGCTGCTCGGGTTCCTCCTGTTCCAGCGCCAATTCGTGCAGAGCTTCATGCGGGCCGGCATCCGGTAGGGATTCCTGGTCCTTCGAGGCTTGGCCATTGTCGCGATCCCGCCGTCTCGCTCCAACGTCATCCACGGCGAGGCGCAAGGCGCCGAGGGAAGGGGATCCAGGGGCGTCAAAGTCCGCTGTGGGGCTCCTGGACCCCCTTCCCTCGCCCTTCGGGCTCGCCGGGGGTGACGTCGCGAAGGACGGCACGCGCGCGCTGCGCAAAGTCGGCTACCACGACGGGGCCTGATCCGCGCCCATCCCCCGCCTGTGGGTTATGCGGTGCGCCACATGGTGACGGGCGCATCCGGGATGCTAGGAAGGGCGGCTGAAACCGGAGAGGCACTGAGTCGGAATGAAGGTCGATATCGACATGGGGACGCAATCCGGCGGGAAAGCGGCCATGCTCGATCTCGAGGAGCTTCTGGCCACCCGCCTGCTGGTCCAGGGCAATTCTGGCTCCGGCAAGTCCCACCTGCTGCGCCGCCTGCTGGAGCAGAGCGCCCCCTGGGTGCAGCAATGCGTCATTGATCCCGAGGGCGATTTCGTCACGCTGGCCGAGAAATACGGTCATGTCGTCGTCGATGCCGAGCGCACCGAGGCCGAACTCACCCGCATCGCCGCGCGCATCCGCCAGCATCGCGTCTCCGTCGTGCTCAATCTCGAAGGCCTCGATGTCGAGCAGCAGATGCGCTGCGCGGCGGCCTTCCTCGGCGGTCTGTTCGATGCCGAGCGCGACCATTGGTATCCGGTGCTCGTCGTGGTGGACGAGGCGCAGCTCTTTGCCCCGGCCGTTGCCGGCGAGGTCTCCGACGAGGCGCGCAAGCTCTCGCTCGGCGCGATGACCAACCTGATGTGCCGCGGCCGCAAGCGCGGCCTTGCCGGCGTCATAGCCACCCAGCGCCTTGCCAAGCTCGCCAAGAATGTCGCCGCGGAAGCCTCGAACTTCCTGATGGGCCGCACCTTCCTCGATATCGACATGGCGCGCGCCGCAGACCTTCTCGGCATGGACCGGCGGCAGTCGGAAATGTTCCGCGATCTCGCCCGCGGCCATTTCGTGGCGCTGGGCCCCGCCATGTCGCGCCGGCCGCTGCCGGTGACCATTGGCGCCGTGGAGACCAATGCCCGCTCGACCAGTCCGAAGCTGACGCCGCTGCCCGACGCGCCGGACGATGCCCGCGACCTGATCTTCACCCCCAGCCCGGAGGAAGCGCGTCAGCCGATCATGGTGCGCCGGCCGCCACCGCCGCCGCCGACCTCCACGGCCGATATCCTGGCCCAACTTGCCCAGCATCGCCCCGAACCGCCGCAGCCGGCCGAGCCTCTGCTGCCGCTGATCGCGGAGGCCGAGCACGCGCAGATGATCGACGAGGTGATGCGCGAGATCCTGGCCGATCCCGACGCCGCCTTCCGGTCGGTCGCCGTGCTCTATCAGGATTTTCTGGTGCGCTGCCGCATCCGCCGGGTGCCGGGTGAGCCGCTGACGCTTGCCGCCTTCCGCCGCCGCTTCGCCGTGGCGCGCGCGGGTGTCGACATGACGACGGCGGGCAGCGATGTCTGGCAGCAGGCACTCGATCTCTCGGCGACCTTGCCGGACGACATCCAGGGCGTGTTCCTGGTGATCGCGCAGGCAGCCCTTGCCGGCGCGCCCTGTCCGTCGGATGCCACGATCGCGCGGATCTATGGCAGCCATTCGCCGAGCCGCGCTCGCCGGCTGATCGCCTATTGCGAGGAGCGCGGCCTGTTCGTCACGCGGCTCGACTTCCGCGGGCGGCGCATCGTCGCCTCGCCCGATCTCGGCTGCGAGACCGCGCCGGGCGATCCCAACGGCCCGGTCGATCTCGTCCAGGCGGCGCGGCCCGCCGCAGAGTAAGCGGCCGCTTCCCCTGCCTCAGGTGTAGCCCAGCCAGTGCCAGTAGGTGGCGCCAAGCAGCATGACCAGTGCGCAGGCGATCAAGGTGAGCACGAGGCCTGTGCGCACGAAATCGCGGGCCTCGAACGTCTCGGTGCCATAGGCGACCATGTTCTGCGGCGCGTTCACCACCAGGATGAAGCCGAAGCTCACCACGAATTGCAGCAGCATGGTCATGCCGACAATGTTCATGCCGGGCGTCGCCACATGCTGCAGCACGGCGATGACGATCGGGATCATGGCGGAGGCGAGCGCGGTGGCGCTGGCGAAGCCGAGATGGATGATGACGAGGAACAGGCTCATCACGCCCAGAATGAACAGGGCGGTGGCCTGTTGCAGCCCGAACTGGGCCACCACGATCTCGGCCAGCCAGACGGCGGCCTTGGTCTGCAGCAGGGCCGTGCCCAGGCTGATGCCGATGCCGAACAGCACGATCGTGCCCCACGGGATCCGGGGCTGGGCGTCCTTCCAGGTCATGATGCCGATGCCCGGCAGGAACATCAGGGCGACAGCGGCAATGGTGGTGGACGAGGTGTCGAACCGGTGCAGGACACCCTCGGTGGACCAGAAGCCGAGTAGCGTCAGCGACAGCGCCATGAGCTTCTTCTCGGCAAATGTCATCGGGCCGAGTTCCGCAAGCGACTTGGCGATCGCCTCGCGGCCGCCAGGAATGTCGCGCACTTCCGGCGGCATCATCCGGGTCATGACAAAGTAGAGCGCGATGGTCATCAGCATGGCGAAGGGCGCCGCCGCGATGAACCATTCGAGCCAGGTGATGCTGGCCTGCAGGGTGCGCTCGATGAAGCCGATGGCGACCATGTTCTGTGCCGCCGCCGTCTTGATTCCGACATTCCAGATCGATGCGGTCTGGACGGTGGTGATCATCAGCATGCCGGCAAAGGCGCCCTTCCTGTTGACGCCGAAGGCGGAGATGATGCCGAGCATGATCGGCACCAGGCAGGCGACGCGCGCCGTGGTGGAGGGCACCAGAAAGGCCATGACGATGCCGACCAGGATGGCTCCGACGACGACATGACGGGTTTCCGCGCCGACGCGCGCCAGGATGACCAGCGCGATCCGCCGGTCGAGGCCGGTGATCGTCATGGCGGCGGCGATGAACAGGGCCGAGGCGACCAGCGCCAGCGCGGTATTGGCAAAGCCTGAAAAGGCCAGGCCAAGGCCGGCACTGGTGCCCATCAGGACCCGTGGATTGGCCGGATTGGGCGACAAGCCCAGCAGGAAGGCCATGAGCGCTGCGATGACCACGGCCGACACGGCATAGTCGAGCGCCTCCGTCATCCAGATGACGACCGAAAAGGCGAGGATCGCCAGCATGCGATGGCCGGCCACCGACAGGCCCGCCGGTGTCGGCAGCAGAAGCACGATGATCAGGGCTGCGGCCGCCAGCAGAAGCCCCCAATGGCTGCGCATCCAGGAAGGCGGTTCACCTGTGGCCGGTGTGCCGGGCGATGTCTTGGCCAGGTCGGTGCGCGATGATTCCATGGCACTCATTGCAGGCTCCATCGGCGTGGATCGACGATGTTTGTACTCGGCGCCCGTTTCACCTGTCTCACCTTGCGCAGGATCAATGGTCTTCACGCAAAACGCGCGTTTAGTCCGGCGCACGGCGTCGTCATCACGGCCGCCGGGAGGGACTTGCCCAAGCGCTGCACAGGACATGGGTCCTGCGCGCCGGACGGGCAGCCCGAGCCCGGCGAGACCTGCGGAGAGCCGGGACCGAACACCAAGGAGACCAACGTGGCACTGCGCGACATTCTTGTTCTCATCGATGCCGAAACCAAGGCAGCCGGCCCCTATGGCCTGGCGCTTGCGGCGGCGGCCGGTGCCAGCGCCACTGGCGCGTTCATGGTCGCCGAACCCAATCTCGCCCGCTATGCCGGTCTTGGCCTGCCCAAGGACGTGATCGAGGCGGCCGATGGGCGCGCCCGCGATCTGGCCGCGCAGCATCTCGCCGATTTCGAAGCCGCGGCGAAGCTCGCCGGTGTGCCGGCCGAGACGCTGGCGATTGCCGGTTCGCTCAATCCCGAGGGCGAGCTTGCCCGGCTCGCCGGCCATTTCGACCTGATGGTGGTGGAACAGGCCGATCCCGACAGCATGGCCAGTGGCAACCGCTTCGCCGAGGCGGTGCTGTTCGGCTCGGGCCGTCCCATCCTGATGGTGCCCTATATCCAGCGGGCGCGTCCGGTGCTCGGCAAGGTGCTGGTCGCCTGGGATGGCGGGCGGGCTTCTGCACGGGCTCTGGGCGACGCCATGCCGCTTCTGAGCAAGGCCGAGAAGGTGGAGCTCATCAGCGTCCAGCGGGCCGGCGACACCGGGGTCGAGCTGCCAGGCTTCAACATCGCCCGGCATCTGGCCCGCCATGGCATCAATGTCGAGCTGCAGAAACTGGTCACCACCATGGATATCGCCAACACCATCCTCTCCCATGCCTCCGACAGCGGCGCGGATCTGCTGGTGATGGGCGGCTACGGCCATTCCAAGCTGCGCGAAATGGTGCTGGGCGGCACGACGCGCACCATCATGAAGAGCATGACGCTGCCGACCTTCTTCTCCCATTGAGGACGGCGACCGGCCTGCGCCTGTGCTCACACAGGACAGGCCGGTCCTCCTGCCGCAGACCGAGTCCTCGGCGTCCACATCCGATTTTTGGCCCGTTTGGTCCGGGTATGGGGAACAATTTATCTCTCTGAGGCGTTCTGCGGGGAGGCCGCGATCTTATTTTTCTCCAGGGGTTGATCCGCACTGCAGCTTCGCGCCTGCTCGGGGCTCGACGCCGGGTCGTTCCGGCCCACATAATCCCCTGGCATGAAGGAGATCGATATGCGGATCGGTTCCCGTTCGGTTCACTTGCGCGATCTGTCGGCATTGGCCCTGGCCTTCGGCCTGGTGCTGGCAACCACCGTCTATGGGCGGGCGCAGACGCCGCCGCCCGTGACCTTGGTCAACGTCTCCTACGACCCGACCCGCGAACTCTATCGTGCGATCAACGAGGCTTTCGCCAGGGAATGGCTGGCAACCCACCGCCAGCGCGTGACGGTCCGGGTGTCGCATGGCGGGTCCGGCCGGCAGGCGCGTTCGGTGATCGATGGCCTGGAGGCCGATGTGGTGACGCTGGCGCTGGCTGGCGACATCGATGCCATCGCGCGTGAATCGAAGCGGCTGCCGGACAACTGGCAGTCCCGCTTGCCCAACAATGCCTCGCCCTACACCTCGACCATCGTGTTCCTGGTGCGCAAGGGCAATCCGAAGGGCATCCGCGACTGGAATGATCTGATCCGTCCCGGCATTTCGGTCATCACGCCGAACCCCAAGACCTCGGGCGGCGCGCGCTGGAACTATCTCGCCGCCTGGGCCTATGAGCGCGACCGCACCGGTGGCGACGAGGCCGCCGCCAGGCGCTTCGTCGAGGCGCTGTTCAAGAATGTGCCTGTGCTCGACACCGGCGCGCGCGGCTCGACCACCACCTTCGTCCAGCGTGGCCTCGGCGACGTGCTGCTGGCCTGGGAGAACGAGGCCTATCTGGCGCTGGCCGAATTCGGTACCGACAAGTTCGACATCGTCAATCCGAGCCTCTCGATCCTCGCCGAGCCGCCGGTCTCGCTGGTCGACCATGTCGTCGATCGCCGCGGCACCCGCGCCGTGGCGCAGGCCTATCTCGAATTCCTCTACACGCCGGCGGCGCAGGCGATCATCGCGAAGCACTTCTATCGCCCGGTCGCGCCGCAGCACGCGGCCCCCGCCGACATCGCGCGCTTTCCCCAGATCCGGCTCGTGACCATCGACAACGCCTTCGGCGGCTGGGCCAAGGCCCATGCCGATCATTTCGCCGATGGCGCGAGCTTCGACCAGATCTACCGGCCCTCCGGCGCGCCGTCGCGATGAGTGCAATTGCGCTTGGATCCCGATCCTTCGGCATCGCGCGTCCAAGCGCCTTGCCGGGTTTCGGCATCACCTTCGGCTTCACGATCGCCTATCTCTCCCTGATCGTGCTGATCCCGCTTTCGGTGCTGGTCTGGCGGGCGAGCGGACTGGGGCTCTCGGGCATCTGGCATGTCGCGACCACGCCCCGGGTGCTGGCGGCGCTGAAGACCAGCTTTTATATCTCCTTCGCGGCGGCGGCGGTGAACGCGGTTTTCGGTCTGATCACGGCCTGGGTGCTGACGCGCTACCGCTTCCCCGGCCGCACGGCGCTCGACGCGCTGGTCGACCTGCCCTTCGCGCTGCCGACCGCGGTTGCCGGTATCGCGCTTGCCGCGCTCTACGCGCCGAATGGCTGGATCGGCTCCTGGTTCGCGCTGGCCGACATCAAGGTTGCCTACACGCCGCTCGGCATCTTCATCGCGCTGACCTTCATCGGCCTGCCCTTCGTGGTGCGCACCGTGCAGCCGGTGCTGGCCGATCTCGACCGGGAGATCGAGGAGGCCTCGGCGACGCTCGGCGCCAGTCGCATGCAGACCTTGTTGCGGGTGGTCCTGCCGGCGCTGGTGCCGGCGGTGATGACCGGCTTCGCGCTCGCCTTCGGCCGGGCGGTGGGCGAATACGGCTCGGTGATCTTCATCGCCGGGAACATGCCGTTCCTCTCGGAAATCGCGCCGCTGCTGATCATCGTGCAGCTCGAGGAGTTCAACTATGCCGGCGCGACCGCGATCGCCACGATCATGCTGGCGATCTCGTTCCTGTCGCTGCTGACCATCAACCTGATCCAGGCCTGGAGCCGGCGGAGGTTTGGTCATGGCTGAACCCCGCACAACGCGATCCGCGACGATGGAGGCACTGCCGGCTCGTATCGCGCTGATCGGGCTCGCCACCGTCTTCATCGCTCTCTTCATCGTGCTGCCGCTGGTCTCGGTGTTCGTCGAGGCGTTCCGGCGCGGCCCGGACGCGTTCTTCGCGGCCTTCGCCGACGAGGACACGCTGTCGGCGATCTGGCTGACGCTGACGATTGCCGCCATCGCGGTGCCGGCCAATCTGGTGTTCGGCGTTGCCGCAGCCTGGGCGGTGGCGAAGTTCGAGTTTCCGGGCAAGAGCCTGCTGGTGACGCTGATCGACCTGCCGTTCTCGGTCTCGCCGGTGGTCTCGGGTCTCGTCTATGTCCTGCTGTTCGGCGCGCAGGGCCTGTTCGGCCCATGGCTGTCGGCGAACGAGTTCAAGATCATCTTCGCCATTCCCGGCATCGTGCTGGCGACGATCTTCGTCACCTTCCCCTTCATCGCGCGGGAGCTGATCCCGCTGATGGAGGAGCAGGGCACGGCGGAAGAGGAGGCGGCGCTGACGCTCGGCGCCTCGGGGCTTCGCACCTTCTTCACGGTGACGCTGCCCAACGTCAAATGGGCGCTGCTCTATGGCGTCCTGCTCTGCAACGCCCGCGCCATGGGCGAGTTCGGCGCAGTCTCTGTGGTCTCCGGCCATATCAGGGGCCTGACCAACACCATGCCGCTGCACGTGGAGATTCTCTACAATGAGTATAATTTCGTTGCCGCCTTCGCCGTCGCATCGCTTCTCGCAGGTCTCGCCCTTGTCACGCTTCTGGCCAAATCGATCCTCGAATGGCGATACGGCGATGCTCTCGCAGGCGCGCGCCGGCATTGAGGCGGGCGAAGCGGTTGCGATCCATGTCGAGGGGCTGACCAAGAGCTTCAACGGCGGCGCGCCGGCGCTCGACGGGATCGATCTCGACGTGCGGCCAGGCGAGCTTCTCGCCCTGCTCGGTCCGTCCGGCTCCGGCAAGACGACGCTGCTGCGCGTGGTCGCGGGGCTCGAGCCGATCAGCTCCGGCCGTGTGCTGTTCGACGCCCAGGACGCGACCGAATTGTCGGTGCAGGAGCGGCGCGTCGGCTTCGTGTTCCAGCACTACGCCCTGTTCCGCCACATGCGGGTGGCCGACAACATTGCCTATGGGCTGAAGGTCCGCCCGCGCGCGTCGCGGCCAAGCACGGCCGAGATCCGCGAGCGCGTGTCCAATCTCATCGATCTCGTGCAATTGACCGGTCTTGGCCGGCGCTTTCCCGGCCAGCTGTCCGGTGGCCAGCGGCAGCGTGTGGCGCTCGCCCGCGCGCTGGCCGTCGATCCGCGCGTCCTGCTGCTGGACGAGCCGTTCGGTGCGCTGGATGCCCAGGTCCGGCGCGATCTGAGGCGCTGGCTCCGCGAAATTCACGATCGCACCGGCCATACCACGCTGTTCGTCACCCATGACCAGGACGAGGCGCTGGAACTCGCCGACCGTGTGGCGATCCTCAACAAGGGGCGGATCGAGCAGGTCGGCACGCCCGACGAGATCTACGACCACCCCGCCACTGCCTTCGTCGCGAGCTTCATCGGCGAGGCAGTGCGCATTCCGGTGGAGGTGGGCGAGGATGGCGTGATTGTGGGCGGCCAGACGCTGGACGCGCCGGAGGTCCTGATCCGGGGCGCGGCCGACTGGTTCGTCCGGCCGGGCGATTTCCAGGTGGCGGATGGGGCAGAGCCCGCGCTGGAGGCGCAGGTGGTGGCCGTGCGGCGCACCGGAGCCGGGCGACGAGTGGAGATCGCACTGGCGGACGATCTGCCTCGGATCGACATCACGCTGGAGCAGGACAGGCCCGTTGCGGTTGGCGATCGTCTGAGACTGAGACCGCGGTCGTTCCGGCTGTTCGCGCGGTAGGAGCACGAGGAGAGAGGGCCTGTCACCCCACCCCAACCCTCCCCTCGATGAGGGGAGGGGGCACATTGCGCCGCCTGCCCTATCGCGCTGCCTGTTGGTATCGGTCTTGCGCTGCATCTCAACCTGTGTCGTGTCCGTGCCGATTGCGCGCGCAACTCCCTCCCCTCTGGAGGGGAGGGTTGGGGTGTCTGCGCGCGGCGTGTGCGCCAGTCTCCCTCGCAATCCCTCCGTTCCTCATCCTGAGGTGCGAGTGAAACGAGCCTCGAAGGATCGGCTTTCAGTCGGCAGGAAAGAGGTCCTTCGAGGCTCGCCCAAGGGCTCGCACCTCAGGATGAGGAGCGGAGGGACTTGGCCTCAGGATCAGGAACGGGATTGGGCGCGAAGGCGAGGATAGGGGGGACCGCACCACGCGAGCGGGAGCCCTCTTTCCCCTCACCCATACCGCTTCTTCAACATCAGCGTCGATGTCACCGTCAGGATGATCGTCGCGGTCATCAGGATGAACGAGACTGCGCCGCCGAACGGCCAGTTGTTCTGCTGGGCGAAGGTGGAGAAGACCAGCGGCCCCATGGTCTGGAACTTCGGCCCGCCGAGCAGGACCGGCGTCGCATAGGCGTTCATCGCCAGGATGAAGGTGAGGATCGAGCCGGCGAGGATGCCGGGCATGGCGAGCGGCAACAGCACGCGGCCGGTCATGGTGAGCGGCGGGGCGCCAAGCGAGAAGGCGGCCTCTTCGACATTGCGGTTGATGCCCTCGATGACGCTCTGCAGCGTCAGCACCATGAAGGGCAGGTTGACCGCGATGATGCCGATCATCACGGCGGTCTCGGTATACATGATCTCAAGGGGCACCGAGATCACGCCCATGCCCATGAGCGAGGCATTGACGAAGCCCTTGGAGCCGAAGGCCACCATCCAGCCGGCGGCGCGGACCGCATTGCCGACGAACAGCGGCAGGACTACCGCCATGATCATCAGGTTCTTGAAGCGCGACTGGGTGCGCGCCAGCACATAGGCCAGCGGAAAGCCGAACAGCAGGCAGACCAGCGTCGAGACCACGGCGACGCGGATCGTGCGCCAGAGGACGGCGAGGTAGAACGGGTCGGTGAAGAACTTGACGTAGCTCTCGATGGTCAGGGCATCGACCATCAGCCGGCCCGGCACGAAGGCATTCAGGCTGTAGCGGAACAGGATCGCGATCGGCACAAGGAGGCCGATCGCGACAAAGATCGCCGCGGGGAGGAGTAGCCCCGCGGCGGTGAGATTTCCGGGCTCTCCGACCGGACGTTCCGTGGCTGCAGCCATGGCGGCGATCAGGCCTTGAAGACCTTGTCCCACCACTCCTTCATGGCGGCGTCGTTCTTGGCGAGGAAGCCGTAGTCGAGATCCTTCATCCGCTTGTTCTCCTCGTCGGTGAAGCCGATGCGCTTCATCAGGTCGGGAGCAACGGTCGCGTTGCTGACGGTGGGCGCATAGCCCATGTCGATCGCGAAGTTCTCCTGCGCACCCTTTTCCAGCATGGCGTCCATATAGGCGTAGGAGCCGGCCTTGTTGGGGGCGTTCTTCGGGATCATGAAGCCCGAGACATAGGCCATGATGCCTTCCGACGGCGCGATGGAATCGACGGATATGCCGGCATTCTGCCACTGCACGGCGCGGGCCTTCCACATCAGGCCGATGGCGATCTCGTCGGTCTTGAGCGCCTGGGCAAAGGCCTCGTTGGTCGGGTAGATGCGGGCGCCGCCGCGCTTGGCGGCCATCAGCAGTTCCTTGCCCTTCTCGATCTGCGTCATGTCACCGGCCGCGGCGAGGCCGGCCGCCAGCATCACATACTGATACTGGATGTCGATGAAGCCGAGCTTGTTGCCGTATTTCGGATCGAAGGCGTCCTTGTAGGCGGTCGGTGCCGGGGTGATGGTCTTCGGATTGTAGACGACGACCTTGCCGGAAATGATGTGGCCAATGCCGAAGGGGTACTTGGCGATCGGCAGGATGTTGGCGGCGTTCTTCAGCTTGGAATAATCGATCGGCTCGGCAAGGCCGGCCTCGTTCATCTCGAACATCTGGGCCGCCGACAGGCCTTGGATGTCGGTGGTGCCACGCGGCAGCCGGCGCTCGGCGACCATCTTGGCGCGGCGCGGCGCGTCGGAAGCCTGGTCCTGGATGACCTCGAAGCCCTTGGGCTTGAGGAAGGGCTCCTCGACATTCTTGGCGAGCAGGCGGCCATAGTCGCCGCCCCAGGTGCCGACCACGACGCGGCCGGCGGCCTGGGCGTCCGCCCGGCGGGTTGAGACGGAGGCCAGAGCGCCGCTTGCGGCGGCAAGGCCCATGCCCTTCAGCGCGGTGCGCCGGTCGATGTGCTTCGTCATGTGAAGTCTCCCCTCGTTTTCGAGATTATCAGGGCCGATCAGACGGCCATGCGACTGAAGGTCTGGCCGGCCTCACCCGGCCAGCCGACCGAAACCTGGTCGCCGACAGCCGGCACGGTGGCGTCCCGGCGGTTGGCGATCTGCACCACGACATGGTCGCGGTCGTTCAGGCGGACATGCACGTCGAGCATGGCGCCGAGATAGGACACGAAGGTCACGGTGCCTGTCACGTGGTTTTCGTGGGATGTTGAGTCGGCTCCAAGACTCAGCCGCTCGGGCCGGAGCGCCAGCGTGGCCGGCCCCGGCGGCAGGCCGTCCTGGCAATGAAGCGCGATGCCGCCTTCCGAGCGGAACTGGCCGGGGCCGGTGACCTCGCCCTCGATCATGGTGGAGCGTCCGACGAAATCAGCGACGAAGCGGTCATGCGGCCGTTCGTAGAGATCGGCCTGGCTGCCGACCTGGCGCACCTCGCCATCCGACATCACAACCAGGCGGTCGGCCATGGTGAGGGCCTCCTCCTGGTCATGGGTGACCATGACTGTGGTGAGGCCGAGTTGCTGCTGCAGGGCGCGGATTTCGAGGCGCACCTCAAGGCGCAGCTTGGCGTCGAGATTGGACAGGGGCTCGTCGAGCAGCAGCACGTCGGGGCGGATGACGAGAGCACGGGCGAGTGCCACGCGCTGCTGCTGGCCGCCGGAGAGCTGGCGCGGATAGCGTTCGCCATAGCCGTCGAGACGGACGAGGCGCAGCGCCTCGGCGACGCGCGGGCCCATCTCGGCCTTGTCGACCTTGCGCATTTCCAGGCCGAAGGCGACGTTCTCGGCGACGGTGAGATGGGGAAAGAGCGCGTAGTTCTGGAACACCAGCCCGCAATTGCGCTTCCACGGCGGCAATTGCGTCACCTCGCGCTCGCCGATGCGGATGGCGCCGTCGCTCGGCGGGATGAAGCCGGCGATCATGCGCAGCGTCGTGGTCTTGCCGCAGCCGGAGGGCCCGAGCAGGACGAGGAACTCCCCGTCGGCAATGTCGAGCGAGACGGACTTCACCACGGCATTGTCGCCGTAGCGCTTGGTCAGCCGATCGAGATTGATGGAGGCCATGAATCAGACAACCCGGGACAGTTTGACGTAGCGATCGGTGATCAGCATGGCCGTACCGATGAGCAGGATCTGGAGGACCGAGACGGCGGCAACCGTCGGATCGATCTTCCATTCGAGATATTGGAGGATGGCAATCGGCAGGGTGATGCGGCCAGGTCCGACCAGGAACAGGCTCATTTCCAGATTGCCGAAGGACATGACGAAGCCGAACAGGGCGGCGGCCACCACGCCGGGGCGGATCGACGGCAGGGTCACGCGGAAGAAGGTGGTGAGCTGGTCGGCGCCGAGGCTCTGGGCTGCCTCCTCTGCCGAGCGGTCAAGGCCGTCAAGGCTCGCTGTGACGAGGCGGATGACCCAGGGGATGACGACCAGCGTATGGCCGGCGACGAGGCCGCCGATGGAGCCGAGGATCGGAAGCTCGGTGGCGATCTCGGCCTCGATCTGGAAGACATAGATCGAGGTGCCCATGACGACGCCGGGCACCACCAGCGGCAGCAGCAGCAATTGGTTGAGCGCGCCCGACCCCTTGAACGAGCGGCGCGCCAGCATGAGGCTGGCGGGCACGCCGAGCGCGAGGCCAAGGAGGGTTGCAGCCACGCCCACCTGCAGGCTGGTGAAGAAGCCGGTGGTGAAGTTGCGGTTGCCGGCAATCTCGCCGAACCATTTCAGTGAATAGCCTTCCGGCGGGAAGGACGGGATTTCCTGGGCGAAGAAGGCAAGCCAGGTGACGAAGATCAAGGGCAGCAGGATGAAGCCGAGCGTCAGCGACGCGACGCCGTTCAGCGCCACGCGTCCCATCGTCCGGCTGTCCAAACTCATGACGCCCCTGATCCCTTGTGTCGTCTGCCTCTTGGCGCCCTCAGTTGAGCGCGTCCTTGTGGACGCGGCCGCCTTGCATGATCAGGGCCAGATTGGCGCCCTGCTGGGTGAGGAGGGCCAGATCCTTCAGCGGATTGCCGTCAACCAGCACGATATCGGCATAGGCGCCGGCGCGGACCGTGCCGAGCTCGCCTTCCTTGCGCAGCAATTTGGCAGCGTGCATCGAGGTTGAGCGGATGACCTCGATGGCCGGCAGGACACGGCCGCGGATGACGAACTCTTCCGACTGGTGGCGGTGCATCTCGCCGAGCAGATCCGAGCCGAAGGCCATGGTCAGCTTGGCCTTGTGCATGATCTCCAGCGACTTCATGCCGGCAAGACGGACGGTATCGACCTTGGAGACCGAGATCGGATCGAGGCCGAGGGCAGGGCCCTCGACGCCGAGATATTCGTAGGTCACCAGCGTCGGGCAGGCGATCGCCTTGTTCTCGGCGGCGAACTTGGCGGTCTTCGATGTGATCAGGTTGCAGTGCTCGAGCGAGTGGACGCCGCATTCGACCGCGCGGCGGATCGCCTCGTCGGTATAGAGATGGGCGGCGACATAGGTGCCGGCATTCTGGGCTTCCTCGACGGAGGCCAGGATCTCCTCGCGGGAATAGCCGAGGAAGTGGATCGGATCATTCGGCGAGGCGACGCCGCCATTGGCCATGATCTTGATGAAGTGGGCGCCGCGCTTGATCTCTTCGCGGCAGGCGATGCGCACGGCATCGACGCCATCGGCGATGCGGCCGAGCGAGCCGAGCGTCTGGGTCCAGGTGGCGGGATCGCGGTTGTCATAGCGCGAGCGCGAGTCGCCATGGCCGCCGGTCTGCGACAGGGCCTTGCCGGGGATGATCAGACGGGGCGCCTCGATCAGGCCTTCCTGCTGGGCCTGGACCAGCGGGTAGGTGGCGCCGCCGAGATCGCGCACGGTGGTGAAGCCGCGGTCGAGCATGCCCTTCATGATGCGGGCCGAGCGATAGGCAATCAGCGCGTCGGGGGTCAGGGCGTTCTGGCCGATATTGACCTGAGTGGCGATGACATGGACGTGGCAGTCGATCAGGCCCGGCATCAGCGTGCGCTTGCCGCAATTGATGGTGCGCGCCTCGCGCGCCTTGATCGGCTTGTCGGAGAGCTCCTTGATCCGGTCGCCCTCGACCAGCAGCTCGTAGCCGTCGACCAGCTCGTCGGAAATGGCGGGGTCGAGAAGCCGGAAATTGCGGAAATGGGTCAGGCTCATGGAGAGGCTCCTCATGTCATCGTTTGCCGGCACCAGGCCTTGTCTGATGGCCTGTCATCCGGCGCCGCGGTGAGCGGCTTTGTGCCAAGATCGCGGGACCCTAGCGCGGAAAAGTTCCACAGGCGAGTGCCGCCGAAGAAGAGGCGTTCTCTTTCCGGCGCAGGCCTCAGCCGATCACCGCGACGCATTCGATCTCGATGTCGAACGGGGCGGGCCAGGGGTTGATGACCGCGCTGGTCCGGGCGGGAAAGCCGGCCGCGAAGCGCCGGCGATAAACGGCGTTCATTCCGGCGAGCAGGGCGGGATCGGTGACGAAGACGATCGTCTTGACCACCTGCTCGAGCGAGGAACCGGCAAAGCGCAGCGTCGCGTCCAGCGCGTCGATGGCAGCCTCGGTTTGCTTCTCGATGTCTCCTTGGATGATGTCGCCGGTCACGAGGTCCACCGGCGGCATGCCGCAGGTGTAGAGCATGTCGCCGGCGCGCACGAGGGCTGAGGTCGGCGCGCCGAGCCGGCGGATCGCCTCGGAAATGACGGGGACTTCGATGATCTCGCGGCGCATGGACAGGCTTTCTGGCTCGGGTCTGCTGACCCGCCAATCTCGACCGGGGCGGGATGGCATGCAAGGCTGTGGCCCCAATCAGCAAGCCGCCGGATCACAAGGTGGTGGGATCTATGGAGGCCAGCCCCATGTCCGACATCGTCGTCCACGACCCGCGTTTCGCATCGATCCGGATCGGCCATGCCAGGATCGAAAAGCTGTGGACCGGCTGCCGCTGGGCCGAGGGTCCTGCCTATTTTCCTGCCGGGCGCTACCTCGTCTGGTCGGACATCCCGAACGATCGGCTGATGCGGTTCGACGAGACCGATGGCTCGGTCTCGGTGTTCATGCAGCCCTGCAACAACCAGAACGGCCATAGTGTCGACCGCGAGGGGCGGCTTGTCGCCTGCGAGCATCGCGGCCGCTGCGTGTCGCGCATCGAGCATGACGGCTCTCGCACCGTGTTGGCCTCCCACTGGCAGGGCCGGCGGCTGAATTCGCCGAATGATGTGGTGGTGGCGAGCGACGGCGCGATCTGGTTCACCGATCCGACCTATGGGATTGACGGCGATTACGAGGGCGATGCGGCGCAAAGCGAGATTGGCGCCTCCAACGTCTACCGGATCGACCCGGCGACGGGCGCGGTGGACGCCGTCATCACCGACCGGGTCAAGCCGAACGGGCTCGCCTTCTCGCCCGACGAGAGCCTGCTCTATGTGGTGGATACCGGCCAGTCGCATCAGCCGGGTCTGCCGGTGACGATCACGGTCTATCCGGTGGCGGCCGACCGGCGCTCGGTGGGGGCAGGGCGGCTGTTTGCGACCTGCGAGAACGGCTATTTCGACGGCTTGAGGGTGGATGTGGCCGGCAATGTCTGGACCTCGGCCGGACTCGGCGTGAACGCCTATGCGCCGGACGGGACGTTGGGGATGACGATCCATATCGGCGAGATCGTCGGCAATCTCTGCTTCGGCGGGCCGAAGCGGAACCGCCTCTATATCTGCGGGCAGACGTCGCTCTATTCGCTGTTCGTCAATATCAGGGGGATGTGAGGGGGAGCTGGCTGGTGCCAGTGCCTTCTGCCCAAGCCTGTGGCCTGGCGCATCTTCACCTCTCCCCGTGGGGGAGAGGTCGATCCGAGCCAAGCGAGGATCGGGTGAGGGGTCTTCGATCTCACCGATGACAGCTCGCCCCCTCACCCGGCCGCTTTCAGCGATCGACCTCTCCCCGTCGGGGAGAGGTGAAGGGTGCGCGCCGGACCGGCTGCTCTCGCCCCTGGCGGCAGACCTCGCTCTATTAGCTGTTTGTCAATATAAGGGGGATGTGAGGGGGAGCTGGCTGGTGCCAGTGCCTTCTGCCCAAGCCTGTGGCCTGGCGCATCTTCACCTCTCCCCGTGGGGGAGAGGTCGACCGAGGCGCAGCCGAGGGCGGGTGAGGGGTCGTCGATCTCACCGACGACAGCTCGCCCCCTCACCCGGCCGCTTTCAGCGTCCGACCTCTCCCCGTCGGGGAGAGGTGAAAGGGCGCGCATTTCAACAGGGCGATGTGAGGGTGGATGGATCGGCGGGGACGAGCGCTTGCGTCTCCTCACCCCGCGATCACACCCTTGCGGATCAGAAAGCAGCCATAGGGCCTGATATCGCCCACCTGCACCACGCCGAAGGCCTGGCGCGCGGCGGCATAGAAGGCGTGGCGCTCGATTCCGATGAGCGGCTGTGCCTTGCCGGCGGCAGTGTCGATCTCAGTCTGCACCAGCTTCTGCACCTCGGGGATCGCGGCGGCATCGCCGACAACCTCCATGCGCCGGACCGGATCTCCGACAAAATCGTCGATCGGCAGCACCGACAGGATCGCCCGCGCCGCCCGCTCCATCGTGAGGCCCGGCAGACGCACCAGCCGGCCGCTGGCGGTCGCCCGCGCGATGGTCTCCGCCGGGTGGTTGCCATCGACGAGGGCGAGGTCGTCGCCATGGCCCATGGAAGCCAGCAGGTGCAGCAGGTCGGGCGACAGGACGGGATCGATCCCTTTCAGCATGTCAGAGCCTTCCAGGTCTGGAGAGATAGATTCGCTCGGCCGTGCCGCCGAAGATTGCGGCGCGCTCGTCCGCGTTGAGGTGGCCGGTCAGGACCTCGGCGGTGTTGATCCAGCGCTGATAAGGGGCAGCCAGGGTCACCACCGGCCAGTCGGATCCGAAGATCAGCCGGGAGGCACCGAAACAGGCAATGAGATGGCTGACGACCGGTCGGAGGTCGTCGTCCGTCCAATCGATGCCGGCTTCGGTGACGAGACCGGAGAGCTTGCACGCCACATTCGGCCGTGCCGCCATTGCCGCCATGTCGGCGCGCCAGGGATCGAGGGTCCGGCCGGCAATGTCGGGCTTGGCACCGTGGTCGATGACGATGGAGAGGCCCGGGTGCCGGTCGGCGAAGGTCAGCAGCCGCGAGAGGTGGACCGGACGGACCAGCGCATCGAAGACGAGGTCATGGCGCTGCATCGCCGCGATGGCCGGGGCGAGGCTTGCGCTGAGCATCCAGTCGGGATCGGCGATGTCGTGGATCATCGGGCGGAGGCCAACCAGCAGCGGATTGCGGGCAAGGCGCGCGATCCTGGCCGATGCGTCGGCGCTCTCCATGTCGACCCAGCCGACGACGCCAGCGACGAAGGGTGTCGCGGCCGCGACACCCAGCATGAATTCGGTCTCGGCGAGCGTCGGGGCGGCCTGGACCAGGATCGTGCGGTCGATGCGGGCGGCATCCAGAAGGGGCTTCAGGTCGGCGGGCCCGAAGTCGCGATGGATCGCGCCGAGCGCCGGGGTCAGCCAGCCATAGTCGCCGCGGGCGAGCGTCCAGACATGCTGATGGGCGTCGATCCTCATGGGGCTTGCCTCATGGAGCCTGTCCCGGCGTCGGCACGTCGGGCGCGATAAGGCCCTCGTGCCGAAGGTCGTCCCACAGAGCTGTGGGTACCGGCGACGTCAGAGCCGCCACCTGCTGCTCGACCTCCAGCGGGCGGACCGCGCCCAGGACCAGGCTCGCGACCGCCGGATGGCCTAGCGCGAAATGCAGCGCCGCGCGCATCAACGGCACGCCATGGCGCCGGCACACCGCATCGATGGCTGCGACCCGCATCATGATCTCCGGCGGCGCGCCGCGATAATTGTACTTGGCGCCCGGCACGGCACCGGTGGCGAGAATGCCGGAATTGAACACGCCGCCGAGCATCACGCCGATGCCTTTCTCGAGCGCCAGCGGCAGGAAGCGGGCGAGCGCCGGCTGTTCCAGCAGGGAATAGCGGCCGGCCAGCAGCATGGTGTCGAAGTCGCCGGCCTCGGCGAAGCGCACGCACATGTCGGCATCGTTGATGCCGACGCCGATCGCCTTGACGACGCCCTGTCCACGCAGATCGTCGAGCGCGCGATAGGCGCCGTCCATCGCCTCGCCGAAGCGCCGGTCGGCCTCGGCCTCGCCATGGGTCCAGGCGTCGACATCGTGGATTAGCGCGATGTCGACATGGTCGGTGCCGAGACGCAGCAGCGATTGCTCAAGGGAGCGAAGCGCGCCGTCTCGCGAATAGTCGAAGCGTGCGCCGTGGGGCAGGCCGCCGAGATAGCCGGATCCGTCACCGCGTGGCGCGAAGGGATCCATGACGCGGCCGACCTTGGTGGACAGCAGGATCGGTTGCGGGGGCACCCGGCGGAGGGCTGCGCCGATCCGGTGCTCGGACAGGCCGTGGCCATAGAGCGGCGATGTGTCGATGAGGGTCACGCCAGCGCGCAGAGCGCTCTCGACGGCCTGGATGGCTATCGTCTCGCTCAGCCGTGCATAGAGATCGCCGAGCGGCGCTCCCCCGAAGCCGAGTACGGAGACGGCAAGGCCGGTGCGGCCAAGCGGGCGCTTGGCGAGTGTCATGACTCCAGGGCCTTCCGGCCGGTCATCGGGCCTGTCCTCATCCGCGCCACGGACATCATGCTTTCCTGGTTCCCTGGTTTCGAGCATTCGCGACTAACATGTTAGTCTTGACGCAGCTCGTCCGGCGATGCAAGTCTCGACAAAAATCAGGAGGAAACAGCATGGCCAAGACAGCTGCGACGAAGGACCGGATCGGACTGAACTGCGCGCTCTCGACGCCGTTCGGCAAAGGCGGTGAGATCGATCTCGTCCGGCTCGTCGCCCATGCCAAATGGGTGCTCGCCAATGGCTGCGACGGCATCACCGTGTTCGGCACGACGGGTGAGGGCGCGTCCATCGGAGTGTCCGAGCGCAACCGGGTGTTCGGGGCCCTCGCCGCCAACGGTTTCGACATGCGCAAACAGGTGATCGCGGGCGCATCGGCCTCGGCGCTGGAGGACCTGCTCGCCCAGATGCGGGCAGCCTATGACGCGGATTGCCGGGCGATCCTGCTGGCGCCACCCTATTATTTCGCTGGCGTCGGCGATGACGGGCTGTTCGCCTTCTTCTCCGACCTGTTCACGCGGCTCGGTGCCCAGCTGCGCGACGTGATCCTCTACCATATCCCCGGCATGACCCGGGTCGACATCTCGATCGGGCTGGTGAAGCGGCTGGCCGCGGCCTTTCCCGGCGCGGTGATCGGGGTGAAGGATTCCAACGGCAAGTGGGAGGATACCGAGCGCCGGTTGACCGAGCTGAAGGACATGCAGATCCTGGTCGGCGATGAGCGGCAGCTTGCCCGCGCGGTGCGCATGGGTGGCTCGGGAAGCATTTGCGGCATGGCCAATATCGCGCCCGACATTCTCCGTCCGCTGGCGATCGAGGGCCGCGAGGATCCGCGCGTCATCGCCATGGTCGATGCCCTGCTCGCCTATTCCTTCATGTCGGCCATCAAGGCGATGATCGCCGCGCGCACCGGCGATGCAGGCTGGAGCGTCATGCGCGCGCCGCTCGCAGCGTTGGGGGCGAAAGAGGCCAAGGCTCTGGCGGCAGCGCTTGGCACAATCCAGTCGGCCAAGGCCGGCTGATGTCCACCAACCCGTCGAAAGCGCGCGACAGGGCCTATGAGAGCTTCACCGAGCGGCTGCTGTCGCGCGAGATCAAGCCGGGCCAGTTTGTGTCGCAGCGCGAGCTGACGGAGATCACCGGCATGCCGCTCGGCGCCATCCGCGAGTTGATCCCGCGGCTGGAGGCCGAAGGGCTGATCACCACCGTGCCGCAGCGCGGCATGCAGGTCGCCCATGTCGACCTGACGCTGATCCGCAATGCCTATCAGTTCCGGCTGTTCCTGGAGACGCAGGCGACCGCGCTGTTCGTGAGGGCCGCGAGCGACGAGACCATCGCCCAGCTCAGGGCGGCGCATGAGGACATCATCCGGCGGGCGGAAGCCGGCGAATCCCAGACCCTGATTGCCGATGCCGAGGCGACCGACCGGCTGCTGCACGAGACGATCGTCGACCATCTCGGCAATGAGATCATCTCGAACGCCTACCGGGTCAACTGGATCAAGATCAAGCTGATCCGGCGGAACGAAACCAGTCTCTATTCCGAGCTGGTCATCCCCGTCATGCGCGATCATCTTGCGGTCATCGCGGCGCTGGAGCGGCGCGACGAGGCGGCGGCGGTCGAAGCCATGAGCTTTCACATCAACCAGTCGCGCACGAGGGCGCTCGACATCGAACAATGAGGCGGGCAAACCGCCGATCACAAGGGAGGACGACATGACGATCACCATCACCAGGCGCCACCTGATGCAGGGCGCAGCCATCGCCGGTGTGACACTGGCCAGCCCCACCGTGCTGCGCGCACAGGCGACCGTCATCCGCTGGGGCGAATTGCTCGCCGCCAGCCATCCGCAGGTGCAGATGGTCGAGCGCGCCGCCAAGGCGGTGAAGGAGAAGTCGGGCGGACGCATCGACATCCAGACCTTTGCCAATGGCCAGCTCGGCTCGGGCAAGGACATGATGGAAGCGGTGGCCGCCGGCGCGCTGCAGTTCACCACCGATGGCGCGGGCGCGCTCGGCGCCTTCCTGCCGCAACTCACCCTGGTCGAGGCGCCCTATCTGTGGCGCGACGCCGCCCATCTCGCCAAGGTCGCGACCTCGCCGATCTTCACGCGGATGAACGACGAGCTCGCCGCCAAGCGCGGCATGCGCATGCTCAACGTCACCTATTACGGCAAGCGGCACCTGACCTCGGGCTCGAAGCCGATCAACGGTCCCGGCGACATGGTTGGCTTCAAGCTGCGCGTGCCGCCGGTGGACGTTTTCCGCGCCATGGCGGAAGCCTGGGGTGCCCGGCCGACACCGATCGCCTTCCCGGAACTCTATCTGTCGCTCAGCCAGGGCGCCGTGGACGGGCAGGAGAATCCGCTGCCGACGATCCAGAGTGCCAAGCTCTACGAGGTGCAGAAGTTCCTGATCCTGACCGAGCACGTGCTGACGCCGCGCATGATGATCGTCAATGACGCCTTCTGGAAGGGCCTGCCGGCCGCCGACCGCACCCTGCTGCAGGGCGCGTTGGACGAGGCCGCCGCCTGGCAGGACAAGGAATTGCTGGCGCAGGAGGCGGGTCTCGTCGCGACGCTGAAGACTGCGGGAATGACGGTCGTCCAGCCCGATGTGGAGGCCTGGCGCAAGCCCGTGCTCGCCACCGTGCCGGCGAAGTTCGAGGAGCGCTGGGGCAAGGGCGCCTTCGATACGCTCAAGGCGCTCTGAGCGGCGCGCCGGGGGCCTAAGGAAACCTGACCATGTTGCATGCGCTTTCCGAGCGACTGATCCGCATTGCCGCGGTGATCCTGGTCATGGGGCTGCTCGGCGCGGTGGTGGCGGGCGTGGTGTCGCGCCTGTTCAACCGCCCGGTGATCTGGTCGGAGGAGCTGGCGCAATATCTGCTCGTCTGGACCGGCTTTCTGGGGCTGATCATCGCCTCCAGGCGGCGCAGCCACATCCGCATCGACGTGTTCATCAACCGCCTGCCACGCAGGCTTCGGCTTGGATGGGAGATCCTCATCCAGGTCGCGATGATCGTCTTCGCGCTGGCCATGCTGCGCTACGGCGTGGCGCTGATCGGCCGCAACTGGGACGTCGACTGGGTGACGCTGCCTTTGTCGGCCGGACTGCTCTATGTGCCGATCCCGATCGCGGCCGCGACCCTCATCATTCAGGCGCTGATCGAGATCGCGCTCGCCTGCCAGGGGCGTATCGCCGCCGACCCAGAGCCCGGGACCCAGCCGCTATGACCCTCATCATGGCCGAGATCATCGGCGTCTGGTTCGTGGCCCTTCTGCTTGGCGTGCCCCTGTTCGCCTCGATGGGGCTTGCCGCCTTCGCCTTCGTCTGGCTGACGGGGATCCCGGCGGGCATCGTGCCGCAGCGCATCGCGCAGGCGGCCAATTCCTTCCCGCTGCTGGCCGCGCCGCTGTTCATCCTGATGGGCAACATCATGAATTCGGCCGGCGTCACTGACCGAATCTTCGGCTTCGCGACAGCTTGTGTCGGCTGGCTGCGCGGCGGACTCTGCCACGCCAATATCCTGGCCAGCGTGATCTTCGCGGGCATGTCGGGCTCGGCGGTGGCGGATGCCGGCGGCGTCGGCACGCTCGAGATCAAGGCGATGCGCGACGAGGGCTATGATCCCGAGACCGCGGCGGCGATCACTGCGGCCTCGGCCACGATCGGGCCGATCATCCCGCCCTCGCTGCCGATGGTCATCTATGGCGTCTCTGCCGATGTCTCGATCGGCGGCCTGTTCCTCGCCGGCGTCATTCCGGGCCTGTTGATGGCCGGCGCGCTGATGGCGATGGTGACGGCCTTGGCTCGTCGGCGGAATCTGCCGCGCCATCCGTTCCCGGGCCTGAAGGACCTCTGGCTTGCCTACAAGCGGGCACATTGGGCGCTGATGACGCCGGTGATCCTGTTCGGCGGCATGACCGCCGGCATCTTCACACCGACCGAGGCGGCAGGGGTCGCGACCGTCTATGCGCTGATCCTCGGCCTGTTCGTCTATCGCGATTTCGCGCTCCGAGACCTGCCGGACCTGATCGTCCAGACGGTGGAGACGACCGGCGTGGTGCTGGCGCTGGTGATGACGGCATCGGCGTTTGCGTGGTGCCTGTCGATCTCGCGCATTCCCCAGACGGTCGGGCCGATGATCGTCGATCTCGCCGGCAATCCGCTGGTGTTTCTGCTGGCGGTGAACGTGCTCTTGCTGATCGTCGGCTGCTTCATGGAGGCCATGGCCGCCATGCTGATCCTGATCCCGATCCTGGTGCCGGCGGCAGCCCAGTTCGGCATCGATCCCGTACAGTTCGGACTGATCTTCGTGCTCAATCTGATGATCGGCACGATCACGCCACCGGTCGGCGTGGTGCTGTTCGTCACCGCGAAGGTCGCCAACATCACGTTCGAGGCGATGTCGCGGGCAATCGTGCCGTGGCTCGCGCCCTTGCTGGCGGTGCTGGTGGCGATCACGCTCTGGCCGCCGCTCACCACCTGGCTGCCGAAGCTGATCATGGGCCGCTGATCGCCGGCGACCCCAGATCGGGGCCGCCTGGCGCAACGTGTCATCAGCTGCCGCCGCCTGCACCATTGGCGCTGCCGCGCGCGCCGTCGCTGGGGCGGCGCCGTGCCATCTGGGTGGCCAGCCGCTTCTGATAGCCGAACAGGAGATCGTTGGCCTTGCCGATCATGGCGTTGTGGCGCCCTGAATTGGCCCGGGCCTTCGGCTGCTTGGAGAGGGCCAGCATCCGCTCGAGGATGTCGAGCATCTCGACCCCTCCCATCTCCGGCTCGGTCTCCATGGGCCGGGTCCCCTCGGTGATGTTGATGGCCTCCTGGGCCGCCAGGCTGAGCAGATAGGACAGGAAGCGGTAGTCGGCCTTCCGCGCCATCTGCTCCATCTGCACGATCATCGTCGCCAGATAGTCGTCGGTCCCGTCCTGGGGGTAGAGCTTCAGTCCGTGCATCGTCATCTCCTTCACGCGGCCAGCCGGTTCGCACGGTCGACCTGGGGGATACCCCGGTCGATCAGGCCGTCGAGTACTGTCGAGGTCATGTCCATGATGGCGGGCAGGACGGGCCCGTGGTCGTAGCGTTGCGGCAGGCCCAGCGGGCGCACGTCGAAGCCGAGCTCGGTGAAACGTGACAGCCAGACCGGATGGCCCTCCCAGGTGGTCGCGGTGATGCCGCTGTCGAGGCAGAACTCGACGACTGCGCGCACCATCTCGCCGGCGCCGAACGACCAGCGGCCGTCGCCGCGCCAAGGCCTGGAGACGCACATGCGCGTCCACTCGTAGATGTCGGGACCGCGAGGCACGCCACGGGTGGCGAGGTGCGGATAGACGTCCGACAAGAGGTGGGGATGCTCGGTGGGCAGGAGGCGCGAATAGACCGCGATCTCGCTGCCCTCCATCATCAAGAGATGGAGCGCGTGCTCGTTGTCGAATTGGTCACGCTCGCGCCCGTCCGGCTTGGCGAGCGTATCCCAGCCGTTTTCCTCGACGAAAACCTGGTGCCTGAGCACGAAGGCTGCGTCCAGAAGTTGTGAGTGCCGGCCCGTATCCTTGCCGTCTATGACCAGAAATTGCATGTCCCCTCCCGGCAGGTTGTTACAACCTGCGGGGACAGCATTCGATTGGTGACGGCCGCGATCAATATCTCAACTCTTTGATATTGACGGAACAAAATTGTCTAATGGATAATACCGGCGCGCAGGCACTGAGCGACAAGATAGGCCTTGCCGCGGGCATTCATCTTGCGCTGTGCGGTGTGCAGATACGTGTTCACCGTATATTCCGTCAGGTTGAGAATCTCACCGATTTCCCAGGCGCTCTTGCCCGCCGCCGTCCACTTCACGCACTCCACCTCTCGCTTGCTGAGGATGCTGCGCCCCTCGCTTTCAGGGGTTGGGTTACGCCGCCTGCGGATGGCGTGATAGGCGGAAATGCCGATCACCTGGAGGGCCGCTTCCTCGCGCTCGGTGAGCATGTATTTGTCACAACCGAAGCTCACGACGGCCTCAAAGCCGTTCAGAAGTGGGATCGGCACGCAAAAACCGTCGCCCAGGCCGAATTCCGAAGCCTCGTCCAGCACCCGCACCTGCTTCGGCTTGAGGAGGGGGCTGCGCGTCGAGCCCCAGCGGAAGGCGTCCTCGCTGGACCGCACGCGGGCGACCGTCGGGTCGATGTCGATATAGTTCTGCTGGTGGTAGCGCTCCCACCAGCCCTCCGGCCAATGGTGAGCCAGTACCATCGGCTCAAGGCTCTCGTGCGGAACGGGCAGGCCGGTGACGATGACCGACGAGAAGCCGAAATCCGACATGACGCGTGTCAGATCCTTGAACACCGTGGTGGGTTCCTTGATCTTTCGCCAGTCGTCGATCAGGTCGAGCGCATAGTGATCGACCGCGAATTTCTCTCCCCGTGCCATCGTAGTCCCTCAATACGGATGTGAGTGCGAACACTCGTTTCCCATAGAAGAGGCGACTCTGACACACGCGTCAATTGTATTCACAAAGATCGCAGAAGGGTTCGACTATCGAAACTCGATACCACAATTAGATAGGTGGCGAAGTATTTGTGGGGCCGCTCTCAATCGCGGAAGACGACGGTGCGCGAGCCGTTGACGAGCACCCGTCCGTCGAGGTGAAAAGCCAGCGCGCGCGCCAGAACGCGGCGCTCGATGTCGCGGCCCTTGCGCACCAGATCGTCGGGCGTGTCGTGGTGGCTGATGCGCTCGACGTCCTGTTCGATGATCGGTCCCTCGTCCAGATCGGCGGTAACGTAGTGCGCTGTCGCTCCGATCAGCTTGACGCCGCGCTCATGGGCCTGGTGATAGGGCTTGGCGCCCTTGAAGCCCGGCAGGAACGAGTGGTGGATGTTGATGCAGCGCCCGGACAACCTCGCCGCGAGACTGTCGGACAGCACCTGCATGTAGCGGGCGAGCACCACGACATCGGTGCGGGCGCCCTCGATGATCCGCCAGAGTTCCTCTTCCTTTTCCAGCTTGGTCTCGCGGGTGATCTGGACATGGTGGAACGGCACGTCGCCGAAATCGTGGTGGGCGAAGGTCTCGCGCGGATGGTTCGAGATGATGCCGGCAAGGTCCATCGGCAGTTCGCCGATCCGCCAGCGATAGAGCAGGTCGGCCAGGCAATGGTCGAATTTCGAGACCAGCAGCATGACGCGCTGGCGCTCCGCGCGCGGGCGGATGGCGAAGGTCATGGCGTAGCGCTCCGCGATGGGCGCGAAGCCGATGCGCAGCGCCTCGACCGGCGGGCTGCCCTCAACGGGAGAAAACACCACCCGCATGAAAAAGCGGCCGCTTTCGGTGTCATCGAACTGGTTGGCGTCCAGGATGTTGTAGCCGGCCTGGAACAGGTGGCCGGAGACGGCCGCGACGATCCCGGGGCGGTCGGGGCAGGAGAGGGTGAGAACAGCGGAATGGGGCATGGCGGGGTCCAGACAGCGCGCCGATTGCGGCAGCGCCGGCACTGGATGCCGCCGGTTGCCAGCAAAGTCAAAGCCGGCGGGCCTTGCTGCGCAATCAGCGGAGGACGAGGTCGATGCCGAGCAGGAGCAGGCTGGCAACGAAGCCCGCCACCGGCACCCAGGCCGGGCATTGGAAGATGCCGGGCGGCGGCGCGTCCTCGCGCCACTTGATCGCCAGCAGCGAGAGATTCACGGCTGCGAAGATGACCAGCGTGCACTGGGACGTGAGATTGGCCAAGCCTTCGAGCCGCACGGCGAGCGCCAGGAAGAGGATGGCTGCGGCCCCGAGCGCGGTTGCCAAAAGCGGGGTGTTGGTCAGCGGATTGAGCACGGCGAGGCCGCGCGGCAGGCTTCCCTGGTCGGCGAGGCCATAGAGCACGCGGGCGATCATGATCATGTGGACGATCACGCCATTGAGCGTGGCGACCACCGCAATCGCGCTCATCGTGACCAGCGGCATGCCGGTCAGCCGCTCGAAGACCAGGGCCAGCGGCGCTGCTGAACGGGCAAGCTCGGCGGGGGGCACAGCGGTCACCGCCACCCAAGTCACGAGGACGTAGAGCAGGGCGGTCAGGCCAAGGGTCAGGAACAGGGCGCGGGGCAGGGTGCGCTGCGGATCCTTGATCTCCTCGGCGACATTGACCAGGTGCTCGAAGCCGATGAAGGCGAAGACGGCGATCAGGGCGGTACCGGCGATGCCGCTCCAGGCGCCGGCTTCACCGGGCGCCGGCCACATTTCGGGCAGCCGCGTCACGATCTCGGCACCCTGACCGAGGCCTGCTGCGATGATCAGCACGAGGCCGCCGACCTCGACCACCGTCATGATGCCGGCGAAGGACACCGAATGGACGGTTGCGAGGCAGGCGACGCCCGCCATGGCCAGCACGGTGAACGTGATGATCCAGCCCGGCGGCAGTCCGATGAAGACGCCGATATAGCCGGCGCTGCCAACGGTGATGGTGGCGGCCGAGATCGTGGCGGTGACGACCACCAGGAGGCCCATGGCAAGGCTCAGGCCTTCGCGGTTGAAGGCCGCCTTCACATAGGCCGCCTCGCTGGCGCTGACCGGCATGCGGGTGGCGAGTTCGGCAAAGGTCGCCGCGCTGAAGCTCATCATCAGGGCAGCCGCCACGAAGGCGAGCGGCGCATGCATGCCGCTGCGGCCGGCGGCAACGCCCACCAGCACATAGATGCCAGCGCCGATGGTGACGCCCAGCCCATAGAGCACGGAATGGGTCAGCGTCAGCCGGCGGACGAGGCGGCGAGGCTCACCCCCCGCGATCGTGTCGCTTGCCATGGTCTTGCTCCTTGCGGCGCCGCATCGGCAGGATGCCGGTCCTGTCTGAGTGCCAAACGGAGCCTGACTAGACGCGACAGGCGCGTCCTTGTCTTTGATCCAGTCGGTGCCGGGTGCGAAGGATCAGGCGGCCGTCAGCCGGCCGTTCCGCACGCGGATCGCCCCGTCGACGAGTACATCGCGAACGCTGCGCGGCGTCGCGGAATAGACGATGTTCGAGACGGGGTCGTGCAGCGGCTGCATCTCGCGCTGGGTGAGATCGAGGACCACGAGATCCGCGCGTTTTCCGACCTCCACCGATCCGGTG
The DNA here is from genome assembly GCF_005160265.1 of Phreatobacter aquaticus. NCBI lineage: Bacteria > Pseudomonadati > Pseudomonadota > Alphaproteobacteria > Hyphomicrobiales > Phreatobacteraceae > Phreatobacter > Phreatobacter aquaticus. The sequence continues at coordinate 309,199 of NZ_CP039865.1, read as the reverse complement.
ATGTGATCGATGCCCATGACGCGGGCGCCATCGATCGTGGCCAGCCGCAGCATGCGCTTTGCCGGCAGCACTTCCGGGTCGTCGGCCTTCATCTTGGCGACGAGGGCGGCGAGCCGCATCTCCCAGAACATGTCCATGCTGTTGTTGGAGGCAGTCCAGTCGGTGCCGAGCCCGACCGGCACGCGGTCGACGAAACGGGCGAGCGGGATGGTGCGGGCCTCGATCTTCAGATTGCTCGCCGGGCAATGGCAGATGGCGGTGCCATCGGCACACCAGCCCTCGTGCTCGCTCTCGTCGAGATAGATCGCGTGGGCGGCGATCACGTCGGGACCGGTGAGGCCGGCGCAGCGCAGGCAGGCAAGCGCGCCGGCATGGCCGCGACGGCGCACGGCCGCCACCTCGGCCTCGCATTGGGCGACGTGGAGATAGATCCTGGCGCCGATGTGGCGGGCGCGGGTAGCGCATTCCTTCAGCAGGGCATCCGAACAGGTGTCGAGCGCATGAGGCGCGATGCCGGCGGTGAGCCGCGAGCGGGCGGGATCGGTGCCGTAGCGCTCGATCAATCGCTCGGTCGGGCCCCAGTTGGCGGGTCCCGATACGTCGACCAGGGTCGAGCCGACGCTGGCGCGCAGCCCGCTCGCCTCGATGATGGGCGCGAAGAGGTCCATGTCTGCAACGCGGTCGGCAATGGTGGTGACGCCGTTGAGCAGAAATTCCGAACAGGCCTCGCTGAGGGAGCGCTCATAGTCGGCGCGGGTGAAACGATCCTGTCCGTCCACCCGGTAGCCGCCCTCTGGCCAGAAGGCGCGCGGCTTGTCGTCGGCAAGGCCGCGGAACAGGCCGAGGGTGGCATGGGTATGGGTGTTGACGAAGCCCGGCATGACGAGGCCGTCGGCGCAGTCGATCACGGTGTCGCCCGGCTCGGCCAGTGTGCCGCCGGCCCCCATCGCCGTGATGCTGTCGCCCGCGATGCGGATGTCGTGATCGTGGAGCACCCGGTCCTGGCCGTCGACGGTCGCGACAGTTGCGTGTGTCAGTACCAGTGCCATGGCGATGCCTCCCCGCGGCTACGGAGCACCGTCCGGCGCGGAGCGTCAATCCTTCTCCGAGTGTGCGCAAATTTAGGACAGGTGGAGCGATTCTTTGCGCTTTGTGGCAAAGGGCACCTGTGATTTCCTGTCTGTCCATCGAGCCGGCAACGGCCATCACGCCACAGCGCAGGGGGCGACTATGACGATGGATCGCAGGACATTCTTGGCAGCCACCACCGCGGCGACCGCTCTTGTCGGCGTCGATGCCAATGCCCAGGGCAAGCCGGTCATCAATCTGCAGCTTGGCTGGCTGCTCTCGGGCAACCAGATCGGCGAGGTCTGCGCCAAGCAGCTCGGCTATTACGATGCCGAGGGTATCGAGCTCCGGTTCCAGGCCGGTGGCCCGAACATTGACGGCGTGGCGGTGGTGGCCTCTGGCCGGTTCGAGGTTGGCCAGGTGTCGTCCAGTCCGTCGCTGATGCTGGCCGCCTCGCAGGACCTGCCGATCCGCTGCTTCGCCACCGGCGCGCAGGTGCACCCCTACACATTCTTCTCGCTGAAGAAGAACCCGGTCGCCAAGGCTTCCGATCTGGTCGGCAAGAAGGTCGGCATCCAGGCCACCGGCGTCATCCTGCTGCGCGCCCTGCTCGCCAAGAACAACATCCCCGAGAAGGACGTGACCATCATCCCGATCGGCGCCGACATGGCGCCGCTGCTGACCGGCCAGGTCGATGTCGTCACCGGCTGGCTCACCAACACGACCGCGCTCAAGGTTCTGGGGCCGGACCGGGTCGACCTTCGGCTGTGGGATGCCGGCGTCAAGCTCTATGCGCTGCCCTATTACGCGACCGTCGACACGATCCAGAAGAAGTCGGACCAGCTCGCCAAGTTCCTGCGCGCGACCTCGAAGGGCTGGGCCTATGCCCATGCCAACCGCGATGCCGCGACCGACATGCTGGTCAAGGAATTCCCCAACCTCAACAAGGCCGACGAGCGCGTCGCCCTCGATGTGATGCTGCAATATGCCTTTTCCGACAGCACCAAGACGGGTGGCTGGGGCGCCATGGACCCGAAGGTCTGGCAGGACCAGATCGATCTCTATTCCCAGCTGGGCCAGTTCTCGCGCAAGACGCCCAAGCTTGAAGAAGTCGTCACCTTCGACATCCTCAAGGCCACGGCTGATGGCCGGGTGAAGATCGGCTGATCGCCTTATCGCCTGACTGATTTCGTCCTCGCACCGGAAAGGTCCGGATGATGCGCGCGCCGTCGCACGCTGTCGCCTGCCAGAACGTCACTGTTCGCTTCGTCACCGATCGCCGGACGGTGACGGCGCTGGAGAACGTGTCGTTCGACGTGGCGGCCGGCGGTTTCCTCAGCCTCCTCGGACCGTCCGGCTGCGGCAAGTCGACCCTGCTCCGGGTGGTGGCCGATCTCGTTCAGCCATCAAGCGGTGATGTCTCGGTCTTCGGCATGAGCCCGGAAGAGGCGCGAAGGCAGCGCAATTTCGGCTTCGTGTTCCAGGACGCAGCGCTGCTGCCCTGGCGCACGGCGCTGGAGAATGTTGAGCTGCCCCTTGAAGTCGGCGGCAGGCGCGCGCTGCCGGCCAATTCGCCGACGCCGCGCGAGCTTCTGAAGCTCGTCGGTCTCGAGGGTTGGGAGGGCAGTTTCCCGCATGAACTCTCCGGCGGCATGCGCCAGCGCGTGTCGATCGCCCGCGCCCTGCTCGGCGGGCCGAAGCTGCTCCTGATGGACGAGCCGTTCGGTGCGCTGGACGAGATCACCCGCGATCGGTTGAACGAGGAGTTGCGCCGCATCTGGCAGGAGACGGCGACCACCATCCTGTTCGTCACCCACTCGGTCTACGAGGCGCTCTATCTCGGCGAACAGGTGCTGGTGCTGGCCGCCAATCCCGGCCGCGTCGCCTCGATGACCCATGTCGACATGCCGCGCGACCGCGATCTGCGTATTCGCGAGACACCGGAATTCGTGGCCGCGGCCAGCAAGCTGCGCGATGCGCTCGGGAGGGGACAATGACCGCCGTCGACCTCGGCATCGATCAAGGCGTTGCCGCCGCTGAAAAGGCCTATCGCGACGCGCAGACGCTTCTCCTCTGGCGCCGCCGCCTGCTGCCGGCCGCCGGCATTGTCGCGGCGCTCGGGCTCTGGGCATTCGTCGTCTGGTTCTTCAAGGTACCGGTCTTCGTCGCGCCGTCACCGCAGCTGGTGCTGATGACGCTCTGGACCAAACTCGACATCCTGCTGATCAATCTGCTGCCGACCGCCATCGAAGCCTTCTCGGGCTTCCTGATCGGCAACATCGCGGCGATCCTGCTCGCGACCCTGTTCGTCCACTCCAAGTCGATGGAGGAAGCCTTCTTCCCCGTCGTCGTGCTGATCAACACGATCCCGGTGGTCGCCAAGGCGCCGATCCTGGTCCTGCTGCTCGGCAATGGCATGGAGCCGAAGATCGCGATCGCGGCGCTGATCTGCTTCTTCCCGACGCTGGTGAACATGGTGCGCGGCCTTGAGGCAGTGAACCCGCAGGCGATGGAGCTCATGCGGGTGCTCTCGGCCTCGAAGAGCGAGGTGTTCTTCAAGCTCCGCCTGCGCAACTCGCTGCCCTATCTGTTCTCGGCCCTGAAGATCGCGGCCTCGACAGCGGTCATCGGCGCCATCGTCGGCGAGTGGATCGGCTCCACCACCGGCATCGGCGCCCTGATCATCCAGTCCACCTACAATTTCGATTCCGCCATGCTCTACGCCACCGTCCTGGTCGGTTCGGCCTTCTCGGTGCTGTTCTTCGTGGCGATCCTCACCGTCGAGCGCTTCGTCGTGCGCTGGCAGCCTGCCAATTCTCACTGACTTTCCCCGGAGACGATCATGAGCGCGGACATGACTTCCGAACGGATCACCGACTCTCCCGGCGAGGCGACAATTGTTGCCCGCTCCGACGTGGTGGTTGTGGGCGGTGGCCCCGCCGGCTTCTCGGCGGCCATCGCTGCGCGGCGCGAAGGCGCCTCCGTCACGCTGATCGAGCGCTATCCCTATCTCGGCGGTCTTGCCGCCGGCGGCATGGTGCTGGTGCTCGACGACATGCACAACGGTGATGAGGTCACCACGACCGGCATCTGCACCGAGATGATCGACCGGATGGCCAAGGTCGGCGCCTGCGTGTTCCCGCCGCCGGAAGAGCGCGGCCAGAGCTGGGAACTTCTGCGCAAATGGGGCCGATGGGGCGCCTTCGATTTCCGTGCGCAGACCAAGCCCGCGCCGATCGTCATGGCCGCCGCCTTCGATCCCGATGGCTGGAAGCGCATCTCCAATGACATGATCGCGGAGGCCGGCGTCGATGTGCGACTGCACTCGTGGTTCTCGCGTGCCGTCATGGACGGCAACCGCATCAAGGGCGTGATCTGCGAGACCAAGGCCGGCCGCCAGGCGATCATGGGCGATGTGGTGATCGACGCGACCGGCGATCTCGATGTCGCCTCCGCCGCCGGCGCCGGCTTCGTCCACGGGTCCTACATTCTCACCACGGTGTTCCGCCTCGGCGGCGTGGATACGGAAGAAGCCGAGCGCTTCCGCCATGAGGACCCGGAGACCTATGCCAAGATCGACCGGCAGGCGAAGCGCCTGATGGGCGGCTCGTGGGATCTCTGGTGGCTGAAGACGCCGCTGCCGGGCATCGTCTGGTGCAATTGCCCGCATATGACCGGCCTCGACGGCCTGTCGGTGGAAGACATCACCAAAGCCGATTTCGAGGGCCGCAAGCGCATCTATGCGCTGGTCGATTTCGTCCGCGCCAACATGCCGGGCTTCGGTTCGTGCTTCGTGGTGGATGTCGCGCCGCAGCTCGGCGTTCGCCAGACGCGGCTGCTCGAGGGCGACTATGTCGTGACCAAGGACGACGTGATGGACCGGGTCCATTTCGCCGATACGGTGGCGCGCGGCCGCGACTATTACACGCCCTATCGCGCCATGCTGCCCAAGGGCATTGACGGCATGGTGGTGGCCGGCCGTCACTATGCTGCGACCGAAGCGGCGCAGAAGCAGTCGCGCGAGATTCCGCCCTGCATGTCGATGGGCCAGTCGGCCGGCGTCGCGGCGGCACTTGCGGTTGCTTCGAACATCCAGCCCCGCCAGGTCCAGCCGGCGGCGATCTGCGCACGGGTGCGCGCCCAGGGTGGCGATCCCGGCGACATTCCCTCAGCCAATGCGAAAATCATGGAGAAGGCCGCATGAGCGCCCCCGACACCCTGCCGCTCGCCGGCATCAAGGTCATCGACTTCACCCAGGTGATGATGGGGCCGGTGGCGACCCAGATGCTCGCCGATTACGGCGCCGACGTCATCAAGATCGAGAAGCCGGGCACCGGCGACCTGTCGCGCACCGCCTTCCCGAACGATCCGGCGGGCCTGCTCGGGCCGGTCTTCTGCTCGCTCAACCGCAACAAGCGGTCGATCGTGCTCGACCTGCGCAAGACCGAGGACCGCGACTTCGTGCTGGATCTCGCGCGCCGCTCCGACGTGGTGGTCAACAATTTCCGTGCCGGCGTGATGGAGCGTCTCGGCTTCGGCTATGAGGACCTCGCAAAGGTCAATCCGAAGCTGATCTACGCGGTCGGCACCGGCTATGGCCTTGAAGGCCCCTATGCCCACAAGGGCGGGCAGGACGTGCTGGCCCAGGCGATGAGCGGCGTCATGCATCGCCGCTCCAACGACGACCAGCCACTGGCCGTCCACGCCACCACCTTTGCCGACTATTCCGCCGGCATGCATCTCGTCCAGGGCGTGCTGCTGGCAATCCTGCAGCGTCAGAAGACCGGCCGCGGCCAGCGGATCGCCGTCTCGCTGCTCGATTCCATGCTCGCCGCCCAGACACAGGAAGCCGCCGCCCAGCTGATGCGCGGGCGTGAGGTGAACTGGGGCGCCATGCCGCTGTCTGGCGTGTTCCCGACCTCGGATGGCGCGCTAGTGATGGTCGGGGCCTTCAAGGCCGATCCGCTTGGCGACATCTCGAAGGCGCTGGAGATCGACCATCTCGGCAAGGATCCGCGCTTCGCCACCTTCGCCGACCAGGTGACGAACAAGAAGGCGCTGCAGGACATTTTCCGCGCCCGCTTCGCCTCCAACACCACAGCCTATTGGCTCGGACGGCTCGAGGAGCAGGACCTGCTCTGCGCGCCGGTGCGCTCGCTTGCCGAGGCGCTGGCCGACGAGCAGACGGCGATCAACGAGATGATCATCGAGGCCGATGGCGACATCGAGCGCATCCGGGTGGTCGGCTCGCCGATCCACATGTCGGATGCGCCGGTCTCGATCCGCGTCGCGCCGCCGTCGCTTGGTCGGGATACGGACGCGGTGCGCGCCGAAGTCGCCGCTTCCACCATGCGCGCGGCCGAGTGATGGCGATCCGCTTCGAGACGAAGGATCACGTCGCCTGGGTCACGATTGATCGGCCCGAGGTGATGAACGCCATCGACCAGGGGGCCGAGCAGGAATTGCAGGCGATCTGGGGCACGATCGAGCGCGACCGTGCGATCCGCGCCGTGGTGCTGACGGGATCGGGCGAGCGCGCCTTTTCCACCGGCGCCGACATGAAGGGCGGCAGCGGTGCGTCCGGCCTTGAATACTGGGCCATGCCGCGTCCGGGCGGGTTCGGCGGCATCGCGCTGCGCGAGACGCTGGACGTGCCGGTGATTGCTCGCGTCAACGGCCATGCGGTCGGCGGTGGCTTTGAGATGGTGCTCGGCTGCGACCTGATCGTGGCGGCTGATCACGCGACCTTCGGCCTGCCGGAGGCGCGCGTCGGGCGCCTGCCGCTCGATGGTGGCATGACGCTCTTGCAGCGGCAGATTCCGCATCGCGCCGCCATGGGCATGCTGCTCACGGGGCGGCGGATCAAGGCGCCGGAAGCGCTCGCCTTCGGGCTCGTCAACGAGGTCGTGCCGATGGCCGAGCTCGATGCGGCGGTCGATCGCTGGCTCGCCGAAATCCTCGCCTGCGCGCCGCTGTCGGTGCGCGCCATCAAGCAGGTGGTCCGGCGCACCGCCCATCTGACCGCGGCGGAAGCCCAGGCGCAGCGTCTGCCGGCGCTGGTGGAGGCGCTGAATTCCGAGGATTCGCGCGAGGGCGTCCAGGCCTTCGTGGAGAAGCGGAAGCCTGTCTGGAAGGGTCGCTGAGCCCATGCCCTTCGTCATCACCGATGCCTGCATCGACGTGAAGGACCGGGGCTGTCTCGACGCTTGCCCGGTCGACTGCATTTACGAGGGTGGCCGCACGCTCTACATCCATCCGGACGAGTGCATCGATTGTGGTCTCTGCGAGACGGTCTGCCCGGTGGCAGCCATTCACGCCGACGACCGCCTGCCGGAGGAACTGACCATGTGGGTCGAGGTCAATCGCGCCTATTTCGGCCCTGAGGTGACCGGTCTCGGCTCGCCTCGCGGTGCCGACGCCAAGACCACCCGCGCGGTCGACCATCCGGTCGTCGCGGCCTGGCCCGCCAGGGCCGGCTAGAGCCGATGCATGCGGCTGCCCTTGCCTATTTCCGCGAGACGGCCCGGCTCGGCTCGATCCGCAAGGCGGCCGGGCATCTCAATGTTGCGGCGAGCGCGCTCAACCGCCAGATCCTGAAGCTCGAGAGCGAATTCGGCACGCCGCTGTTCGACCGGCTGCCCGGCGGCATGCGGCTGACGGCAGCGGGCGACTTGCTGCTCCGCCATGTCACCACGACCTTCCACGACTATGATCGCGTGCGCGCCGAGATCGACGATCTCCGCGAGGCAAAGTCCGGCCACGTGACGATCGTGGCGGTGGATTCGCTGCTGGTCGATTTCCTGCCGCGCGTGATCGACCGGTTCCGCGCCGACTTTCCGGCGGTGACGCTGACGGTTTTGGCCGTGCAGCCGAGCGAGGTGCCGGAGCAACTCGCCGATGGCCGCGCCGATATCGGCTTCACCTTCGTTGGCCAGATGGTGCGGAGCGTCCAGCTGCTGGCGGAGATCCCGGCGCCGCTCGGCGTCATCATGCCGGTGGACCATCCGCTCGCCGGCAAGCGGATCGTCAGTTTCGAGGAGGCGCGGGCCTATCCGTTCCTGGCGCAGGCCGGGCCCTTGCCGCGCTCGGCCGATATCGACCCGGACTTCTCGGCGTTCCGCGCGCACTCGGTGCCGCGCATCACGTCGAATTCGATCCAGATGCTGAAGCGGGCGATCCGCCTCGGCATGGGCATCGCCTTCTTCACAAGACTCGGCTTCCTGGAGGAGATCGAGCGCGGCGAGTTGGTCTGGCGGCCATTTGCCTCGGAGGCGATCAACAAGGTGGGCATCGGGCTGCTCACCGCGACAGGTCGCCCGCTGAATGCGCCGGCGCGCCAGCTTGTCCGCCAGATCACCGATGATATCGCACGCCTTGGCGAGAGCTGAGGTCAGGCGGCCGGTGTCAGGGCGCCGCCGAGGAAGAGCTGGCCGACGCGTGGGTCGGCGAGGATCGCGGCAGCTGTGTCGTGCATCCGGGTCTGGCCTTGTTCCAGCACGATGGCCTCGTCGGAGATCGACAGCGCCGCCTTGGCGTTCTGTTCGATCAGCAGGATGGTGACGCCCTTGGCCCGCAGGTCCTTCAGAATGGCGAACACCTCCTGCACCATGAGCGGCGAAAGGCCGATCGAGGGTTCGTCGATCAGCATCAGCTTCGGCTCGAGCAGCAGGCCGCGGGCGACCTCCAGGATCTTCTGCTGACCGCCGGAGAGTGTGGAGGCCTGGGCATCGGCCTTGGTGCGCAGCATGGGGAAGCGGTCCATCGCCGCTTCGATCCGCTGGCCGAGATCGGTGACGCCGGGAATGGCGACGGCGCCAAGCTCCAGATTGTGGCGCACCGAGAGTTCGGCGAAGACGTTGCGGCCCTGCGGCACATAGACGATGCCACGCGCGATCAGATCGCGCGGCGGATGCCGAGTGATCTCGGCGCCGTCGAAATGGATGCGGCCGGAGGAGAGCTTCAGAAGGCCGAAGATCGCCTTGAACACGGTGGACTTGCCGGCGCCATTCGGGCCGATCACCGTTGTGATCGTGCCGGGTCGGACCGCGAAGCTGGTGCCATTGAGGATGGTGATGGCGCCATAGCCGCCGACCACATTGTCGAGCGTGAGGATGGGCGCCGTGCGAGTGTC